>DASSSJ010000137.1:0-71043 GCA_035708485.1 Anaeromyxobacter sp. | reverse complement strand
GACCGCGATGATCGGGACCTTCGCGGCGCTCGACCTCGTGCTCTTCTACGTGTTCTGGGAGCTCATCCTCGTGCCGATGTACCTGCTCATCGGCGTGTGGGGCTCGCAGAACCGCCTCTACGCGACCATCAAGTTCTTCGTCTACACCTTCGCGGCGAGCGTGCTCATGCTGCTCGCCATCCTGTACGTCTACTTCCACGACGGCGGGACGTTCGACTACCTCGAGGCGCGCCGCGCCCTCCAGGTCTCGCCGCAGGCCGCGGGGCTCCTCTTCCTGGCCTTCTCGCTCGCGTTCGCGGTGAAGGTCCCGATGTTCCCGCTCCACACGTGGCTGCCCGACGCGCACACCGAGGCGCCCACGGCGGGCTCGGTGATCCTGGCGGGCGTCCTCCTCAAGATGGGGACGTTCGGGTTCTTCCGGTACGCGATGCCCCTCTTCCCGGAGGCGGCGCTCCACTTCCGCACCGCCATCGCGGTCCTCGCGGTGATCGGGATCCTGTACGGCGCGCTCATGTCCTTCGTCCAGACGGACATGAAGCGGCTCGTCGCCTACTCCTCGGTCTCCCACCTCGGCTTCGTCATGCTGGGCCTCATGGCGATCTCGGCGGAGGGGCTCACGGGCGGCGTCTACCAGATGCTGAACCACGGCGTGTCCACGGGCGCGCTGTTCCTCCTCGTGGGGATCCTCTACGAGCGGCGCCACACCCGGCTCATCTCCGAGTACGGCGGCATCGCCGGGCAGGTGCCCTGGATCGCGACGGCGTTCGTGATCGTGACGCTCTCCTCGATCGGGCTGCCCGGGACGAACGGGTTCGTGGGCGAGTTCCTGATCCTGTCCGGCACCTGGCTGTCGCGGCTCCGCGGGTCGGCGGTGTTCGCGACCCTGGGCGCGCTCGGCGTCATCTTCGGCGCGGTCTACATGCTGCTCCTCGTGGAGCGCGTGTTCTTCGGGAAGCTCGAGAACCCGCACAACCGGCACCTGCCCGACCTCACGGTGCGCGAGGCGTTCGTGCTCGTCCCGATGATCGCCTTCATCGTGTGGATGGGCGTCGTGCCGGGGCCGTTCCTCGCCCCCGCGAAGCCCGCGGTGGACCGGCTCGTCCAGCGCTTCCAGGCCGTCGAGCAGAAGCTCGGCCGGGGCCCGCAGGTCGGCACGGAGACGACCGGGTTCGCCGCGCGCGCCGCGGCCGCGCTGCCGTTCGTGCCGGGGTTCCCCGCCGCGCCGGCGGCGCCGCCCACCACCCCCGTCGTCCTCCCCGGCGAGGTCCACTGACATGACCGGCTTCCAGATGCGCGACTTCGCCTCCCTCGTCCCGGTGGCGATCCTCACCGTGGGCGCGATCGCGCTCCTCCTCTCCGAGGTGTTCCTCGTCTCGGGGCGGCGCGGCTACCAGGCCGTCCTCACCGTCGCGTTCGCGGCCGCCGCGGCGCTCGCCGCCGGCGCGCCGCTCGTCGGGTGGACGTCGGCCTCCGGGGCGGTGTTCGGGCGGCAGGCCGTCTCCGACAACTTCTCGGCGCTCGTCACCGTGATCGTGTGCGCCGGGCTCGCGATGTCGGCGCTCGTCGGCGCGGGCTGGCTCGGCGCGCGCGACGCGGAGCGCGGGGAGTTCTACGCGCTCGCCGCGTTCGGCGCCGCGGGCATGTCGCTCCTCGGGATGGCGAACGACTTCCTCGTCGCGTTCGTCGCCATCGAGACGATGAGCCTCTCGACCTACGCGCTCGCCGCGTACCTCCGGCGCGGGCTCCGCCCGGCCGAGGCCGCCTTCAAGTACCTCGTGCTCGGCGCGATCTCCTCGGCGCTCTTCCTCTACGGCGCCGCGCTCGTCTACGGCGCCACGGGCTCGACGCTGTTCGCGGACCTGTCCCTGGCGGTGAACGCGGACCGGGAGCCGCTCCGCCTCATCGGGCTCGGCCTCGTCGCCGCCGGCGTCGCGTTCAAGGTCGCGGCCGTCCCCTTCCACGCCTGGACCCCCGACGTCTACGAGGGCGCCCCGACCCCGGTGACCGCGTTCATGGCGGCGGGCGTGAAGACGGCGGCGTTCGCGGTGCTCGCGCGCATCTTCCTCTCGGCGACGAGCGGCGAGACCTCGGGCGCGGCGGCGTTCGGCGGCATCGTCTCCGCCCTCGCCCTGCTCACGATGATCTTCGGCAACCTGCTCGCCCTCCCGCAGCGCAGCGTGAAGCGGATGCTGGCCTACTCCTCGATCGCGCACGCCGGGTACCTGCTCGTCGGCGTCCTCTCGGCGGCGGCGGCGGGCGTCCGCGACAAGGCGCTCGCCGGGCTCCTCTTCTACCTCGCCGCCTACAGCGCGACGGCCATCGGCGCGTTCGCCGTGGTGGGCGCGCTCGAGCGGCGCGGCGAGGAGGCCGGGGACGCCTGGGACCTGCAGCGGTTCTCCGGGCTCGCCGCGCGCCGTCCGGCGCTCGCGTTCGCGATGGCGGTGTTCCTGCTGTCGCTCGCCGGCATCCCGCCGACCGCGGGGTTCGTGGCGAAGCTCTACGTCTTCCAGGCCGCGATCGCGGCGCAGCTCTACGGCCTCGCGGTGATCGGCGTGCTCACGAGCGTGCTCGGCGCGTACTACTACCTGCGCGTGGTGGTCTACATGTACATGCGCGCGCCCGAGGGCGAGCCGGACGCGCTCCGCTCGCCTGCGATGTCGGTCGCGCTCGTGGCGGCGATCGCGGTGGTGGTGCTCCTCGGGATCGTCGCCGACCCGATGGTCCGCCTCGCGCAGGCGGCGGGCGCGATCGTCCTGTAGCGCGCGACGTCAGCCGGCGCGCGCCGCGGCGCGGGTGCCGCCCGCGACGGCGGCCTCGACCTCCCGGGCGCTGAGCGGCTTCGGGAGCGCGCCCGCCCCCGGGTGACGCCTCGCCGCGGCGGCGACGAGGTCCGGGTGCGGCCCGGTGGCGAACGCCCGCGCTCCGGCGCGGCAGGCCGCCTCGAGGAGCCCGTCCGCGCCGCGCAGGTGGACGTCCACGAGGCAACAGTCCAGGGCCGCCGACGCCAGGCGGGCGCGGGCGGCGGCCGCGTCGCCGACGGCGGAGGCCTCGTGCCCCTCCAGGCGGAGCGCGATCGCGAGCGCCTCCCGGAAGTTGCGATCCTCGTCGACGATGAGGAACGACGCCATCGCTCCGCCGCAGGAAAAAAAGAGAAGTGCAAAGCGCAGCTGAAGTGGCGGGGGGGGACCTACTTCAACAGGCGGCTTTGCACTTCTCGCGTGGTGTTTAGCAACGCGGGTGCCATCACCGGGCGAGGCGGCAGCTCCGGATCCGCGAGCGCCTACGGGCGCTTGGCGCGGGGTCGGGCTTTCGGGCCCCCTCGTCGGCGCGGGCTCGTTGCGAAGCTGAAATCCGCATTGCAGAAGTGAAACGGGCGGGGTGCGGTCATTCCGCGCGGGCGCCCATCCCGAGCCGCTTCATCTTCCGCCAGAGCGTCGTCCCCGAGACGCCCAGCTCGCGCGCGACGCCGGTCAGATCTCCGCCGTGCCGCGCCAGCGCGGCCTCGATCGCGGCCCGCTCCGCGTCCTCGACCGCGGCTGCGAGCGTCCGGCCGCCGCCCGCCGCCGCGGCGGCCGGCGGCTCGACGTGGACGTCCGCGGCGTGGATCTCCGGCGCCGGCGCGAGCGCCGCGGCCTGCGCGATCACGTTCTCGAGCTCCCGGACGTTCCCCGGCCAGCCGTGCTCGAGCAGCCTCGCCACCGCGTCGGGCGCGAGCGTGCGGGGCGGGTCGCCCGCGGTGGCGGCGCAGCGCAGGAAGTGGGCGGCGAGGAGCGGGACGTCGCCGCGGCGCTCCCGCAGCGGCGGGATCCGGATCGGCACCACCGCGAGGCGGTAGTAGAGGTCCTCGCGGAACCGCTTCTCGCCGATGGCGCGGCGCAGGTCCTGGTTCGTCGCCGCGACGACGCGGACGTCCACCTGCACCGGCGCGGACTCGCCGACGCGGCGGATCTCGCCGTCCTGCAGGGCCCGCAGGAGCTTCGCCTGGAACCCCGGCGTGGTCTCGCCGACCTCGTCGATGAAGAGCGTCCCCCCGTGCGCCTCCTCGAACAGGCCGCGCCGGGCCCGGGTCGCGCCGGTGAAGGCGCCGCGGGCGTGGCCGAACAGCTCGGACTCGAGCAGGGTCTCGGTGATCGCGGCGCAGTTCACCGGGACGAACGGGCCGCCGGAGCGGCGGCTCGACGCGTGGAGGGCGCGCGCCACGAGCTCCTTGCCCGTCCCGGACTCGCCGGTCAGGAGGACGGTCGCGTCGGTGGCGGCCACGCGCTGGACGCGCTCGAGCACGTCGCGGATCGCCGGCGAGGTGCCGACGATGTGCTCGAGGCCGTACCGCCGCCGGAAGTCGTCCGCGAGCAGGTGGATGTGCCCGCGCATCCGGCGCTGCTCGACGGCCCGGGCGATGCGCAGGAGCAGCTCCCCCTCCTGGAACGGCTTCGACACGTAGTCGAGGGCGCCGCGGCGCATCGCCTCGACCGCGGAGTCGATCGTCCCGTAGGCGGTCATCACGATGACCTGCGTGTCCGGCGCGTGCTCGCGGACGGCGCGGAGCACCTCGAGCCCGTCCACGCCGGGCATCCGGAGGTCCGTCAGGACGACGTCGAAGGGCTCCTGCTGCACGCGCCGGATCGCGGCGGCGCCGCTCTCCGCCTCGTCCACCGAGTGCCCGGCCTGCCGGAGCAGGATCGCGGTGGTCGCGCGCATGTTGCGCTGGTCGTCCACCACGAGCACCTTGCCGCGCGGCTCGGCGCCGGGCGCGGGGTCCTGCGCGGCGGCGTCTCGCGGCCCGGGGTCCATCGCGCGCGGATCTCAGCCCATCGACGGGCGCTTTTCAACCACGGCGCGCCCGAGCGGGAAGCGCAGCGCGAACAGCGTGCCTTCGCCGGGCCGGCTGCGGACGACGACGGTCCCGCCGTGCCCCTCCACGATCCGGCGCACGACCGCGAGCCCGAGCCCGGTCCCGCTCGCCTTCGTCGTGAAGAACGGCTCGAAGATGCGCGCCCGCACCTCGTCGGGGATCCCGGGGCCGGTGTCCTCCACCTCCAGCACCGCCTCCTCGCGCTCGGCGCGCGTCCGGAGCGTGATGCGCCCGCCCTCCGGCATCGCCTGCACGGCGTTCACGACGACGTTGAGCACCGCCTGCCGCACGAGGCGCGGGTCCATCGGGACGGCGGGGAGCGCCGGGTCGAGCTCGCGCGCGACGTCGATCCCGTTCGGCCGCTGGGCGAGCGCCGCGACCACCGCGTCCTCGACGACCCGGTCGAGCGGCTCGGGCCGCAGCTCGGGCGTGGCGGGCCGCGCGAAGTCGAGGAGGTCGCCGACGATGCGGTTCAGCCGGTCCGCCTCCTCGCCCACGATGTCGAGCAGCATCTTCGCGTCGCCGGACGGGCGCACGAGGCGCCGCAGCGAGCCGAGGGAGTTGAAGATGACGCCGAGCGGGTTGCGCACCTCGTGGGCGACGACGGCGGACATCTCGCCGAGCGCCGCGAGCCGCTCGCCCTGGATGAGGCGGTGCTGCGCGCGCTCCAGGTCCGCGTAGCTCCGGCGCAGGTCCTCGTAGAGGCGGGCGTTGTCGGCGGCCACCGCGAGCTGGTTCGCGATGCCCGCCGCCCGCTCGACCTCGGCGACCGTGAACGCCCGCGGCCGCCGCGTCTCCACGATGAGGAGCGCTCCGATCGCCCGGTCCCGCACGACGAGCGGCAACCCCAGGTAGCCGCGGCCGCCCGTCTGCGCGCGGAGCGTGGGGTCCGGGCGCGGGTCCACGGCGCCGTCCTCCACGAGGACGGGCTCGCGCGCGTGGAAGGCCGCGGCCATGAGGTTGTGGTCGGGCGGCTCGAGCGGGAGGCGCGTCCCCACGAGCTCGGGGTGGCGCCCCGCCGCGGCGCGGATCTCGAGCCCCGGGCCGTCCGGGCTCACGATCGCGAGGTAGCCCTCGGGCGCGTCCACGATGCGCGCCAGGTTCCGGACGCCGGCGTGGAGCACGCGCTCGAAGTCGAGCGTCTCGGCGAGCGCCCGGCCGACCTCGTGCATGAGCCCGAGCTCCTCCGCGCGGCGCCGCGTCTCCGCGTACAGCCGCGCGTTCCCGATCGCGAGCGCGAGCTGGTTCGCCACGGCCGTGAGCCGCTCCACCTCGGAGGGCGTGAACGTCCGGGCGCGCTCGATCTCGTCCACGACGACGGCGCCGACCGGCTCGCCGCGCAGGAGCACGGGCGCCGCGACGGCCGAGCGGCCGAACCCGCGCGCGGCCGGCGCGTCGGGCGCCGGCGCGCCCTCGCCGTCGGCGACGACGACCGGCCTGCGCCCGCGGATCGCGGCGGCGACGAAGGGCACCGCATCGAGCGGCGCGGCGAGCCCGGCGAGCGCCGCGGGCGCGCCGGCGCCGCCCCCGACCCGGAGCTCCGACCGCACGGCGTCGTGGAGGACCACGAAGCCGCGGCTCGCGCCGACGAGCCGTCGCGCCGCCTCGGCGCCGTCGTGCAGCACGCGGTCGAGGTCGAGCGAGGCGGCGACGGTCCGCCCCATGTCGTTCAGGAGCGACAGCTCCTCGACGCGTCCCCGGAGGTCCGCCACGAGGCGGTGGGACTCGATCGCGGAGGCGAGGTGCGCGCCGACGGCGGCGAGGAGGTCGAGGCGCGCGCGGACCTCGGACGGCGGCGCACGGAACGCCGCGGCGAGGACGCCCACCCCCTTCGACCGCACGAGGAGCGGGATCCAGGCGATCGCGGGGAACCCGAGCGGCTGCAGCTCGGGGAGCTCTCCCGCGGCGACGTCCGCGACGAGCGGGCCGCCCTCGCGGAAGATCCGCCCGGCCGGCCCGCCGAGCCCGATGCGCCGGAGCGGCGCGGCCGCGTCGGGCGGCGCGCCGTCGAGGTGTGCGAGCACGAGCGCCCCGGCGGCCTCGTCGAGCACGTACACCGCGGTCCCGGCGCAGCCGGTCGCGGCGCGCAGGACCTCCGAGGCGAGGGGGAGGAAGCCGGAGAGGTCCGTCGCCGCGGCCGCGAGCTCCGCCACCCGGTTGAGCGCCGCGAGGTCGGCGTTGCGCCGCGACAGGTCGGCGACCCGGCGCGCGGCGTCGAGCGCCGCGGCGAGCTGGGACGCGAAGAGGCGGACCGCGGGGAGGTCCTCGCCCCGGAGCCAGTCCCCCGCGACGATCGCGTAGAGGTCCGCGTCGGCGCGCTCGCCGAGCCGCACCGCGGCGGCCTTCGAGAGGGCCGCCGCGTTCACGAGGGAGCGGACCTCCTCGGCGAGCGCCTCCGGCACCGCCCGCGCCGCGTGCAGGCCGAGGTCCTCCGTGAACTGCGCGCCGTCGCTCCAGACGCGTCGCGAGAGCTCGGTCCAGCGGGCGAGGTAGCCGTCGAGCGGGACGCCGGCGATGGCGAGGAACCGCTCGGACACCGCGGCCGGGACCCTCGCCCAGACCACGCGCACGCCGTCCGGCTCCGCCCGGATCAACGCCGACGCGAGGCCGAGCGCCCACAGGCCGTCGCGGACGCGCGCGTGGATCGCGTCCTCGGCGACCTCGCGCTGGAGCGCCGCGCCGAGCGTCGCCACCGCGTCGAGGCGCAGCCGGCGGACCTCGCGCACGGCGAGGTCGCGCAGGTGGACGAGGAGGTCGCCTCCGTCCTGCTCGAGGTGAACCTCGACGAGCCGGCGGCCGGCGCCGGGGAGCGCGAGGGCGACCTCGTACCGCGTCGCGGCGGGCTCGCCCCGCAGGCGGCGCTGGTGGAGGTCCTCCACCATCGCGCGCTGCTCGGGAGCCACGAGCTCCGCGAAGGCGCGCCCGACGAGCTCCCCGACGCCGCGCCCGGCCAGGGCGGCGGCGCCCTCGCTCGCGTACACGACGATCCCGCCGCGCACGATCACCGTGCCGGCCGGCTCGGACTGCCGCCGGCCCTGGTCCGGCGCGGTCACGGCTTCCCCTCGCCGCGCAGGACGCGCTTCTCGCCGACGCGCAGCGTGACCTTCTCGTTGTCGAAGTGCTCCGCGAGCGGGATCACGTGCTTGCGCGTCGCGCCGACCAGGTCCTTGAACTCCTGCGTGGTGATCGACCTCCGCTCCCGCAGGAACGCGACGAGCCGGGCGCGGAGCCCGCCGAGCGCCGCCGCGTCGAACCACAGCTCGGAGGAGACGCGCACCGCCCGCCCCTCGGCCGCGAGGAGCTTCAGGAGCGCGTGCACGTCGTCCGCGCTCGCCCCCACCGCGGCGGGCAGCTCGGAGAGCCAGGGCGGGGTGAGCCCGCCCTTCGCGAGCACCTCCGCGAGCTTCTCCTTCTGCGCGCCGCCGGCGCCGCGGGAAGCCGCGGCCGCGTGGCCCGGCCGGCGCGCGTGATCGCCCTCGACGACCAGCTCGCCCCGGTCGGCGAGCTGCGCGAGGAGCCGCTGGAACAGGCGCGGATCCACCACCGGCGGGAGGCGCCCGCGCAGCTCCTCCCGCCCGACCCCGGCGGCGAGCGGCTTCTCGGCGTGGAACGCGTCCACCGCGCGGACGAGCCGCGCCGACAGCTCGTCCGCGACGGCGCCGGCCGCCCACGCCCGCCGCTCGCGGTCGAAGAGGACCGCGCCGCCCCTCGCGCCGAGCCGCTCGAGCGCGGCGGCGACCGCCTTCGGCGAGAGGGCGGTGCGGCCGACGAGCGCGGCGGCGTCCAGCCCGGCCGGGCCGGCCATCTCGAGCACGGCGGCGACGCGCGCGTCGGCGTCCCCGCGCGCGAGCACCTCCAGCTGCCGCGTGGCCTCGGGGCGGCCGCGCCTGCGCTTCGGCGCGGCGACGGCGAGGACGCGGCCGCCGCCGACGGTCTTGCCGCGCCCCTCGAGCACGGCGAACCCGCGCAGGATGAAGCGCTGCCCCGGCAGCGCGGCCGCGGGGGCGCCGAGCCGGAGCTGCGCGAACGCCGTCGCGCCGGGCGCGAGCTCGCCCCGATCGAGGAGCGCGACCGTCGCCGGCACCTGGGCGGTGCCGACGTGGAGCAGCAGCTTCGCGCGGTGCCGGAGCGGTCGCGGCGCCGCCGCGAGCAGCACGAGCTCGACGTCGAGCACCGACGAGGCGGGCACGACGCCGCGGTGAACCAGCGCCTGCCCGCGGCGGATCGCGGCGGGCTCCACGCCGGGCAGGTTCACCGCCGTGCGCTGGCCGGCGAGGGCGCGGGGCGTCCCCACCCCGTGCACCTGCAGCGATCGCACGCGCAGCGCGCCGACCCCGTGCGCGGCGGGGAGGAGCGCGGCCTCGTCCCCCTCGCGCAGCTCGCCGCAGAGGAGGGTTCCCGTCACGACCGTGCCGAACCCCTTCAGCGAGAAGGCGCGGTCGATGGGGAGGAACGCGGGCCCGTCGGCGGGGCGCTCGGGCACCTCCGCCGCGAGGCGGGCGAGCTCCGCGACCAGCCGGTCGAGCCCCTCGCCCGTCGCGGAGGAGACCGGCACGATCGCGGCGCCCTCGAGGAAGGTGCCGCGCGCGACCTCGCGCACGTCCTGCTCGAGGAGCGGCAGCCACCCCGCGCCGAGGTCCGGGAGGAGGTCCGACTTCGTCACCGCCACGACCCCGCGCGCGACGCCGAGGAGCCGGCAGATGTCGAGGTGCTCGCGCGTCTGCGGCATCACGCCCTCGTCCGCCGCGACGACGAGCACGACGAGGTCCACGCCGCCGGCCCCCGCCGCCATCGACCGGACGAACCGCTCGTGGCCGGGCACGTCCACCACGCCGGCCACCGTCCCGTCCGGCAGCGCGAGGTGCGCGAAGCCGAGCTCGATGGTGATGCCGCGCCGCTTCTCCTCGCTCAGCCGGTCCGTGTCGATGCCGGTGAGCGCCCGGACGAGGGAGGTCTTCCCGTGGTCGATGTGCCCGGCGGTGCCGACGACGACGCGCTTCATGACCGCCCCGTGCGGCGGAGGATCGCTAGACGCCCACCTCGCCGGGGTCGATCGCGCCGCCGCCGGCGTCGAGCTGGTAGTCCCACCCGAACAGGACGAGCTCGTCGGTCTCGAACGCGGCGAAGTCGGGGCGCGCGCCGCGCGGGCGGGCCACCAGCACCGCCGTCCGGACCTCCCGCGCGCCCGCCTTGCGGGCGAGCGCGCGGGCGCGCGCGAGCGTCGCGCCCGTCGAGGCGACGTCGTCCACGACGAGGACCTTCTTGCCGCGCAGGTCGGGCAGCTCCGCGGCGACCTCGGGGAGCGGGGCCCTGTCGCGGCTCCGCTTCTCGATCCGGACCGGGTAGAACTCGGCGCCGAGCACGGCGGAGATCGCGCCGCCGACGAAGATGCCGCCCTTCGCGATCCCGACGACGACGCCCGGCCGGAAGCGGAGCGCGATCCGGCCCGCGAGCACCCGCGCCACGTCGCCGAACGCCGCCCAGCCGAGCTCCCGCACCGCCTTCTTGGGCGGGCGCTTCAGGCGGGCGGGGACGGCGAGCCGGTCGAGCGCGAACGCGTCGGCGACGCCCACGCCGAGCGGCTGCAGCTCGGCCGGGAGCGGCCCGCGGCGACGCCGCGCCGGGGGCCCCCGGCGGGTGCGTCCGGGCGCGGCGCGCCGCTCGCGCTTCGCGGCCGGACGGGGCTTACGGGTCTTGGCGGTGGCGATGGCGCTGCCTCCGGGAGAGGGCCGGCGGGAGACCGGCAGGAACGGGAATGTACCACGCGACCGCGATCGTGGGCCGCGGGGAGCGGATCCGGCACGCCTCGCTGCGGCGACGGGATGCCGCCCCGGGACCGGGCGCGGCTGCCCGCTCGGTCCCGCTCCTCGCGCCCGGGTCAGAGCACGCTCCGGATCGTGTCGCGCAGCGAGAACGCGGGCGCCCAGGCGGCGTCGCGCGCGAACCGCGAGCCGTCCACGACGCAGAGGTACTGGATGTGATCCACCTCCTCCGGCGGGAACCCGGAGAGCCGCGCCTCGAACGCCTGCCGGACGAGGGACCGGACGAGGAAGTGCGGCACCGGGATCGGGCGGCGGCCGAGCTCCCGCAGCGCGGCCGAGAGCGGCACCTCGCCCGGCCCGGTCACGTTGAAGACCCCGCGCAGGCCGGGCCGGAGCGCGAGGACGAGGGCGCGGCAGACGTCCTGCTCGTGGACGAGCTGCACCATCGGATCGAACCCGAGGACGGTGAGGGGCCGCTCCAGCCGGAGGTAGTTGGACGGCGCGTTGCGCACGGTGGGTCCGACGATGTTCACGGGCCGGAGGATCACCGTCTCGACGTCGGGGTGCTTCCACATGAACGACTGCGCGTACATGTCGACCTCGATGAGGTCGCGCATCTCGCTGAACCGCTCGGCCGCCATGAGCGGCGTCTCCTCGGGGAGGAAGTTCGAGTTGTCGGGGCGCGGGCCGTAGGCGTTCGCGGAGGACAGCACGACCACCTTGCTCACCGCGTGCCGGACGCAGAGGTCGAGGATCTTGTGCGTGCCGATCACGTTGAAGGAGTGGGCCTCGCTGCGCGGCATGCGCGGGTCGTGCATGATCCCGAGGTGGATGACGGCGTCGACCCGGCCACGCCGGAAGGCCTCCTCCACCCGCGCCTTGCGGACGTCGACCCGGTGGTGGTCGACGTCCTTGGGCTTCCCGACGAAGGGCCGCCGGTCCACGCCGACGACGTGCGTCTCGGTGTGGAGCAGCTTCGCGAGCGCGCGCCCGAGGTTCCCGGCGATGCCGGTGACGAGCACGCGCTTCGGCATGCCGGGGAAGGTGGGCGGCTCGCGGGGCAGGGGCAGGGCGCGCTCCTACAGGTAGACGCTCTTGCGCTCCGCGAGGCCGCGGTCGAGGAGCGCCTTCACGGCCTCCTGCACCCCGGCGACCTTGCGCTCGAGCTCGGCGTCCTCCTCGTCGGGCGAGCCGGAGAAGCGCATCGGCTCGCCGAAGCGGACGTGGTAGCGGGCGGGGAGCGGGAAGGGCAGGACGGTGGGGGTGATCGGGAACGCCGGGAACCCCAGGAGCCGCGCGAGCGGCTTCAGGTCGAACAGCGCCGGGGCCTGCTCCTCCGCGCCGACGACGGCGCAGGGCACGATGGGGGCGCCCGACTCGAGCGCGAGCCGCATGAAGCCCAGCCCGAACTTCTGGAGCTGGTACCGCTCGCGGAACGGCTTGTTCAGCCCGCGCACGCCCTCGGGGAACACGAGGATCGCCTCGTCCGCGGCGAGCAGGCGCCGGCAGTTCTCCGGCGTGCCGACGATCTGGCCGCAGCGCGCCATGAACGTGGAGACGAACGGCAGCGTCGGGACCCACTTCTCCACCAGGGCGCGCGCGACCCGCGGCGGGTCCTTCTCGATGAGGAGGCCGACCTCGATCATCGCGGCGTCGAAGGGGAGCTGCCCGGAGTGGTTCGCCACGATCACCGCCCGCCCTTCGTTGGGGACGCGGTCGGCGCCGTGGAGCTGGACGCGGAAGTACTTCTTGTACAGCCAGAGGAGCGGCGCGATCGCCGCGACGACGTACTCGACGTCGAGCCCGTAGGGATCGACGCCGTACTCGTTCCGCGGGGGCGTGAGCTTCTCGAGGCGCGCGCGCGTCCCGGGGCCGCCCAGCTCGAGCGTCCAGGCCTTGAGCCGCGCGAGCACCGCGTCGGTCGCGCCGGGCATGTACCCCGATGTACCACGCGCTGCGCCGCCGCGCCGTTCCCCTCTTCGGCCGCGCCGGGCCGATCCTTGCTGCCCCGGAGCGGCGGGTGGTACCGTCGAGCGGCTCCGGGGATTTCGCGCCGGCCCGCCTCCGCGATGACCTCCGACCCATCCGCCGCCGAGATCCACGGTCGCGACTTCCCGGCGGACGCCGCCGCGTTCGAGGACGGCGAGCGCGCGCGCGGCCCCGCGGAGCGCCCCGCGCCGAAGCGCCGGCTCGATCCGGAGGAGCCCCGCAGGACATGAAGGTCGCGTGCCCGCACTGCAGCGCCTCGTACAGCGTGGACGACCGCCGGGTACCCGCGGCCGGCCTGAACGTCCGCTGCCCGAAGTGCCGCGAGACGTTCCCCGTCGCGGGCGGGGGCGCGGCGGTCGCGCTGCCGCCGCCGGCGCGTCCGGCGCCCGCGGCCGTCCCGCTGCCTCCCCCGCCGGCCGCGCCGATCGCCCCGCCGCCGCTGCCGGATCCGTTCGGAGCGCCACCCGCCGCGGCGCCGCCGCTCCCGAGGCCGGGCGTCTTCCCGGCGCCGGCGCCCGGTCCCTCCGGCGGGAGCGTCCCGCTCCCGCCGCCCTCCGAGCTCGCCGATCCGTTCTCGCTCCCGCCCGCTCCGCCGCGCGTCGCGGCGCCGGATCCGTTCCACGATCCGCTCCCCGTCCCGGTCCCGGCGCCGCGCGCCGCGGACCCGTTCGGCCTGCCTCCGCCCCCCTCGTCGCCGGAGGTCGAGGCCGAGCCGTTCGCCCCGGCGCCGGACGCGCCCGAGGAGTCGCTCGGGTTCGGCGAGGTGGACTTCGCGCCGGCTCCCTCCGCGCCGCCGCGCCCCGCCCCGCCGCCCCCGCGGGCCGCGCCGGAGCCGCTCCCGTCTCCCGGCGACGAGCTGGAGATGCTCTTCGGCGAGGGCGCCGCGCCGAAGCTCGCGGGCGAGCCCGGCTACAAGGTCCGCCGGCGCTCCGGGAAGATCTTCGGCCCCTTCGACGAGGGGCAGATCGTCGACATGCTCGCGAAGGGCGAGCTCATGGGGAACGAGGACGTCGCCCAGGAGGGCGGCGCCTGGGCCCCCATCGGCGCGGTGCCCGCGTTCGGCGAGGCCCTCCGGAAGCTCACGGCCGAGCCGCCCGGCGCGATGATCCCGCCGCAGGTGGGCGCGGCGCGCGAGCCGCAGCGGCTCGTCCCCTTCGGCGACCGGATGGCGCCGGCCCTGGTGAGCTCGGGGGAGGCGGCCGGCGGCGGGCGGCGCCGGGTGAAGGTCGCGGCGATCGCGGCGGCGGCGCTGCTCGTGGCGGCCGGCGCCGCCGCCGTGCGCCTCGGCCCGGCGCTGTCGCGGCTGCTCGGGCGGGGCGACGCGCCGCGCGCCGCGGCGCTCGCCGCGCAGGCGCGCGCGGCCGCGGCGAGGGGAGACTACCCGTCGGAGCGCGCCGCGCTCGATCTCGCCGCCCAGGCGGTCGCGGCCAACCCGCGCGGCGTGGACGAGGCCGCCCTGCACGCCGCGATCGTCGCCGCGCTCGAGCAGCGGCACGGCGCGCCCGCCGAGGCGCTCCAGCAGGCGCGCACCGCCGCCGATCGCCTGGAGCGCGACGAGAAGGGGGAGATCGGCACCCTCGCCGCGCGGCTCGCCGTCACGCTGGCGAGCACCCCGGGCGCGGCGACGCAGCCGCAGGAGAGCGCGCTCGAGCAGGCCGCGCAGAAGCGGCCGCCGGACGCGGAGCTCGTCCTCCTGCTGGCGCGCGCCGCGGTCGCCCGCGGCGACGGCGCGCGCGCCGACGCCCTCTTCGCGCGGCTCGCCGGGATCGAGCCGGGGGTGCGCGCCCTGCACGGCGCCGGGCGCGCCGCCCTCGCGCGCAGGGACCCCGCGGCCGCGAAGGCCGCGTTCGCGAAGGCGCTCGCGAGCGAGCCGGACCACCTGCCGAGCCGGCTCGAGCTCGCCGCGCTCGCCGAGGCCGCCGGCGACCTCCCGGAGGCGGAGGCGCAGCTCGCGCCGCTGCTCGCGGCGGGCGCGGAGGCGAAGCTCGCCCCCGCGGACCGGTCCCGCGCCCTCCTCGTGCGGGGCAGGATCGTGGCCCGGACGCCGTCGCGCGCAGCCGAGGCGGACGCCGCGTTCGCGGCGGCGGTCGCGGCCGACCCGCGGCTCGTGGAGGCGCGGATCGCCCTCGCGCGGCACCGGCTGCGCAACGGCGACCCGGGCGGCGCGGTGGCGGCCACCGACCCGGTCGCGGACCGCGCGGCGCGCACGCCGGCGCTCGCGGCGGTGCGGATCCGCGCGCTCGCGCTCGCCGGCCGCGCGCTCGACGCGGCGAGCCTCGCCGCGAGCGCGCTCCAGGCGGCCCCCGGCGACCTCGGGCTGCTCGTCGCCAAGGCCGCGACGCTCGAGCAGTCCGGCAAGGCGGACGAGGCCGCGGCGCTCTACCGCGAGGCGGCCGGCCGCGACCCCGCCGCGTTCGAGCCCCGCCTCGCCCTCGGCCGCATCGCGCTCGCGCGCAAGGACCTCGCGCTCGCCGCCGTCGAGATCGGCGCCGCGGTCGAGAAGGGGCCGCGCGAGCCCTCCGCGCACGCGGCGCTCGGCGACCTGCGCGCCGCGCAGGGAGACGCCGCCGGGGCCGAGGCCGCCTACCGCGCCGCCCTCGCGCTCGACCCGGAGCAGGCGCGCGCCGAGATCGGGCTCGCGAAGCTCGCGCTGGCGCGCGGAGACGTCGCCGGCGCGCGGGCGAGGCTCGAGCGCGCGCTCGTCGCGGACCCGCGCAACGTGGAGGGCCGGATCGCGTACGGCACGCTCCTGTGGAGGTCGAAGGACCTCCCGGACGCCGAGAAGGCGTTCCAGGCCGCGGTGGACCTCGCGCCGCGCCACGCGGTCGCGCTGGCGCGGCTCGGCGCGGTGGAGCTGGAGCGGGGGGACGCGGCGTCCGCGGTGAGGGTGCTCACGACGGCGTCCGACGAGGATCCGCGCCTCGCCGAGGCGCGCCTGTGGCTCGGGCGCGCGCTCCTCGCCAGCCGCGAGACCCCCGGCGCCGTCGCGCAGCTCAAGAAGGCGGTGGAGCTCGAGCCCGCGGTCGCGGAGCACCACCTGTACCTGGGCGACGCCCTCGAGAAGGCCGCGGCGCTCCCGGAGGCCATCGACGCGTACCGCGCGGCGGCGGCGGCGGCCCCGAGGTCTCCGGACGCGCACGAGCGGATCGGCGCGCTCTACGCGGCCAACAACCGCTGCGACGAGGCGGCGCCCGCCTTCGAGCGCGCGATCGCCGCCGCGCCGCGGGTGTCGCGGCTCCGGATCGCGCTCGGCGACTGCAAGGCGAGGCTCGGCAAGCACGAGGAGGCGGCGAGGATCTTCCGCGAGGTGCTGAGGACGGACCGCGCGGCGGTGCAGGCGCTCTACAAGCTCGCCCGCGCGGTGCACGAGTCCGAGTCGGCGCGCGCGGCGCAGCCCTGGTACGAGCGGGCGGCGCGCGAGGACCGCCAGAACGCGATGCCGCACTACTACCTCGGCTACCTCTACAAGGAGCGGAACCAGCGCGCCCGCGCGATCGAGGAGTTCCGCAGGTACCTCGCCCTCAAACCCGACGCCGACGACCGCAAGGACATCGAGGCGGAGATCGAGGACCTCGGCGGGGCGCGCTGACCGCCCGGAGCCCGCGCGCGCGGCGGAACCCGCGCGAGCGGCTTGACGGCCGGCGGCCGCTCGTCTAGAGAAGGTCCGCAATGCGGACTATCGAGCGGGACGCGCGCGCGCTCCGGGAGCGCCTCCTCGGGCTCGCGCGCCGCCGGTCGCTGCGCGACCCGGTGGCGGCGAGCTGCGAGACGCTCGGGCTCACCGCCCCGCAGATCCACGCGCTGCTCTGGCTCGGCCACGACGGCCCGCTCACGATGGGCGAGCTCGCCCGCCGGGTGGCGGTGACCGAGAAGACGGTCACGGGCATCGTCGACCGGCTCGAGCGCGACGGGCTCGTGAGGCGCGAGCGCGACGCCGAGGACCGGCGCGTCGTGCGGGCCCGCGCCACCGGGCGGGGCGAGGCCGTCTCGCGCGACATCGAGGAGGGGGTCCACGGCAAGCTCGTGCGGCTCCTCGCGCTCCTCGACGCGCGCGACCGGCGCGCGCTCGTCGGCATCCTGGAGCGGCTCCTGGCGCGGCTCGACGAGGCGCCGGGACGCCCCGCGGAGCCCGCCCGCGCGCGGCGCCGGCCGCGGAGGTCTGGACACGCAGGAGCGCCGTCACGGGGACGGCGGGAGGAGACATGAGCTCGTTCATCGTGGTGGCGCTCGCGCTCGTCGCGGCGCAGGCGCAGACGCAGCCCCAGACCCCGCCGGCGGGCCAGGCCCCGGCCGCCCCGGCGCCGCGACCGCAGGCTCCGCCGCCCGCGGCGCAGCCCGCCCCGCCCCAGGCCGCGCCCGCGGCGGAGGTCATCACGATCCAGGACGCGCTCCGGAGCGCCTCCGAGCGGAACCTCGATCTCAAGGTCCTGAGCGCGCAGCTCGCGCAGGCGGAGGAGATCTCCTGGAAGGCGTGGTCGGGGTACCTGCCCCGCGCGAGCCTGAGCGGGGCGTGGCAGGCCCAGAAGTCGCAGGTCGCCCGGTTCCCGCGCGACTTCAACGACCCGGCCGCCGGGACGGTTCCGATCGAGATCCAGCCCGGCTCCGTGCTGCAGGGCCAGGCCGAGGTCTCGCAGGCGATCCTCTCGCCCGCGCTCATCTTCGGGATCAGGCAGGCGACGGCGGCGGAGCGCGCCGCGACGCTCAACATCGCGAACGGCCGGCGGTCGCTGCTGTTCGGCGTCGCCGGGACGTACTATGCCGCCGCCGCGCTCAAGGAGACGGTCGGCGTCTCCGTGCGGCTCCTCGAGGTCGCGCAGCGGCAGGAGAAGGACGCACGCGTCCGGTACCAGGCCGGCACGATCGCCAAGGTCGGCCTCCTCCGCGCGGAGATCGACCGCGCCCGCGCCGAGCAGGATCTGAAGCGCGCGCGCAACTCCTACGAGTCGCAGCGGCTCGCGCTCGCGACCCTCCTCGATCGCGACACGAGCTTCGACGTGACCCCGCCCCCCCCGCCGCCCCTCGCCGCGGATCCGAACCCGGACGAGCTCGTGAAGCTCGCGCTCGATCTGCGCCTCGACGTGAAGGCCGCCCGCGCCGACATCGACGCGGCGCACGCCTTCCGGAACGGAGCCGCCGCGCGGTACCTGCCGAACGTCGGCGCCTTCGCCCGCTACTCGCGGCGCGACGCGGCGGGGGCGCTCGGCGGAGGCGAGGACTGGGCGGCGGGCCTGGCGCTCACGTGGTCGATCCTCGACGGCGGCCTGCGCGAGTCGGACATCCGGGAGGGGAACGCCCGGATCGCGCAGGCGGACGCCGCCGCGCGCCTCACCGAGGCGCGCGCCCGGCAGGAGGTGGTCCAGGCGCTCATCGATCTCGACTCGGCGCGCGCGAACATCGCCAAGGCCAGGGAGCAGCGCGACCTCGCCGCCGAGAACTCGCGCCTCGTGGACGTGTCCTACCGCGCCGGCGCCGCGACCGCCGTCGAGCTCGCCGACGCGACGGCCGCCCTCCGGACGGCCGAGATCGGCGTCGTGACCGAGCAGCTCAACGCGCAGCTCGCCGCGCTGCGGGTGCTCCTCGCGGTGGGCGAGTTCGATCCGGAGGCGAAGCGGTAGGGGCGGTACTTCGAGGATCGGACCCCCTCACCCCGGCCCTCTCCCCCGCCGGTGGCGGAGGAGAGGGGGGAATCAGGGCGAGCGCGCCGGCCGCCGCGCGTCACCCGTCTCTCAGGTGCGCGCGCTCCAGCGCCTGCGCGACGAGCTGCGCGACGGTGAGGACGAACCGGCGCTCCTCCGCGTCGAGGTCGCGCGCGCGCGGGAAGCCGAGGCCGATCGCGCCGATGGCGCGGCCGTCCACGCGCAGCGGCACCGCGGCCCACCCCTTGTCGCCGATCCGGCGCGGCACCTCCGCCGCCGTCGGGTAGGCCGCGAGGAGGTCCGTCTCGGTCGAGAGCCAGATCGCGGTCTGGATCCGGAACGCCTCGGCCACCAGGGCGGGGGCGTCGGCGCGCATGGTGCGCAGCTCGAGCGCGAGGTCGTCCGGCCAGCCGCGCGCGTGCAGGATCTCGAGAACGTCGCCGGCCGGCGAGGCCTGCACCACGGTCGCGCTCGACGGCTCGAGGACGGAGAGCCCGTTCTCGATCGCCACCCGCGCGATGGCCTGGGGCGCGAGCAGCGATCCGAGGCTCGCCGCCACGGACTCGATCCGGCGCAGCCGGAGCGCGGCCTTCTCCGCCTCGACGCGGTCCGCGTGCTCGGCGTCGGCCCGCTCCTCGGCCGCGTTGCGCGCGGCCTTCTCGGCCTGGTACCAGCGCGCGTTGTCGAGCGCGAGCGCGGCGGGGATGGCGAGGTCCTCCGCGAAGACGAGGTCCTGCTCGTCCAGGCCGGGAACCGTCGTCGAGCGGATGAAGGTGAGGGCGCCGATCGCGCGGTCGCGCGCGACGAGCGGGACCGCGAGCAACGAGTTGGGCCGGATCGCGCGCAAGACGCCGAGGTGGCGCTCGTCGTGCGTCGCCCACTCCATGATCTCGTTCGACACGTCGCGGTACAGGCGGGGCGCGCCGTCGCGGATGCTCTGCGCCGCCGGCGTCGCCCACCCGGGCCCGAACCCGATCGACCGCATCTCCCTCGCGAGGGGCGCCTTGGCCGGGTCCGCGTGCGCGACCTCGACGCGGCGCGGGATCCCGTCGCCGTCGACGAGGTCCACGAAGCACCAGTCCGCGAACCGCGGCACGACCGCCGAGACCAGGATCCGGAGCGTGCGGCGGAAGTCGAGGGCGGCCTCGAGGAACGCCCGGTCGATCGGGATCTGGCGCTCGCGGCGCGCGCCCGCGAGCGCGCGCGCCGCCCGCTCGGCCTGCGAGAGCTGCGCGAGCTCCGCCGCGGTGGCCGGCGGCGTCCCTTCGTGCGCGGGGACCTGGATCACCCCGCCCGCACCGGCCTGACCGCTTCCCCCCACCGGCGCCGCCGGCACCCTGTGCGACCGCATCTCGATCCGTCTCCGCGCCGCCGTCCGGAGCCGTCGGGCCGCCCCGGAGGAGCCGGGGCGCCGGGCCGTGGGAGGCGGCGACGGCGGGAGGATCGCAGGGGGGCGGGTTCTTTTCAATGCGCGCCGACGCGCAGCGTCAAGCCCGCTCCTTCGCCGGAGGTGCCCGTCAGGACGGGGACTTCCGCGAGCCCCGCTCCGCGTCGAGCCGCACGACCGCGACGCGGTTGCGGCCGCCCTGCTTCGCGAGGTAAAGCGCCCGGTCCGCGGCCTCGAGGAGCTCGCGCTCCGTGCGGCCCGAGACGAACTCCGTGGCGCCGACCGAGACGGTCACGCCGATGCTGACCGTGACGCCGAGGTCCTGGCCCTGCCAGGTGCAGCGGCTCCGCTCCACGGCGCGGCGGATGCGTTCGGCGAGGGACTGCGCCCCCTCCAGCGGCGTCTCGCGCGCGACGATGACGAACTCCTCGCCGCCGTAGCGGGCGAGCACGTCCTCCTTGCGCACGGCGCCCCGCAGCACGAACGCCACCATCTTGAGCGCCTCGTCCCCGGCGAGGTGGCCGTGGTCGTCGTTGATGCTCTTGAAGTGATCGACGTCGCACATGAGGAGCGACACCGGCCGGCCGTGCCGCTGCGCGGCCGCGAGCTCGGAGCCGAGCCGCTCCTCGAAGTGGCGCCGGTTGTACAGGCCGGTGAGCGGGTCCTGCAGCGCGCCCTCGGCGAGCCGCATCTGGTAGCGCGCCTCGAGCTCGTCCGCCCAGATGAACTTGAGCGTCGTCTGCCCGCCGATCTGGAACCGCGCGCCGTCCTCGAGCCGCGCCTTCGGCGTCCGCTTCCCGTCCACCCAGGTGCCGTTCGCGCTGCCGAGGTCCTCGAGCGTCGCGCCCGAGCCCTCCACCACGATCGACGCGTGGCGGCGGGAGACGCCGTCGTCGCGGATCGGGACGTCCGAGTCCTCCCGGCGGCCGATCGCGAGCTCGCGGCCGGAGGGGAGGGAGAACACCTCGCCGAGCTGCGGTCCGGTGAGGACGAGGAGGAACGCCTGCTTCTCCGAGGAGGGGGTGAGGCGCGGGACCGCGGTCCAGGTCCGCTCGTGCTCCTCCTGGGGTCCGCGGCGCCCCTCGCGGAGGCTCGGCGGCGGCATCGTGTGCTTTCCGGTCTGCCGCTTGGCCATCCGGCCCTTCCTCGCGCTCGCGACGGAACTATACCGCGTCGCTCCGCGGCCCCGCGACCGGTCGACGGCGCGTCCGGGGGCCCCGGAGAGGTCCCGCGTTCCGGGGACGGCTTGTCGCAGGCGGAGGCCCGCGCTAAGCCTGCGGGGCGGGGAGGGCGCGTGATCCGCTTCGGGCCGGCGGGCTGGGAGTATCCGGACTGGGCGGGGATCGTGTACCCGAAGCCGGCGCCGCGCGGTTTCGATCGGCTCGCGTACCTGTCCCGGTTCTTCGCGGCGGTGGAGGTGAACGCGAGCTTCTACCGCCCGTTCGCCGCCGACGTCGCGGCGCGCTGGTGCGAGCGCGTGCGCGACGCGCCCGCGTTCCGCTTCGGCGCGAAGGTGTGGCGCCGGTTCACCCACGAGCGCGGCGAGGCCTACGGCGCCGGCGAGGTGGCGCAGGGGCGAGCGGCGCTCGACCGGCTCCAGCGCGAGGGGCGCCTCGGCGCCGCGCTGCTCCAGTTCCCCTGGTCCTTCAAGCGGGACGCCGCGAGCGAGGAGTGGCTCCGCGGCCTGTTCCGCGCGTTCGCCGGGCTCCCGCTCGTGCTCGAGGTCCGCCACGCCTCGTGGGAGACGGCCGACGTGCTCGCCGAGCTCGCCGAGGCGGGCGTCGGCATCGTGAACGTGGACCAGCCCCTCTTCCACGACTCGATCCGCCCGGGCGCGCGCGTCACGTCGTGTGTCGCCTACGTGCGCGTCCACGGCCGCAACTACAGGGACTGGTTCCGCAAGGACGCCGGCCGCGACGCGCGGTACGACTACCTGTACACGGCGGGCGAGCTCGAGCCGTGGGCGAGACGGATCCGCCAGCTCGCCGCCGCGCCCGCGCCGGCCGGCGACGGGCCGGGCGCGGAGGAGGGCGGCGCGGAGGGCGGAGCGGTCCCGGACGTCTACGTCGTCACGAACAACCACTTCCGCGGCCAGGCCGCCGCGAACGCCAAGATGCTCGAGTCGATGGTGGAGCGGCGGAAGGTGGAGGCGCCGAGGGAGCTCGTGGAGCGCTACCCCGAGGCGCTCGGGCCGTACGCGATCCCGGCCGCGAACGAGCCGATGGCGCCGCCGGAGCTGTTTCCGAGGTGAGCGGCCCCTCTCCCTGCCTCTCCCCCGCTGCGCGGGGGAGAGGAGCAGGGGAGGCGCCTCCGGCGCTACCTTCGGATCGCGAGCAGCGCGTTCACCTTCTCCATCACCGCGAACGCGTCCGCGACGTACAGCACGTCGGCCTTGCCGCGCGCCCAGCCGCAGCTCGCGTCGAGGTTGACCGCGCGGCGCTCGCGGATGAACCGCCAGCCGACGACGTGCGGCTCCTCGCCGTGGCAGCAGGTCGAGAGCCCCTTCGGATGGCGCGGCGTCGCGCCCGTCTGGCCGACCTGGTTGAGGTGGCTCATGAACTCGAACACCTTCTGCCCCTCGCCCGCCTGATCGACGAGCGACTTGGACGAGCCGAGCGACGCGCCGGAGGCGCGCAGGAACCCGAGGATGAGCTCCTCCGCCTTCTCCGGGTGCGGCTTGCCGTCGGGCTGCTTCTTCGTCCAGCCCGCGCCCGCGACGAAGAGGAGCTTCGCGTCGGGCCGGATGGTCTGCTCGCCCGAGGACGGCGCGCGCACGCCCGAGACCGCGGTGCGGGCCTCCGGCGCCGCCACGGCGACCGCCTCGACGGGCGGCGCGGCCCCGCCCTCCGGCCTCGCGGCGGCGGTGGCGCCCGGGTCGACGAGGAGCACCCACGGGCGCTCCTTCCGCCTCAGCTTCGCCTCGATGCGCTGGCGGTAGTACCAGCGGACCGCGGCGGGGCCGCCCTCGTTCACGAGCTGGTTCACGTGGGTGTCGATGCGCCCGCCGAGCCGCTGCGCGACGCCGGCCATCACGCGCGCCATGCGCGAGGTCGCCGGGCAGACGACGACGGTCGCGCCCGACGCCTTCGCGAGCGCGGTCGCGGCGGCGGCGTCGGTCGCGTAGCGCGGCTCGGCGAACGCCGGGCCGGAGGCCGCGAGGACCTTCGTCACGCCGGTGCCGGCGAGCGACGCGGCGGCCTTCTCGACGCTGCCGCCGAAGACGCCCGCCGCCACGGGGGCGCCGAGCGCCTTCGCCGCGGAGAGGGCCTCGAGGGCGGCCTTCGGGACGGCGCCGTCGGCCTCGGCGTGGGTGAGCAGGAGGATGGTGTCCATGGTCGTGTCCTCGCCTAGTCCTGGGAGATCCAGGCGACGATCTCCTTCGCGACGTCGTCCGGGCTCATGTCCTTCACGATCCGCGTCTCGCGCTGCACCTTCGGCACCTGCACCGAGACGAACTCCACTCCGCCCGTCCCGACCGGCGCGGCGGCCGCCTTCTGGAGCGCGGGCATGACGAGCCGCATGTTGGCCATGCCGACCTGCGGGTTGTTCTTGGGCTCGGGCAGGCTGCCGGTCGCCCAGCCGAGCACCGCCGGCGCGCCCTTGCAGGTCGAGACCTGGTGCTTGCCGCCCTCGACGCGCTCGAGCACCTCGAACGACCCGTCCGGCTTCGGCGCGATGGAATCCACGCCCTGGAACTGCTCGTGGATCTCGAGCCGCTCGCCCACCATCGCGAGGGTCACGCCCGCGCCGCGCGACGCCGACTCCCAGCCGCCGAAGAGGAGGAGCCTCGAGCGGTCGAGGCCCGGGAGCGCCTTCACCGCGTCCGCCAGCTTCGCCGACACCTCGTGCGCGTCGGTGAAGCCGCCCGCCGGACCGTCGAGCGCGACGAGCTCGAACGGCACCTTCTGCGCGACCGCCATCATGACCTGCTGGAGCTTCGCCTTCGGCCCGAGCGACACGAGCGTCACCTTCGAGCCGGGGGTCTTCGCCGCGAGGTTCGCCGCCTCGTACAGGGCGTGGCCGGCCCACGGATCGAGCACGGCGGGGAGCATCTGCTCGTTCTTCAAGCCCGGGCCCTGCGGCGTCGCCACGGGCTCGAGGGTCTGGAGCGGGTCCGGGACGATGGACCCGAGCACGACGACGTGGAAGCCGCTCATCTCGCTCTCCTAGTTCTCTGCGGAGTGGAGCCCGCCCGTGCCGGCGCGGAACTGCAGGTTCACCTCGTCGGCGCCGTCGAGCCGCTCGGTGCAGCTCCACAGGCACGCGCCGCAGTGCACGCACTTCTCGCGGTCGAAGGTGGGGACGCCGCCGTCTCCCGGGCGGATCGCCTCGGCCGAGCAGATCTCGAAGCAGACCTTCCGGCCGCAGGCCCGGCACACCTCGGGGCGGAGGAACGTGACGTGGTCGGCGTACCCCGCGGGCGCCTGCACCTTCCCGCCGACGAGGAGCGCGTCCTGCTGCGTGACGAGGAGCTTCCCGTCGAGCGGGATCGCCGGCCAGCCGGCGCGGTCCATGAGCGCGTCGTGGAGCGGCACGCCCCGCGCCTCGCACTCCCGGCGGATCCGCGCGATCTCGTCCGGCGGGATCTTCCCGGCGTAGAACGCCTCGAGCGTGGCGACCTTCTCGGCGGGGTGGGGCGGCTCCTCGCCGAGCGACAGCCTCCCCTTCGTGAGCCCCGCGAGCGCCATCCCGAGGAGCCCCGTCACGACGCCCTGCTGGAAGCCGTCGCGCGCCTTCTCGGCGACGCGTCCCTCGGCCTCGATCCAGCTGGCGCGCCGGCGGGCGACGTAGGCGGCGTCGAGGTTCTCCTTCGTGAGCGGCTTCCTCGCCTCGAGGAGCTCGATCACGCCCTCGGCGAGCTGCACGCCGGTGGTGAAGGCCTCGTCGACGCCGGAGGAGGTGAGCACGTTGGTCGACCCGGAGCCCTCGCCGATCCGCGCGAAGCCCTCGCCCGCGAGCACGGGCTCGCCGCGCTTGCCGGACTCCAGGATCGACTTCGCGCCCCAGGAGCGGAGCCGCGCGTCCTTCAGCCACCGCCACAGGTGCGGGTGCTGCACGAAGTGCTGCAGGTAGCGGTAGGTCGTGCGGACCGGCGACTCGAACCACGACGGCACGAAGATCCCGACCGACGCCACGCGGTCCGGGTGGACGTAGAGGAACCCGAAGATCTCCGGCTCCGGGAACCCGAGCGTGTGGAGGACCGTGCCCTGCGGGAGCGGGGTGTCCTCCGGGAGGTCGACGACGAGCTTCATGCCGACCGCCCAGTCGCGCCGCCCGTGGCTGCCCGCGGGGAGCCCGATCTCGCGGTCGAGCTGGCGGCCGACGGCGCCGACGGGACCGTCGCCGACGACGGTGAGCGCGGCGGTCACGTCCATGCCCGGCATGTACGCGTCCTCGGGCCTGCCGTGCCGGTCCACGCCCTGATCGAGGAGGCGCACGCCCTTCACCGCCCCGC
Source organism: Anaeromyxobacter sp. (assembly GCA_035708485.1). Classification (GTDB taxonomy): domain Bacteria; phylum Myxococcota; class Myxococcia; order Myxococcales; family Anaeromyxobacteraceae; genus Anaeromyxobacter. The sequence goes on along the minus strand of DASSSJ010000137.1, from coordinate 45,962 downwards.
CCTCGACGAGCGCCTCGGCGACGGGGGTGGCCGGCCAGATCTGGACCGTCCCCGAGGCGAGCACCTGGCCCGCCATCCACTGCATGAGCTGCCCCATCGAGAACACGAACCCGTCCTGCTTGTGGAGGAAGGCGGGCGTGTAGGGGAGCTCGACGGCGTGCTCCTCGTACCGGAAGGCGAACCGCGCCGCGCGGATCGCCGCGTCGGCGGCGCGGAGGGTCGCCGGCCGCCGCGAGGCGCCGATCGGGTCGAGTAGGTAGAGCACCTTCTCCCTCGCCACCCGCGTCGCCATCGGGATCTGCGAGGCGTCGAGCTCCGGGAACGCCGCGCGGATGCCGCGCGCCCGGGTCACCACGCCGGAGACGCCGAAGGCCGCGTCGTCGGCGCGCTCGTAGCAGACGACCTGGAGCGGCATCCCGGGCGACGCCGCGCTCTCGAGCGCCGGCCTGTCCGCCGCGGAGAGCCGCCTGGAGAGCGTCGTGAGGAAGCCGGCCATCGCCGGGCCGAAGCCCACGCAGGCGATGTCCACCGCCATGGACTGGCGTTCCATCGGGTTCCGCTCCTGTCGTCCCTACTGCGGGTAGTCGAGCGCCTCGGGGATCATGACGCGCGAGACGGCCTCCGCGGCGCGATCCTTCGCGAGCATCGCCCCGGTGAGGCAGCCGTCCACCTTCACGCGCATGTTCCGGAAGTCGGTGATCCCCTTGCACGAGGCGCAGGGGCCCTCCTTGTCCGGGTGGGCGCCGTCCTCGTCGAGCTCGTCCATCGCGCAGCCGGCGAGCCCGGCGACGATCCCCTCGAGCGCCTCCGCGTCGCGGGCGGACCAGCAGGCCTTCTGCCCCTGCTCGTCCCACGCCGGGTGGCGGTTGTAGCCGTGCACGAGCTCGGCGCAGACGCGGCCGACCTCGCCCGCCGCGCGCGCCGCCTGCACGTGGCAGAGGTCCGCGAAGAAGCGGACCGTCCCGGCGTGCGCCTCGCCGAGCGCCGCGGTCCCCTCCTCGGCGAGCCGGACGACGTCGAGCACCTGCGCGCGCGCGGCGAGCAGCCACGCGAGCGCGTCGGCGAGCTTGAACGACACGCCCTGCCGCGGCGAGGTGAGGAGCCTCTCGCCGTCCGCGTCGGTCGCGTTCTCGAGGTGGCGGTAGGTCCACTTCCAGAGGTCCATCGCCGAGGCGAGCGCGCAGGCGCCCGTGCCGGGGTGGATCGCCGCGACGTGGCGCAGCTCGCGGATCCACCCCTTCCACTGGGCGAGGAACACCGGGTTCGCCATGCACACCGAGATCTGCCGGCGCTGCACCGCCTCCGGGCCCTCGTAGGTCGCCTCGAGCTGCGAGTCCATCCACTTCTGGCCGAGGAAGCCGGGGCAGTCCTCGGTGATGCCGTAGCCGCCCATGAGCGACACGGCCTCGCGCATGAAGATGGAGCCGACGCCGGTGTTCCACAGCTTCGTCGCCGGGCAGAGCACGTTCGCGGCGGACTCGATGAGCGCGAAGCGCACCATCTCGTCCTGCTCGAGCTGGGCGACGCGGGCGCTCTCCTTGTCGCCGCGCGGGTGCGACCGCAGCTCGAGGAGCTCGAGGGCGGTCTGCTCCACCAGCTTCGTCCACTTCATGGTGGCCTTCATGCCGGTGATGCCCTGCGCGGCCAGCAGCGCGTCCTTCTTGCGCTCGAGCGGGTCGAGCTCGTCGAAGAGGCGCGCCGTCGCGAAGCCGAGCGCCGCGGCGGCCTCGCCGCAGGCCCAGACCTCGACGAGCCGGTGGAGCGCGTCCTCGCGCTGCTGGATCCCGAGCTCGTACCGGACCGAGCCGGGCTGCGCCTGCTCGGCGCCGCGGAAGCGCTGCCGCTGGTACCGCACGATGGGCTCGACCGCGGAGAGGAGCTTCGCCGCGGTCATCACGCCCACGGTGACCCGCGTCCGCTTGAACACCGCCTCGATCACCGTCGAGTGGTCGAAGTTCGGGACGATGACGCCGTCCTTCACGGTGTAGCCGCCGACGATCCGCGAGGCGGGGACCTTCAGGCTGAAGATCGGGTCGTTCGTGGAGGAGAGCTGGTGCACGAGCTTCTTCGTCGGGGTGCCGCGGTCGAACGTGCCGGGGTCGGTCTCCTCGAGGATCACCATGCAGCTCCCCTTGATGCGGGGATCGCCGGAGTCCACCGCGGCGGTGACGAAGCTCGCGAAGCCCATGTTCGTGATGAACCGGCCGCGCTTCTCCACCTGCAGCAGCGGCTCCCGGCCCTCCTTCCACTCGGCGACGCGGACCTTGCCGGAGAGCATGCCGGTGTCCACGCCGACGTACGGGATGGGCTCGGTGAGCGCGAACGCGGCGCGCCAGGGCTTGCGGTCCTCGCCGGGCTTCGCGGGCGCGGCCAGGCTCATGTAGTGACGCGCCTGCTCGGGCGTCCCCTTCTCGTGGATCGGCGAGAGCCCGAGGAAGCCGGCGAGCGCGCCCGTCGCGGCGCCCGCGTCCACCCAGGCGAGCTCGAACGCGGTGAGCGCGAGCGCGAGGTTCTTCGGCCCGGCGATGAACCCGCCCTCCTCGGGCTCCATGAACGCGGCGGTGATGCCGGAGGCGTCGTAGTGGGAGAGGAGCTCGTCCTTGCGCTCCGTCCACTCGTGGTCGTTGCGGCCGCCGTCCGCGACGAGCCGGGCGACCGGCCCGCGCGCCACCGAGCGCGTGGACTGCACGAGCATCTGCAGGTCGTACCGATCCGCGAACCGCCACATGATCTGGCGGACGTCGTCCCCCGGGAGCGTCCGGAGGAGTTCGGTGGGGGCGACCTTGGCGGCGGTCGTGGGCATGGCGTGCTCCCGCGATCGAGACGCGCGCGAGACTGCGCGGTGTCGTGGCGTGTTCCTGGGACCGCGCAGGCTAGCAGAACTGCAAGCCGCGGAAAATTGACGCGCGGCAGCCTGCCGCCCGCAGGCAGGCTTCGCGGCGCGCGCACTCGACGCGGTGCGTTGAGCGTCTACCCGAGCTCCGCGACCAGCGGCGCGTGATCGCTCGTCCCGAACTCCGCGAGCACGGTGCACCGGCGCGCCCGCTCGGCGAGCGCGGCGCTCGCGACGACGTAGTCGATCCGCCAGCCGATGTTCCGCTGGCGCAGGTTCCGCCACGGCGCCCAGTAGGTGAACAGGCCGGCGTTGTCGGGGTCGAGCGCGCGGCCGACGTCCACGAGCCCGTCGGCGAGGAGCGCCTCGAGGAGCGCGCGCTCGTCGGGGCGCTGCCCGATCGCGCCCTCCCTGCGCTCCTTCGGGTGGACGTCCATGTCGGTGTGCGCGACGTTGAGGTCGCCCGCCACCACGAGCGGCCGGCCGGACGAGCGGACGTCGGAGGCCCACCGCCCCATCGCCTCGAGGAAGCGGAGCTTCGCCGCGTAGTCCTTCCCGCCGTTCGGGACGTACACGGAGGCGACCGTGATCGCCCCGACCTCGGTCGTGGCGATCCGCGTCTCGTGGTCGAACACGGGGTGGACGAACGCGGGGCGCTCCGCCGCGACGTCGCGACGCACGAGGAGGCCCACGCCGGAGTAGGCGGTCTCGCCGTGCCACAGGCACCAGTACCCGGACAGGTCGCAGAGCGCGGCAGGCACCCGGGCAGGCGGCGCCTTGATCTCCTGCAGGCAGAGCACGTCGGGCCGCTCGCGCTCGACGAGCGCGAGCACCTGCGCCTCCCGCGCGCGGATCCCGTTCACGTTCCAGGTCGCGACCTTCACTCGGAATCTCCGGCTCCGCGCCCCTACGTGTACCCACCGGGCTCGGGAAAGATACCCCACGTCTCGGGCACTTTCCCTAGCCCCCCCCGACGAGTCTAGAATCGGCACGTCGTCGCAGCGCCCGACCCGGGGGGGAAGGGACCCGGAGCATCTTGAGCGAAGCCACGCGGCAGAGCCCCACCGAGCGCGTCACGCTCGCGCTCCGGATCGATCCGGAGTGGGACGCGATCAAGAGCGCCTGGGATCCGTGCCGGGCCATGCTCTCGCGCGTCGGCTTCGACGACGACCAGACCTATCAGCTCGCGATGGTCTCGCAGGAGCTGCTCGAGAACGCCGTGAAGCACGGGGCGTTCCGGCCGGGCGAGCGGATCTCGTTCGAGGTCCGCGCCGGCTCCGACGACGTGACGCTCGAGGTGAAGAGCCGCGTCGGCGTGGACGACGCGAACCTGCGCCGGTTCGACCAGATGATCCAGTGGATCCGCGGCTTCCAGGATCCGTTCGAGGCCTACGTCCAGCGCATGAAGACGGTCTCGACGCAGCCGTACTCGAACGGTGAGAGCGGCCTCGGGCTCACGCGCATCGCCTACGAGGGGCGGTGCGTCATCGACTTCTACGTGGACGAGGAGAACACGCTCGCGGTGTCGGCGGTCTACCGGCCCAGGGCGGAGGGAACATGGCAGAGGCAGTGAGACGCTGGACCCAGGGCGACCTCTCGCTCGAGATGGTCGAGCGGCAGGGCGAGCTGCGCGTGACGTGGCGCGGCAAGAGCTCCGACCGCGAGCCGAGCCGGTTCCTCGTGCCGGTGCTCACGACGGCGCTCGAGCGCGCGCGCGACGCGGGCGTGCCGCTCGTGCTCGACTTCCGCGAGCTCGACTACATGAACTCCTCCACCTTCACCCCGGTGGTGAAGGCGCTCGACGAGTCGCGGCGGCTCTCCGTCCCGATCGTCCTCGAGTACGCCCTCGCGCGCCGCTGGCAGGCGCTCTCCTTCAGCGCGCTCCGCACCTTCGAGACCCTGGATGGCCGGATCAAGGTCCACGGCAAGTGAGCTCGCGCCCGCGGCCGAGCCGCGGCGAGCCGGCCGAGCCCACCTCGGCGGGCGGGTGATCCCGCTCGCCGTGACGGGCGCGACCCCGCTCTCCATCGAGGTCGAGCTCGAGGACCGGCTCGCCGACGCGGCCGTGGTCGAGGGCGTCGAGCTCGCGCTCGAGCGCGGGCCGGTGCGGCTCGGCCGCTGCCGCTTCGTCGCGGACGGCGGCGCCGCGCGCGACACGGTCGGGCGGCTCGTCCCCCTCGACGACGCCTGCGACTGCCGCAGGCTGGTCGAGGACGGCAACTACGTCGAGCTGCGGAACTTCTTCCACAACGTGTCGATCGTGGTCGCGCAGCGGGAGAAGATCCGCCCGGACTTCAAGGAGTACTGCGCGAACCTCGTCTACGATCTCGCCGTCTACAAGCGGCTCTTCGACGAGCAGGACGCCATCATCGCGGCCGAGCCGCCGGGGGTCGCGGAGGCGGCGCGCGACGCGCTCATCGCGTCGGAGGGGCGCGGCTTCTTCGCCTTCCTCGACGCGAAGCTGCACGAGCTCGAGGACCTCGTCCGCGGCTTCACGAAGGAGGAGCACGAGCGGCACGGGTTCTACCTCCGCCGCCAGATCTGGCCGTACATCCTCTCCTCGGCGTTCCTGAAGCGCACGAACCTCCGGCCGCGGGGGTACGCGGGGGACGCCGAGACGATGTGCCTGCTCTACGAGAACGGCTACGCCGGCGCGACCGTCTTCGAGAAGCTGCTCCACAAGCACCAGATGGAGGCGGACGCCGCAAAGGCGGTGCGCAACCGCCGGGCGATCATCGCGAGCGGGCTGCGCGAGGTCGCGGCCCGGTTCCCGGCGACGCCGCCGCACGGCTTCGCGTTCATGTCGCTCGCCTCCGGCCCGGCGTGGGAGCTCCGGGACGTCTACCTGCAGCCGGAGGACTTCCAGCGGTTCCGCTGCACGCTGCTCGACCAGGATCCGCACGCGCTCGCGCTCGCGCAGGAGCTCATCGCGAAGGTCGAGCGGGAGCGCGGCGGCCGCATCGCGGCGACGTTCCTCAGCGAGTCGGTCCGGACCATGATCCGGACGCGCGACATGGCGCAGCGGTTCGGCCGGTTCCAGTACATCTACTCGATGGGGCTGTTCGACTACCTGACGCCGCCCGTCGCGAAGGCCGTGCTCGCGAGGGTGTTCGAGCTCCTCGTCCCCGGCGGCACGATCGTGGTCGGGAACTACCACGCGCGCAGCACCACGCGCGTCTACATGGACTACTGGGTCGACTGGCCGCTGTACTACCGGACGGAGGACACGCTGCGCGAGCTGGCGGACGGGCTGCCGGCCAGGAGCGTGCGAATCACCGAGGACGCCACCCGCTGCCAGATGTTCCTGCACGTGGAGCGCGGGCCATGAGCGTGAGCATGATGCGCGCCGTCGAGATCGACCCCTCGATCCGCGAACCCTTCGACCGGTACCTCGAGGGGCTCATCCACCGCTGGTCGGGGTACGTCGCGGCGCTCGGCTTCACGCTCGTGCCGCTCTTCCTCGTCCTCGACTGGCTCGCGGCGCCCGAGCTGTTCGGCCGGTTCTTCGTCTACCGCGCGCTCTGCACCGCGCTCGTCATCGCGCAGTACCTGCTCCTCAAGACGATCCGGCCGACGCGGTACGACTTCCTCCACGGCTACTTCTTCAGCGTGGTGGTCGCGGGGGCGATCACCTGGATGACGGTCGACCTCGGCGGGTTCGACTCGTCGTACTACGCCGGCCTCAACCTCGTGATGATCGGCGTGAGCATGCTGATCCCGTGGCGGCCCGTGCACTCCGCGATCAACTCGGTCGGCATCCTCGTCATGTACGTGCTCGCGAACGCGCTCTTCGGCGGCCCGTTCGAGGTCGCGAAGCTCGTGAACAACCTGTTCTTCATGGGCGGCACGGCCGTCATCGGCACCGCCGTCGCGAGCGCGAAGTACCAGCTCATCGCGAACGAGTTCGTCACCCGCGAGGAGCTCGTCATCGCGAACCGCGACCTCGACGCGTCGCGGCTCGACCTCAAGGCGGCGCGCGACGCGCTCTGGGGCGAGATGGAGGTCGCGAAGCGGATCCAGACCTCGCTGCTCCCCGCCAACCGGCGCGTCGGCGGCTACGAGGTCGCGGCGCGCATGAGCCCGGCCGCCGAGGTCGGGGGCGACTACTACGACATCATCCAGGCCGGCGAGGACCGGAACTGGATCGCCATCGGCGACGTCTCCGGCCACGGCGTCGAGTCCGGCCTCGTCATGATGATGACGCAGACGAGCATCCTCTCCCTCGTCCGCGAGAACGAGCGCCTCTCGCCGGCGGACGTGTTCAGCGCCGTGAACGACGTGCTCCTGGACAACATCTCGCGCCTCCACGCCGCGCGGTACATGACGCTGAACGTGGTGCGGCTGCACGACGCCGGGCTCACCCTCGCCGGGAAGCACCAGGACGTCCTCGTCTGGCGCCGCGCGATGGGCGCGGTCGAGACGGTGTCGAACGAGGGCTGCTGGATCGGCGTCGTGGACGACACGCGCGGCCGCGTCTCCGACCAGACCATCGCGATGCAGGAGGGGGACGTCGCCCTGTTCTTCACCGACGGGGCCACCGAGGCGATGAACGGCCGCGGCGAGATGTACGGCGAGGACCGCCTCGCGGCCGTGCTCGCCGCCGTCGCGGAGCGCCCCCTCGACGAGGCGCTCGAGGTGCTCTTCTCGGAGATCGCGGCCTTCCGGGCCGTCCAGGACGACGACGTGACGATGATGCTCGTCCGCCGCTCGAGCCAGGCCGCCTCCGCCCGCGCGCGCGAGCCGGCCGCCGCGCAGCGCTCGACGGCGGCGTAGGCCGCCCCGCCGGATCAGAGCTCGCGGAACTGGACGGCGGGACCGGTCCCGCTCTCGAACGGCCGCAGCGCCCGCCGCAGCGCGTCGAAGCTCATCGCCTGCCAGCGCTGCTTGCCGTCGTAGACCACGGTGAGCCCGACCCCCAGCTCGTGCGCCGAGCGGATGAACTGGACGAGCGCGGCGATGGTCGAGGAGTTGAAGTACTCGAGCCGGTCGAAGTGGAGCATCAGCACGCGGGACTCGCCCTTCGCCTCCGCGAGGACGCGATCGAACAGCGGCGCGAGCGTCTTCCCCGCCTCCCGGCTCGAGCTCCGGCCGGACAGCCGGACGTGGAGCGTCCCGGCGTCCTGGCGATCGAGCGCCGCCGCGAGATCGCCCAGCTGGATCGTGTCCATCTACCCTCCGCCCCCGCCGGTTTCGTGACAGCATATCAAGCTCCGAGCGGTCCGCACGTCCAACGGACGCAGCGTACGCGTCACCGCGCGCGCCGGAAAACCGTCCCCGATCCGCGGATCCGCGCCGGCCGCGCCCTTGCTCCGCGGTGGCAGAGGGTGCGCGAACGCTCCGATCCCCCGAGCCGGACCGCCGAGGTGGACGACGGACGTGCCCCGGGTGCGCGCGAACGTCGCCCGCGGCGCGCGCGCGGGCGGCGCGAGGTGCTCTCGCCACGTCCGCCGGCGCGGGCAGCCCCGCGCCGCGCCGCGATCGAGCGGCCTGCCGCGGGGCGTGCGTCTTCACCGGCCTCCGGTTAGACTCCGGTTCCCCGGAGGGAAATCACGCATGCGGAAGCTCCTCCTCGCCGCCCTCGTCGCGACTGTCGGCCTCGCCCGGGCGGCGGAGCCGTCCGCGGCCGAGCCGTCGGGCGCGGAGGCGAAGCCCGCCGCGGCCGACGCGAAGCCCGCGGCCGGCGCCCGGCGCGGGAAGGCGCGCCCGAAGAAGGACGCGAAGGCGCCGCCGGCGAGGCCGGCCGAGCCGGCGGCGGCCGGGAGCGCCGCGAAGCCGGAGCCCGCGAAGCCCTGCGAGCCCGTGAAGCCCTGCCCGATCGACGGATGACCCACCGCCGTGCACTCCTCGCGTCGGCCGCGCTCGCGGCCGTGGGGCTCGTCCTCGCCGGCGTGCTCGCGTTCGAGCACGCGCAGGCGCACGCCGGCGTCTCGACCTTCTGCGCGATCGACGACTTCGTGAACTGCGACAAGGTGGCGACGAGCCGCTACTCGGTCGTGCTGGGGCTCCCGGTCGCGGTCTGGGGCGGCTTCGCGTACGGCCTCGCGCTGCTCCTCTCGGTCGCCGGGCTGCGCGCGCGCCGCCCGCACGCGACGTGGCCCGCGGGGCTGCTCTTCCTCCTCGGCGCCGCCGCGACCGCCACCGCCGTCGCGCTCGCCCTCGTGTCGGAGCTCGTCATCGGCGCCCTGTGCCTCCTCTGCGCGGGCTCCTGGCTCGTCTCCGGCGCCCTGCTCGCCGCGGGGTGGCGCGCGACGCGCCCCGGAGGCGTCGCCGCGGCGGTCCGCGAGGACCTCGCGCTGCTGCGCCGCCGGCTGCCGCGCACGATCGCGGTCGCCGTGGCCGGCGCGGCGTGCGTCGCGCTCGTCGCGGCGGCCTACCCGCGCTACTGGGAGCGCCCCCGGCCGCCGCGCGACGCGGAGCGGACGCAGGGCGCGACCGGCCCGGCGCGGCCTGCGGCGGCCCGCACCGGCGGGCCGACGATCGTCGTCGAGTTCAGCGACTACCAGTGCCCGTTCTGCGCGATCGCGCACGAGGAGACGAACGCGATCCTCGCGGGGCGCCCCGACGTGAAGCTCGTCCGCAAGAACTTCCCGCTCGACCAGGCGTGCAACCCGGTGGTGAAGCGCGCGATGCACGCGGGCGCCTGCGAGCTGGCGGCGGCCGCGGTCTGCGCCGAGGAGCAGGGGAAGCTCGAGCCGATGAGCGACGCGCTCTTCCACAACCAGCGGCAGAAGCTGCCGCTCGAGTCGATCGCGCAGGGCGTCGGGCTCGATCTCCCCGCGTTCCGCGAGTGCCTCCGCCTCCCCGCCACGGCCCGCCGCGTGGAGCAGGACATCTCGGCCGGGATCGCGGTCGGGGTCAAGGCGACGCCGACCTACGTCGTGAACGGCGTCGCCTACTCCGGCAAGCTGCCGATCGAGGCGCTGCCGCCGGCGACCGCGCGGGCGCCGTGACGCGGATCGGCGACGCCGCGCGTCGCGCCCTCGCCCCGGTCCGTCACTCGAACGACAGGACCTCCTTGAACCCGCGCGCGCCCCCGGCGAGCACGTCCGCGGCCTCGTCGACGGAGCGCCGGCTCGTCACGAGCTGCGGCACGAGCATCGGCCAGCGGCGCGCGAACAGCGCGAGGTCCTGGACCGCGGCGCGGTAGGCCTCGGCCGACGGGTTCGTCACCCCGAGGACCGCCTGGTTCCGCAGGACGATCCCCGGCATCACGCTCGCGAGCTCGCGCGGGACCGGTCCCTTGCGGCCCGGGATCCCGGTGAACACGAACACGCCGTTCGGCCCGAGCGACGGGAGCGCCTCGAACGCGAGGGCGGAGGCCCCCGCCGCGTCGAGCACGAGGTCGATGGGCCCGATCCGGCCCGCGAGCTCCTCCGGCGTCTCGTCGCGCCGCGAGGCCCAGCCGATCCCGAACGACTCCACCAGCGCGGACTTCTTCCCGCGCGGCTCGCGCGAGTAGATGACGGTGGTGTACCCGCGGACGCGCAGGGCGAGCGCGGCGAGCGCGCCGACGGGCCCGGCGCCGATCACGACCGCGACCCGCTCCTCGGAGCGCCCGGTGGAGCCCTCTACGTCCTCCGCCCACGGGAGCCGCCGCTGGACGCTCTCGACGAGCCGCAGGGCGGCCTCCGCGACGCTGAGCGGCTGCGCGAGCACGGCCACGTCGCGCAGGTCGGCGGGCACGGGCACCATGTACCGCTGCTCGTCGACCACGCGCTCGGCGAGGTAGCCGTGGGCCCCGCGGATCCCGCGCTGGACGAACTCGCCGGTCTCGCAGAAGTCCGGGTGGCCCGTGGCGCACGCGCGGCAGCGCATGTCGCGGCACGGGCGCCGCACCGTCGGCACGACGAGGTCTCCGCGGCGCAGGCGGCTCACCGAGGTGCCGACCTCGACCACCTCCCCGAGCGCCTCGTGCCCCAGAACGAGGTACGGCGATTCGCCCGGGGGTGCGCCGTGCGCTCCGGCCGCGATCTCGCGATCCGTCCCGCAGATCCCGACCTCGCGGATCCGGATCGCGACCTGCGAAGGGGCCAGGATCTGCGGCTCCGGGTGATCGACGAGGCGCACCTCGGGGACGCGGGGGAACACGGCGACGGCTCGCATGCGCGGAACCTTACCCCAACGGCGTGTGCGCCGCAGGGACGGGGCCGGACGGACCCGCCGCCGGACCGTTGCAGTTCCGGCGCGGGATTCGATACCGTCGGGTTCCAGTGCGCGCGCCGGGGGGCAGAGCTCGGGGACCGGGGCGGGCGGCGATCCTCGCCCTCGCGCTCGCCGCGCCGGCCGGCGCGCTCGACGGCTCGAAGCCGCTGCGCCACCTCGGCGTGCGCACGTGGACCACCGAGGATGGGCTCCCCCAGAGCTCCGTCACCGCGATCGCCCAGACGCCGGACGGGTACCTGTGGCTGGGCACGCAGGTCGGCCTCGTGCGCTTCGACGGCGTGCGCTTCTCGCCGCTCGAGGCGGTCGCCTCCGCGCCGGCGGTGGACACGGTGACGGTGCTCGAGGTGGACGACGAGGGGCGGCTCTGGGTCGGGACCGCTGCCGGGGCGCTCCTGCGCGTCGCGAGCGGGAGCGCGACGATCTTCACCGGCGCGCCCGGCCTGCCCTACGGCCAGATCGACGCCATCGTCGCCGATCCCGCCGGGCTCCTGGTCGCGGCGGACGGCGCGCTGCTCCGGCTCGAGGGCGATCGGTTCCGGCCGGCGTTCGAGGGCCTCCCGGACGGCCGCGTGCAGGCGCTCGCGCGCGCGCCCGACGGCTCGTTCTGGATCGCCCTGGACCCCGGCGGCCTCGTGCAGGTGCGGGGCGGGACCGTCACGACGTTCACGCGGGGGACCGGCCTCGTCTCCGAGAACGTCCGCGCCGTGACCGTGGACAAGGGCGGGCGGGTGTGGGTCGGCACCCGGGAGGGCGAGGTCCAGGTGCTCTCCACCGGCCGGAGCACGGTCTTCGGCGCGGCCGCCGGCCTGGCGCGCCACCCGGTGAACCGGATCCTCGATGACCGCCACGGGACGACGTGGATCGCGACCTCGGGCGGCGGCGCGTGCCGGCTCGCCGGAGAGCGGTGCGAGAAGCTCACGGTCCGCGAGGGGCTCGGCCACGACCACGTCGTGGCGCTGCTCGAGGACGACGAGGGCGGCGTCTGGATCGGGACCGACGGCGGCGGCGTGACGCAGCTCCGCGACGGTCCCGTCACCACCTTCACGACGTCGGACGGGCTCGCGAGCGACGAGGTCGCGAGCGTGTTCGAGGACCGCGACGGGAACGTCTGGGTCGGCACGTTCGCGGCCGGCACCGCGGTGGGCCGGGCGGGCGCGTTCCGCCCCGCCGGCGGCGCCGCCTCGATCCCGGGCGTGGTCGCGATGGCGCAGACGCCGGACGGAGACGTCTGGCTCGGCACGCGCGAGGAGGGGCTCTTCCGGGTGCGCGGCGGCCGGGTGATCCGCCGCGGAGCGCCGGGCGGGCTGCCGTCGAGCGCCGTGTACGCGCTCGCGGCAGGGCCTTCGGGCGAGCTCTGGGTCGGGTTGCGCGGCGGCGGGCTCGCGCGCCTCCGGGACGGCCGCGTCGAGCGGCGCTGGGGGCGGGCGGACGGGCTGCCGGACGACCGGGTCACGATGCTGCGGGTCGCCCGCGACGGCAGCCTCTGGGCGGCGACCGCGGGCGGCCTGTTCCACCTCGCCGGCGACCGCCACGAGGTCGTGGAGCTCTCGAACCGGCGGCCCCGCGTGGCGGCGCTCTGGGTCCACGAGGACGCGCGCGGGGATCTCTGGGTCGGGACGGAGGGGCTCGGGCTCGCCCGCGTGCGCGGCGGGCGCGTGACGACGTACGGCGAGCGCGAGGGGCTCCCCGAGTCGGTCGTGTTCACGGTCCTCGAGGACCCGGCGGGGAGCCTCTGGCTCTCCGGCAACCGCGGCATCCTCCGGGTCGCGAAGGAGGACCTCGACGCGTTCGACGCCGGGCGCGCGCGCCAGGTGCGCTGCTCGCGCTTCGGCCGCCGCGACGGGATGCGCACCGGCGAGGCGAACGGCAACGACGGCTCCGCCGCGACCCGCACGCGCGACGGCCGGCTCTGGTTCGCGACCATGGGCGGGCTCGCCACGATCGATCCGTCGCGCCTCTCCCGGGAGCGCTCGCCGCCCAAGGTCCGGATCGAGTCGTTCCTCGCGGACGGCGAGGAGCGGGTCGGGCCGGGCGTGAGGCTCCGCGCCCGGACCGAGCACCTGCACGTCCGCTACACCGCGCCCAGCTTCGCCGAGCCCGACGAGCTCCGCTTCCGCTACCGGCTGGACGGGTTCGACCGGGACTGGGTGGAGGCGGGAGAGCGGCGCGAGGCGTTCTACACGAACGTCTCGCCGGGGAAGTACGTGTTCCGCGTCGAGGCGCGCACCGGCGACGCGCGGTGGGAGCCGGCGGCGCCCCTGGCGTTCACGGTGGAGACGCCCTTCTTCCAGACGCCGTGGTTCGCGCTCCTCGCCGCCATCGGCGTGGCCTTCGCGCTGCTCGGCGCCGATCGGCTGCGGCTCACGCGGCTCGAGGCGCGGCGCCGCGAGCTCGAGCGGCTCGTCGAGGCGCGGACGGCGGAGCTCGCGGAGGCGAACCGCGCGCTCGAGCGGCTCTCCGCGACCGATCCGCTCACCGGTGTCGCCAACCGCCGCACGTTCGACGCCGCCCTGGACAGCCAGTGGCACCTCGCCGCCCGCAGCGGCGCGGCGCTCTCGATCGCGATGGTGGACATCGACGCGTTCAAGGCGTTCCAGGACGCGAAGGGGCACCAGGCCGGCGACGAGTGCCTCGCCGCGGTGGCGCGCGCGCTGGCGGCGCTCGTCCCGCGCTCGACCGACCTCGTCGCCCGCTACGGCGGGGAGGAGTTCGCGGTCGTGCTGCCCAGCACGGACGCGAGCGGCGCCTCCCACGTCGCGGAGCGGCTCCGCCGCGGCATCGAGGAGCTGGGCATCCCGCGGCCCGCGGGCGGCGTCATCACCGTGAGCGTCGGCGTCGCGACGGCGGAGCGGCCCCAGGCCGACGGCGACCCGCGGGCGCTCGTCGCGCGCGCGGACCGCGCGATGTACCGCGCGAAGCAGCAGGGGAAGAACCGCGTGGCGAAGGCCGGCGACGACGTCGGCGCCGCGGTCGCCTGAACGACGGCTCGCGATTCGAGATCACCCGCGCCCGTTTCCGAATTGCGCTCTCGTGGCGTCCCGGCCGCGTCACGCCGGCACGGCGGAGCGCCGGAGCAGCGTCCGGACCGTCGAGAGCAGCTCGTCCGGATCCACGGGCTTCCGGAGCACCGCGGTGCCGCGCGGCGGCTCCTCGGCGGACGCGGTGACGACGAGCACCGGCACGCCCGCGAGGGCGGGGACCTCGCCGCGCCGCTCCAGGAACTCCCAGCCGGTCATGCCGTGCGTCGCGAGATCGAGCACCACGAGGGCCGGGTGGGTGAAGCCCGCGAGCTCGAGCGCCTTGCGCCCCTCGTCCGACGCGATGACGCGCAGGCCGGCGCCGGCGAGGAGCTCCGACATCGCCTCGCGCGTGCGGGCGTCGTCCTCGACGAGCAGGACGGATCGAGTCGGCGCGGCCGTGGATCCCGGCGTCTTCACGTGAGCCCCCGCGGTGGAAAACCGGGGGAACCTAAGCGGCGGAGGCGCGGGCGTCGAGCGCCGACGAGGGGGCGAGCGCTCGCGCGATCCCTCGCCGGGCGGGGGGCGCGCCCCTCACCCGCCCCGTCCGGCCCGCGCCCGGCCGCGGTCCGGCGCGACGAGGTCGAGGCGCCGCGCCTCGGTCCGTCCCGCGTTGCGCGCGCGGCTCTCCGAGCAGAAGCTCGCGAGCTTGCGGTCGTCGACCGACACGTCCCACCGGTGGGCGTCCACCCGCTCGATGCAGACGCGGTGCCTTCGCACCTCGAACGTCGTTCGCGTCGCGGTCATCGCTCGAGGTTTAACCGTGCGCGGGGCGCCGCGCCCCTCGATCCGCCGTGCCCGGGCCGCGGGCGCGGCGCGGGTCGAGGACCGCCTCGCGCCGGTCAGAGCGCGCGCGTGAGCTGGAAGGCGACGGTGGGGCTCCCCGCGCCGCGGGTGACGGGGAAGAGCGCCCCCGCCATCACCGCGGTGGCGTCGCCGAGCGCGAGCTTCAGCGTCGGCCCGGCGGAGACGAGCGCCGACCCGCCCGCGACGTCCGCCACCACCTCCGCGAGCGCGCGCCAGCGCGCGCCGATGGCCGCTGCCGCCGAGGCGCCGGCGTGCAGGTGCGGGGACCACGACGCGACGCCGCTCGCGACGCTCGCGCCGGCGCGGAGGGCGACGCGGCCGAACGAGCGGATCGCGCCGAGCCCGAGGCCCGCCTCCGTCTCGCCGAGCGCGTGCGTGGATCCGAACACGTCGAGCGACGCGGCGAGGCCGGTCCGGCCGGGGGCCGCCGGACGGAGCAGGAGCTTCAGGGACGCGCCGGGCGCGTGCACCACCTCGCCCTCCGTCGCGATCCCCACGTCGGCGGTGAAGCCGACGCGGTCCGAGAGCGCCATCGCGAGCTGCGCCCGCGGCGCGAACGCGAGCTGCGCGCCGCCGGAGTCCGGATCCGCCTCGCGCCGGCGGACGAGGACGCTCAGGTTGACGTCGCGCCCGCCGGGCGGGAGGTGGTCGCACAGGAACAGCGCCTCCGCGACGACCAGCGGTGGGGCGGCGGGCTCGTGCGAGCGCGCCGCGAGGGGCAGGAGCGCGGCGGCCGCGACGGCGGCGAGCAGGAGGGCGCGGCGCGGAAAGGTCGAGGAGCAGCAGGCGCGGTCCATCGGGTCCTCTCGGACGGGCGTGGCGTCGTCGGGCGCTGGGTTCGAGGACCGCGGGCCGTCAATCCTGCGAATCGTTATCAACTTCGAGACGCACTGTACCGGGGCGCGGCCCGCGGATCAATGTACCCCCGGTCCGCGACGCGTGATCCCGGTCAACGAGGGCGCGCAGGTGACGACGCTCCGGGGCTTCCCGGCGGCGGGCCGGACCGTGTACGAACGACGGGCGGCGCGTCCCTCGCGCCGCGTCCGATCCGGAGGTCGCATGCGCCGCCCCGTCGTCACCGCCGCCCTCGCCGCCGCGCTCGCCGCGTGCACCGGCGAGCCCATGCGCGATCCCGGGATCGCCGCGTTCCGCGAGAACGCGGTCGCGATCGGCGACGCCGCCGCGGCGTACCATTCCGGCGCGGCGACGATGGCCGACGCGGACGCGTGCGCGTCGGCGCGCGCGGCCTACGACGCCGACGTGCGGCCCATGGTGGAGCGGGCGCGCGAGATGGCGGTGGCGATGGACGCGCACATGGCGGAGATGGGTCGGGCCGGGCACGCGGACATGGCGTGCGCGGCGCAGGCGATGATGGACGAGCTCGACCGGCACGCGGGGGCCGCGTGCGCGTCGCAGGGGGACATGGCGCCGAACGTCGCCGAGGTCGGCGCCCACGCCGGCGCGATGTCGGGCTGGGCCGAGCACGAGCGCGCGCGGTGCGACGAGCTCGGCGCGATGATGGGCGGCGGCGGCATGGGCGGGATGGGCGGCGGGATGATGGACCCCGGGACGACGCGCTCCTGCCCCGCGGCGCCGTAGCGCGTTCAGGACGCGACGAGCGCCGCCCCCGCGACGACGAGCGCGGCGCCGACGAGCTGGCGCCGCGGTAGCGCCTCCCCGAGCGCGACGGCGAGCAGCTGCGCGAAGACCACCGACGTGTTGCGGAGCGTCAGCGCCACGCCCGCGCCGCTCGACGCGAGCCCCATGAGGAAGAGGAGGAAGGACGCGGTCGCGAGCCCCCCCGCCCCCGCGAGGCGGAGCGCCGCGCGGCGGTCGAGCCCGGCGGCGACGCGGCCGGAGAGGCGCGCCTGCGCCCAGACCGGCGGCAGGGCGACCGCGAACGCGAGGGCGAACAGCGGCGCCGGCGCGGCCCCCGCCGCGAGGGAGAGGCCGTAGCACACGTGGTACCCGGCGATGCTCGCGGCGCAGGCGACGGCGAGCGCGATCCCGCCCCGGCTCGCGCGCTCGCGCCCCGCGGCGGCGACGAGCACGACCCCGACGGCGACGAGGGCGGCGCCCGCGGCGCTCCGCGCCGTGAAGGGCTCGCGCAGCACCGCCGCCGCGACCGGCCACACCAGCACGAGCGCGCCGCCGCGCGCGATCGCGTAGACGGCGCCGTACGTGGCGCGGGCGAGCGCCTCGCCGAGCGTGACGAAGTAGACGGCCTCGAACGCGCCCGCGCCGAGCCCCCAGAGCAGGGCGGCGCGGCCGGGGATGCCCGCGCCGGGGAACGCGAGCGCGACCGGCACCGAGAGGGCGAGCGCCGCGGCGAGGACGCCCACGACCGCGCCCTGCGGCTCGCGCTCGCGCTTCACGAGCGCGTTCCACGAGGCGTGAAGGAACGCCGAGGCGAGGAGCCAGGCGGGGCCGGCGAGCATGCGGGCGGCCATCATCGCGCGGGGGGTCCGTGCGGTCCACGGGGCCCCTGTCGCGGCCCTTCCCCCTTCGATCCCGACCCCGACCGCCGCCCTCGACCGCGACCCCGACGGCGACCTCGACCGCCACCTCGACCGCGACCGCGACCGCGACCTCGACCTCGCGACCGCGACCCCGACCCCGACCGCGACCGCGACCGCGACCGCGACCCCGACCGCCACCCCCGACGGCTACGCCGGCCGCGACCTCGACCCCGACCGGGCGCGAGCTACGGCGGCGGAGGCGGCGCCCGCCCGAGCCGCTTGCGCATCGCGGCGCGGCGCTGCTCGTGCTCCGCCACCCTGGCGTCGAATCGCTCCCGCTGCGCCGGCTCGAGGAGCGCGCGGATCCGGTCGTCCGTCTCCTTCCGGATCGCCTCCGCCTCCGGATCGATCCGCTCGAAAAGCTTGCCGAGCGCGCTCCAGCGCTGCTCGACGATCTCGCGGACGCCGCGGGCCTGCGCGTCCGTGAGGTCGAGGTCGCGCGTCAGCCGGGCCGTCAGGTCGTCCGGCGTGGGCGGGCCGCGCGGCGGCGCCCGCTCCGACGCCAGCCGGTCGAGGGCGGCGCCGGCGGCGGCGCCGACCGCGAGCAGGAGGAGGGCGAGGGCCCAGCCGCGGAGCCGGGCGCGAGATCCGTCGGTCGGCGTCACCGTTCGCCCTCCGCCGTCCAGAGGAGGACGGCCACCTCGATGGGATCCTGGCCCGCGTCGGCGGGCGCGGGCCGCGGCGCGGCGCCGGTCGCGAGCGCCGCGATCCAGACCGCCGCGGCCGCGAGCGCGCCGGCGAGCGCCGCCTTCCGGCCGGCGGGGAGGAACCCGGCGACGGGCGCGGGCCGCTCCGCGCGCGTCGCGGCGCGGAACGCCCGCTCGGCGAGGGAGGGGGGCACCGGCGTCGGCCCGGCGGCGCGCAGCGCGCCGGCGGCGGCCTCCCACCGGGCGAGCTCGCCCCGGCACGCGGCGCACGCGGCGAGGTGCGCGTCGAGCGCGCGCGCCTCGTCCGGGCCGAGCCGGCCGTCGAGCCTCGCCGAGAACAGGGTCCTCGCGTCCCGGCAGGTCACCCGTCCACCTCCTCGCGCAGCCCCGCGAGCCGGCGCGCGAGCGCGGCGCGCGCGCGGTGCAGCCGCGACTCGACCGTGCCCACGGGCACGCCGAGCGCGGCGGCGATCTCGCCGTAGGAGAGCCCCTCGATCTCCCGCAGCGCGAGCACCACCCGGTGCTTCTCCGGCAGCCGCGCGAGCGCCGCGCGCACCGCGTCCCCGCGCTCGGCGGCGGCGAGCGACGCGTCCGGGTCGCGCTCGCGCGGCGCGACCTCGCGGGCGGCCGCGTCGAGCGGCGCGCGGATCCGGCTCCACCACGAGCGGCGACGGTCGTGCGCGACGTTCCGCGCGATGCGGCAGAGCCAGCCGAGCGCCGCGGCGCCGTCCCGCAGCTCCCCGATCCGCCCCCAGGCGCGCACGTAGGTCTCCTGCGTCACGTCAGCCGCCTCGTCCCGGTCCGACACGAGCGCCGCGGCGAGCCGGAACACGGTCTCGTGGGTCTCCGCCACGAGCGCGCGGAACGCCTGCGGGTCGCCCGCCCGGGCCCCGTCCGCCGCGGCGCGCAGCCGCGCTGCGGCGTCGTCGCCGCTCACCGGGCCACCGATCGCATGCGCGAACCGACGCCTCCTCCGCGAGCGCGCTCAATTCCAGGCCTCCTGCCCGACCGCCGCGAGCAGCCGGGCCCGCGCGCTCGCGAGGTCATACTCCACCTGGACGCGCTGCGCTGCCGCGTTCGCGAGGGCGAGCTCCGCGTCCGCGAGCTCGAGGGACGAGCCGACCCCCTCGCGGTAGCGGGCCTCGGCGTACCCGAGGAGCTCCCGCGCCGCCGCGACGCCTTCCTCCGCGGCGGGGAGCTGCGCGCGCGCGGACGCGACGTCGCTCGCGGCGCCGTCGATCTCCCTCCAGACCTGCTGGCCGCGATCGTCGAGCTGCGCCCGCGTCGCCTCGAGCCGCGCCCGCGCGCCCCGCGCGGCGGCGCGCGAGGAGAGCCCGTCGAAGAGCGGCCAGCTGAGGGTCACGCCGGCGGAGGTGGTCCAGGCCGGGTCGAGCGCGTCGCTCCCCGCCCCGGTCGCCCCCGCGCTCGCGCGGAGGGACGGCCAGAGCGCGCGGTCGGCGGCCTTCAGCGCGTGCGCGCCGGCGCTCACCGACGCGCGCAGCGAGGCGAGCTCGGGGCGCGCCTGGACGGCGTCGACGAACAGCGCGTCCGTCGGCCGCAGCTCCGCCGCGAGCGCCGGGATCGACGGGGCGACGGTGGCGTAGCGCGGCTGCCCCGGCGCGCCCATCGCCACGTCGAGCCGGGTGCGCGCGGTGCGGACCGCCTCGTGCGTGCGCACGAGCGCGGCGCGGGCGGAGGCGAGCTGGGTGCGCAGCCGCGCGAGGTCGATCGCCGCGCGGCTCCCCGCCTGCACCATCGCCTCCGTGTCGCCGAGGTGCCGCTCCGCGTTCGCGACCGTCTCGGTCGCGACCTCGTCGAGCGCGATCGCCTCGAGGACGCCGAAGTAGGCGAGGCGCGCCTCCAGGATCGCCTGCTGCGCGGTGGCGCGCGCGTCCTCCGACGCGGCCTCGGCGGAGGCCTGCGCCGACCGCCAGCGGCTCGAGGTGCGGCCGAAGTCCCAGACGAGCAGGTCGCCGGAGAGGGAGGCGCCGTTCGTGTCGGTCGTGAACGGGCGGTCGTCGGCCGGATCCGTGCGGGCGTGCGCGTAGCGGGCGTCGAGGGCCACCTGCGGCAGGAGCGCGCCGCGCGCCTCGCGCGCGGACGCCTCGTCCGCCGCCGCCGCCTCGCGCGAGGCCCGCACGGCGGGGCGGTGGGCGACCGCGGCGGCGACCGCGTCGTCGAGGGTGATCGCGCGGGGCGCCGGGACCGGGGTGGACGGCTGGGGGGCCGCGTGCGCGTCCGCCGGCGCGGGGGCCGGCGCCGGCTGCGCGGCGACCGCGAGCGCGAGGAGGAGCGAGGCCGTCATTCGTACCTCAGGGCCTGGATGGGGTCGAGCCGGGACGCCTGCAGCGCGGGCCACATCCCGAAGGCGACGCCCACCGCGGCGCTGAACGCCACGGCGGCGACGACGAACTGCGGCTGCACCAGCATCGGCCAGCCGAAGCGCGCGGCGAGCCAGGACGCGGCGCCGAGACCGGCGGCGGTCCCGAGGATGCCGCCGGCGATGGAGAGGGCGACCGCCTCCACGAGGAACTGGACGAGGATGTTGCGGGGCTTCGCGCCGACCGCCATGCGCAGGCCGATCTCGCGCGTCCGCTCCGTCACCGACACGAGCATGATGTTCATGATCCCGATCCCGCCCACGACGAGGCTGACGAGCGCGATCCCGGCGAGGAGCGACGTCATCGTCCGCGCGCTCTCCTGCTGGGAGGCCGCGATGTCGGAGAGGTTGCGGACGTGGAAGTCGTCCTGGCCGGCGGGCGCGATCCGGTGCCGCTGCCGGAGCAGCTCCTCGATCTGCGACTGCGCCCTGCCCGCGTCGGCCGCGGACCGCGCGCTCGCGACGACCGCGCCGGCGATGAACTGCTGGAGGCCGCCCTGCAGCTTCGCCCGGAAGGTGCGGGACGGGATGATCACGACGTCGTCCTGATCCTGGCCGAACCCGGTCTGCCCCTTCGCGGCCGCCACGCCGACCACCTCGAACGGCACGTCGCCGATCCGGATCACCTGGCCGACCGCGTCCTCGTAGGGGCCGAAGAGGTTCTGGACGACGGTGTTCCCGACGACCGCCACCTTCGACCCGGCGCGCTCCTCGTCCTCGTCGAAGAACCGTCCGCGGGCGATCCTCCAGTTCCGGATGTCGAAGAGCTCGGGCGTCGTCCCCTGGATCATCGTGTTCCAGTTCTGGCCGTCGCCCATCACCTGCGCCGACCGCTGCAGCTGCGGCGCGGCGAGGCGCACCGCGGGGAGGCCGCGGATCGCGTCGAGGTCGCTCCAGGTGAGCGTCGGCTGCGACCCGTGGCCGCCGCGGGCGCCGCCCATCTGGCTCGCGCCGGAGAGGACCACGAGCATGTTGCTCCCCATCGCCTCGAACGTCGCCTGCACGCGGGCGGAGGCGCCGGCGCCGATGGCGGTCATCGCGATCACCGCGGCGACCCCGATGACGACGCCCAGCGTGGTGAGGAACGAGCGCAGCTTGTTGCGCAGGAGCGCCCGGATGGCGATGGCGACGACGCGGGCGGGGTTCACGGCGCGTCCTCCGGAGCGGATGCGAGGGAGGGCGCGTCCTCCGGAGCGGATGCGAGGGAGGGCGGGACCTCCCCCCGGGCGGCAGCGGGAGCCGCGCGCGCTGCGGGCCGGCGCACGTCGGAGCGGAGCAGGCCGTCCTTCATCTCGAGGACGCGACCGGCGTACGCCGCGATGTCCGGCTCGTGCGTGACGAGGACGATCGTGATCCCGGAGTCCCCGAGCGCCTGGAGGAGCGACATGACGTCGGCGCTCGTCCGCGAGTCGAGGTTCCCGGTCGGCTCGTCGGCGAGGATGATCCGCGGCTCGACCACGAGCGCGCGGGCGATGGCGACGCGCTGCTGCTGCCCGCCCGAGAGCTGGCTCGGGTGGTGGTGGGCGCGCTCCGCGAGGCCGACGCGCGCGAGCGCGGTCCGGGCGCGGCGCCGCCGCTCGGCGGGGGCGACACCGGAGTAGAGGAGCGGCAGCTCCACGTTCTCCACCGCGCTCGTCCGGGCGAGCAGGTTGAAGCTCTGGAACACGAAGCCGAGCGTCCGGTTCCGGATCTCCGCGAGCCGGTTCCGGTCGAGGCTCCCGACGTCCTCGCCGGCGAGGCGGTAGGTCCCACCGGTCGGGCGGTCGAGGCAGCCGAGCAGGTTCATGAGCGTGGACTTGCCCGAGCCCGACGCGCCCATGACCGCGACGGACTCCCCCGCCTCGACGTCGAGCGACACGCCGGCGAGCGCGCGCACCTGGACGTCGCCCGTGTCGTAGACCTTCGTCACGTCCCTGAGCTCGATGAGCGCCATCGCCGGACCCTAGTGCCCCGCCCCAGGCGTAGTGCCTACTGCGAGCGCCGATCCTCTCGCTGCGGCGGGCGGCCTCGTCGGTGCGCTGCTCGACGTGGCGCTGCCACGCCTCCGCTGCTCCCACCACGGGCGCCCGCCTCGCTTCGGTCTCAGCGCTCTCGTCACGTCACTACGCCTGGGGCGGGGCACTAGAGGAACCGTCCCGGCGGGCCGGGCCGCTGCTGCGGCCGGCTGCCCTGGCCCTGCGCGTCGCCGCCGGCGATCCCGGTGACGACGCGATCGCCCTCGGCGAGCTCGCCGCCGACGACGGCGGTGTGCCTGCCGTCGCTCGGCCCGACCTGTACCTGCACCTGCCGCAGGGAAGCGTCGGGCGCGACCACCCACACCGCGCGCCGCGGCCGGCGCGGGGCGTCCTGCCCGCCGGCCGCCGCCGCGGCGCCGCCGGCGGGCGGGCCGGCGGTGCTCGCCTCGGCCGACGGCGGTCCGCCTCCGGCGCCGCCGCGCGGACCCGCGCGCGGGCCCTGCGCAGCGCCGGCGCGGGCGCCGTCGTCGTGCCGTGCCGCGCCCGCGCCGTCGCCCGGAGCGGACGTCGCCGCGCCCGGCGGGCGGAAGCGGAGGGCGGGGTTCGGGACGAGGAGCGCGTCCGTCAGCTCCTCGACGACGAAGCTCACGTCCGCGGTCATGCCCGGCCGGAGCTTCAGCCCGGAGTTGTCCACGGAGACGACCGCGTCGTACGTGACGACGTTCTGGACGGTCTTCGGCGAGTAGCGGACCTCCTTCACCGTCCCGCCGAACCGCTCGCCGGGGTACGCGTCGACGGTGAAGTGGACCGGCATCCCCTCCGTCACGCGGCCGACGTCCGACTCGGCGACGCTCGTGTGGACCTCCATCTTCCGGAGGTCCTCGGCGAGCTGGAAGATCGTCGGCGCCTGCAGCGACGCGGCGACCGTCTGCCCGACGTCCACGTCCCGCGAGATCACGACGCCGTCGATCGGCGAGGCGATGGTGGTGTAGGCGAGGTTCGTCTCCGCCTGCGCGCGCGCCGCCCGCATCTGCGCGACCCGCGCCTTCGCCGCGGCGAGGTCCGCCTCGGCCGCCTGGAGCTTCGCCAGCGCCGTATCGGCGTCGGCCTGCGCCACGAGCTTCCTCGCCGCGAGCGCCTGGTTGCGCTCGCTCTGCCGCCGCGCGTCCGCGACCGTCGCCTCGGCGCCCTGGACGCTCGCCGCCGCGGCCCCCTCGTTGGCGCGCGCCTGCGCGAGCGCCGACTCGAACAGGCTCGGGTCGATGCGCGCGATGACCTGCCCCTTCCGCACGCGCGAGTTGAAGTCCGCGCCGAGCCACTGGATCCGGCCGGAGACCTGGCTCCCGACCTGGACGGTCACGAGCGGGGAGAGCGTCCCGCTCGCGGTGACGACGGAGGCGACGCGGCCGCGCGTGGCCGGCGCGGTCTCGTACGCGGGGGCCGCGACCTCCTCGCGGAGGAGCGCGCGGGCGCCGAGGCCGCCGATCAGCAGCGCGGCGGCGATCGGGGCGCCGATCTTCAGGGCTCTCGTTCGGTCCAAGGGGCGTCTCCTCCGCGGTCGAGGAGAGGACGAGGCCCGGGCCGGATTCCTTCCATCGAGGTCGCCCCCGGCCGCGCGTCCGGCCGTCCTCGCCCACGTGGGCGGCGGGACACGTCGCGCCCGCGCAGGGGGCTCGCGGCGCGGAGCCGCCCGGCAGGACGCGGGAATCGCGCGCGGGCGCCCGCGGGGAGCGCCGGGGGAGGCGGGCACGGCGGTTGCTCTCCGCCCCGTCGGAAGGACCCCATGACCACGCGCCCGAGCCATCCGGGCCGCGGCGCCGCCGCGGCCGTCGCCCTCCTCGCGCTCCTCGCCTGCGACCGCACCGCGCCCGGCGAGGCGCCGCTGCGCGTCGCTCCCGAGGCGCCTCTCCCCGCCTCCGGCGCGGAGGAGCGGCCGCCGCCGCCGGAGGAGCCGCCCTCGGCCGGCGCGATCCCCGCGGGCGGGCTCGCGACGCTCGTCGCGTCGCTCCCCGGGCGGACGGCCGTGGCCCCGCGCCCGTCCCTGCCCGACCCGTCCGGCCGCCGCGCGCCCGGCGAGCAGGACCCGAAGCCGTTCGTGCCGCGCCTCACCGGCCGCACGCCGGACGGCGCCGCGGTGCTCGAGTTCCCGCTCGCCCACACCCGGGTCGTGGTCCAGGTGTCGGGGAACGTCGCGCGCGTGGAGGTGACGCAGTTCTTCGTGAACCCCTCGCCGGACCGGCTCGAGGCGATCTACGCGTTCCCGCTCCCGCCGAACGCGGCCGTGACGGACATGATGTTCCGCATCGGGAGCCGCGTCGTGCTCTCGGAGGTGAGGCGGCGCGACGAGGCGAGGCGGACGTACGAGGCGGCGCGGAAGGAGGGGCGGACCGCCGCGCTGACCGAGCAGGAGCGGCCGAACCTGTTCACGCAGTCGGTCGCGAACGTCGCCTCGGACGCGGCCGGCAACGTGAGCCGCAGGAGCGTCCCGCTCGCCGTCCGCGGCGATCCGTCCCGGCGCCCCGGACCGGTGGCGGCGAGCCTCGGCGGCGCCGTCGCCTTCGCCGCCGTCCTCGTCCTGTCCATCGTGGCGGGAGCGCTCCTGCGGCGCCGCCGCCGGGCGCGCCCGCTCCGGACCACGCTCCTCGCCGGGTCCATCGAGCGGCCCCGCGATCGGTGAAGGGGGAGCCATGCGCCGCCGCGCCGTCGCCGCCGTCGCCCTCCTCGCCGGCGCGTCGCTCGCCGCCGCCGCCTGGCGGGAGCGGGCGCGGGCCCGCCACCTCGCGGTGCCCGTCCTCTCGGACCCGTCCTCCGCGCCGGACCCCGGCGTGCCGCTCGCGGAAGGGCCGCCCTGCGCGGCGGAGGAGGTGGCCCGCGCGGGCGCGCGCGTGACGGCGGTCCTCGAGGCGCGGGACGGCGAGCTCTGGATCGGCACGTTCGACGGCGGCGTGCTGCGGGCGGGCGCCCCGGGCTTCCCGCCCGAGGCCGTGGCAGGCCTCGAGGGCCGGCAGCTCCTCGTGAACGCGCTCCTCGAGCACGACGGTCTCGTGTGGGTCGCGACGCAGGGTGGGCTCGTCGCGTTCGACGGCGAGCGCCGCGTCCTCGCGCTGCTCGCGGGAGAGCCGGTGACGGCGCTCCTCGCGCTGCGCGGGGCGCTCTACGCGGGCACCGGCCGCGGGCTCCTGCGGATCGGCGTGCACGAGGGCGCCGAGCGCGTCGACCTCGCCGGCCCGGCGGGCGAGCCGATCCGGCCGACCGCGCTGGCGGCGTCCGGGGACCGGCTCTGGATCGGCACCGGCTCGGGCGTGTACGCGCTGCCGCTCGCGTCGCTCGACGCGCCGCTGCTCGCCCGGACGGCGCGCTGGCACCCGCTCGTCTTCGGCGAGCCGCCCGCGGAGACGAACGTCGTGACCGCGCTCGCGCCGCTCGCCGGCGGCGTCGTCGCCGGGACCGACGACGGGGGCCTCGCGCTCGTGCGGGCGGACGGCCGGGTCTCCGCGTCACGGTTCGCGGAGGCGCGCGCGAACGAGGTGAACCCGGGCGCCGCGGCGGTCGGGCCGGACGGCGCGGTGCTCGCGGGCACGCAGGGCGGCGGCGTCCTCGTCGCGCGGCCGGGCCCGGGCGGGCTCGAGGTGGTGCGGGCGGGCGGGGTGGGGCGGCGGGAGATCTCCGCCGTCGCGCCGGCCGCGCGCGGCGCGCTCGTCGGGACCGCGGACGGCGCCGTCCTCCGGATCGCGTGCGGCGCGGCGCCCGCGTCCTGATCGGCGCGAGAGCGGGATCAGCCGCGCGCCGGCGCGTCGAGGTGGTCGGCGGCGCGCACGCCCGCCTCCCACGCCGCGGCCTGCGTCGGGAAGGTGTTCGAGACCTCGCCGTCGTCCACGCTGAACGTCCAGCGTCCCTCGCTCACCTTCGAGACGCGCAGCGTGTGCAGTCCGACGTGGAACACCGTCGAGATCCTCTCGAGCGACGGAAAGCGGTCGGTGGGTTGCGGCCGGGCCATGAACGCGGATATTACGCTCGCGGTGAGAAGGGGGCCAGTATCCGCGAAAGGTCCCGGACGGGCGGTGCGCGCGGGCGATGTGCTCCAACCTCGGCGCATGCGCACCTCGCGCGCGGGCGCGCAGGGCCGCGCGCCGCGGACATCGGGTAGCATGCTCGTGCCGCGGGGCGGCGGGAGGAGCGATGGGCTACGTCGAGGACACCCTCATGGCGGGCGAGCAGGTGACGCACCGGACGCGCCTGCACTGGACGATCTTCGTGTCGCTCAAGGCGCTCCTCACGCTGTTCGTCGCGCCGCTCGTCGCGCGCGCGACCTCCGAGTTCGCGGTGACCAACCGGCGCGTGATCATCAAGGTCGGCCTCGTGTCGCGGAGGACGATCGAGCTCAACCTCGAGAAGGTCGAGTCGATCGGCGTCGAGCAGACGGTCCTGGGCCGGATCCTGGCCTACGGGACGATCGTCGTCGTCGGCACCGGCGGCACGAAGGAGCCGTTCCGCGGGATCGCCGATCCGATGGGCTTCCGCCGCGCCGTGAACGAGGCCACCGAGGCGCTGCGGCTGCGCGCCGGCGCGGCGGCGCGCTGAGCCGCCCCCGTCCGAGGGCCCACCGTCGGGGCCTCCCCGCCGTCCTCCCCGCCGTGCCGCCGCGCCGTGCCGCGCCGCGGCGTACGATCCACCCGGGCGCACGCCGCGCCCGGGAAGCAGCGCCATGCCGTGGAAGAAGATCTGCTGCGGGGTCGATTTCTCCGAGCCCTCGTGGATCGCGATGGAGCAGGCGGCGGACGTCGCGAGCGGGCTCCGCGCCGAGCTGACGCTCGTGCACGTGTGGACGCCGCCGCCGCCCGCCGCGAGCGACGTCCTCGTGTCGTCGCGGGGCGTCGCCGAGGTCGAGCGCCGGCAGGCCGAGGAGACGCTCGAGATCTGGCGCTCCGACGCGGAGGGCCGCGCCGCGCTCCCGGTCCGCGCGCGGGTGCTCCTCGGGGATCCCGCGGTCGAGATCGCGCGGTTCGCGGACGAGGAGGGGATCGACCTCGTCGTGCTCGGGACGCACGGGCGGACCGGGCTGTCGCGGCTCGTGCTCGGCTCCGTCGCCGAGCGGGTGCTGCGCCGGGCGCCCGTGCCGGTGCTCGTCATCCGCGACCACGTGCGGCTCGCGCGCGAGCGCGACGCCGGGGAGCCCGCGCGCTACGCGTGAGCCGTCGCGGCGCGCAGGCCGGTGCGCGCTCGCCGTCAGCGCGCGTGCGACAGGAGCCCGATCCCGAGCCACAGCACGGCCGCGAAGCCGACGGCGCCCACCACGAGCCGCGCGCGCGCGTGCGCGCGCACGGCCGCGTGGCCGTGGCGCACGCCGGACAGCCCCTCCCACAGCAGCACGCCCGACGCGACGCCGAGGAACCCGAGCAGCGCGACGGCGAGGACGACGCTCAGGCCGCTCATGCCCCCGATTGTGCGCCTCCGCTCGCCGGGAGGAGCCGCGCCACGGCGGGGGCGAACCCGACCGGGGCGAGCGTCGCGCCCCGCCCCGGCGCCTCAGGCGACGACCTCCGGGAGGAGCACCTCGACGTCGCGCCCCTCGGAGAAGTGCGCGAGGGCGGGGCGGTCGTCCACCCACAGGCCCGCCGCGCGCACGACGGACTGCTCGAGGCGATCGACGCGCGCGGCGCGGAGCGCCCACGGCGCGTGGCGGACGCGGACGCGCAGGAGCAGGCCGGCGTGGGCGGAGAAGAGCGCGTACCGCTCCGCGAGGAAGTGGTCGAGCGATCCGGGCGGCGCGGCGACCGGGTCGCCGACGTCCCACGACGCGGCGAACGCGGCCTGGGGGCCTCGCACCACGACGCGCTCGCTGTGGTACGCGTGGGCGGTCCCGGCCTCCGATCGATCCATCCGGGCGCGGAAGTAGGGGAGCCCGAGCGTCGCGCGCGCGATCGCCACGGCGGGAGTGCTCGAGGCGTCCAGGCTGAGGAACCAGAGCCCCTCGACGCCGCCGCCCCGCACGTACGTCCGGAGGTTCAGCTCGTGGAAGCGCGCGAGCGCGGGGAGCGGCGGGGCGAGCCGGACCCGCGCGCCCCGCATCGTGAAGGGCGTGAGCGACACCCACGCGCGGCCGTCGTGGAGGTCGAGCTCGAGCCGCGGATCGACGAGCGGGCGGAGCGTCGCCGGCGAGACCTCGAAGTGGAGCAGGAGGATCCGATCCCAGCGCTGGTACCCGACGACGAGATCGCGCGCGCCGCGGCGGCGTCCGCCCGCCGGCGCTCGCGAGGGCCGCGCGGCGGCCGGCGCCGCGGCAGGGTCGGCGCCGCCCGGCGGCGCGCGCTCGGGCGTCGGGTCCACGGCCTCAGTGGAGGACGGGGGCGCCCTCGGCCTCGCGGGGAAGGTTCCTCCGCGGCTCGTGCTGCACGAGCTCGCGGAAGGTCCGCTCGATCTCGGCCCCGAGCTCCGCCATCCGCTCGCGCCCGACGAGCTTCAGCGCGCGCGGGAGGAGGATCGCCTCCTCCTCCTCGACGTGGCGGATCACCTCGTCTTCGAGGACGCGGCGCTTCGCGTCGAAGCTCTCGTCCGAGAGCCGGCTCTCGAGCATGTCCGCGAGCAGGCGCTTCGCGACGAGGTGCTCCTCGACCGCGTCGCGGGAGAGGTCGCCCGTCTCCTCGTGGCGCGCGAGCTCCGGGTAGAGCAGCCGCTCCTCGACGGTGGCGTGCGCCGCGAGCGCGTCGGCGAGCCTCAGGAACGTCGGCCGCCGCGCGTCGCCGCTCGCCTCGGCGAGGTCCTGGAAGAGCCTGCGCGTCTCGTCGTGCTGGCGCCGCAGGACCTGGGCGGCGTCCGTGCGCGGCGTCGCCGGCGCGCTGCGCGCCGCGGCCGTGCGGGGCGCGGACGGCCGCCCGCCGCGCCTCGCGCCGGACGCGCCGCGGCGTCGCGCGGTGCGAGCCGAGCCATTCCCGCCGGCCGTCCGCCGGGCCGTCTTCCGAGCGCGCGCCATCGTCGGTCCCTCCCCCTGCCTCGATCGTTACGGTAGACACGGCCCGCGGTGGCGGGCGGGGCTCGCGCGGGCGGCGATCCGGACGAGCTCGCCGCGTGCGCGCACGCGGGAGCGACGAGGTGCGGGCCGCTCACCGCCCGGGCGCTCAGGCGAGCGCGCCGCCGAGCCGGTCCCGGCGGAGGAAGGGCGCGCCGTCGGCCTCTCGCGGCGTCAGCGCACCTCGGCCGGCGGCGCGGCCACCGCCGGCCGGTGCCGCCGCGCGTCGAGGCTCACCGGCCCGCCGCCCATGCACAGGAAGTACAGCGCCGCGCCCAGCATCGAAAGGTTCTTCATGAAGTGGATCTGCTGGTTCATGGCCGCCATCGGGTCCTGCGCCGTCCAGAACGCGTGCATCTCGAGCGTGACCGGCACGAGGAAGATCACGAGCAGGAGCGCGGCGAGCCGCGTGCGGAAGCCGAGGGCCACCCCGAGCCCGCCGACGAGCGCGAGCACCCCCGCGAGCGGGACGAAAACCTGCGCCGCCGGGACGCCCTGCGACGCCGCGTAGTCGATGCTCTGCCGGGAGAAGTGGGAGAGGCCGCTCGAGACGAAGATGAGGGCGAAGAGGACGCGTCCGAGGGGCGCGAGCCACCGGAGCGCGCCGCGGGCCCCGGGGACGTCGCGAGCGTAGCTGCGATCGAGAACGTCGGTGCTCATGGCTTCCTCCTTCGGGACCGCCTGGCCCCGGGCGCGATCGCTAGCGCCGGCGCGCCGCGCGCGCCGCCCGCGGATGGAGGCGCATCGCGCGGTCGCCGGATCGCGCGCCGGCCCCCCGCCGTGCGGCCCGCGCTCCCGCCCGGGGGCGCGCGCGCTCACCCCCCGGGGTGGCGCGCCGGCCTTCCGCGGCGGAGGCCGTCCGCGATGGCGCGCCGCGCGGTGCGCGCCGCCTCGTCGCCGGTCAGCGTCCCGTCGCGGAGGAGCGCACGCGCGAGCCGGCGGACGGCGGACCAGGCGCTCGGATCGTCGAGCACCCGCTCCACCTGCGTGCGGACGCGGCCGAGGAACGCGCGCCGCGCCTGCGCCCGCGGGTGGAGCCGGCGGGCGAAGCGCGTCGCGATCCGCTCGTCGCCCTCGGACCCCGCCGCGAACAGCGGGGACGGCGCGCCGGTCCGCGGGTCGGGCGCGACGAGGCCGCGCGCGAACCCCTCGCGCTCCTGCGCGGCGCTCCCGGCGAGCGCGACGGCGGCGGTGGCGCCCACGACGCCGCGCAGGGCGCGGCGCGACGCGCGGCGCGGGACGGCGAGCCCGTACTCGCACGCGCCGCCGATCGGGCCGTGGCGCGAGATCGTGACGCGCTTCACCCGGAAGCCCTCGAGCAGCGCGACGAGCACGTGGCCCGCCTCGTGGTAGGCCCGCATCTCGAGGGCGCCGTACCGCCGCACGCGCTTCACGCCGCCGCCTCCGCGCCGATCCTCGCACGCGCGGCACGCGCCGGCGCGCAGCCCGGACGGGCCCGCGCGCCGGCGCGCGCGCGGGACGGCGGCTTCGCGCGCGGACCGGACGGGGAGATCGTCCGTGGGATCCGCCGGATGGCCTCGCGGTGAATGGCGAGGCGGCGCCCGCCGTCCAGACCTCGAACCCGTGACGGAGGTCCACATGAACCGCGCCGCCCTCGCCGCCCTCGCCCTCGCCGCGCTCCCCGCGCTCTCCCGCGCGCAGCCGCTGCCGCACGCGCCGGGCCGGATGGAGCCGAGGCACGATCGCCGCGAGCTCGCCGACGATCGCTGGGATCTCGCCCGCGCCGAGCAGCTGCTCGCGCGCTACGGCGCCGCGCGGGCGCGCCGGGACCGGTGGGCGCTCGCGGCCGTCGAGGACGAGACGCTGCGCGTCCTCGACCGCGAGGTGCGCGAGGCGCGCGGCGAGGTCCGCCGCGCGCGCTTCGAGGCGTGGGACGACCGGTACGGCTCGGGCCTGGACCGGCGCGACGACCGCCTGGACCGGCGCGACGACCGCCGCGACCTCCGCCGCGTGAAGGCCATCCGCGCGGACTTCTGGGCGCTCCGCGGCCGCCTGGACCGCCGCGCCCTCGACCGGAAGCACCGCATGCTGGCCGAGCTCGTCCAGCTCGCGCGCGCCGAGCTCCGCGAGGACCGCGTGGACCGCCGCGAGGAGTGGCGCGACGCGCGTGCGGATCGCCGCTGGTAGCTCGGCCGGCGTCCGGCCCTCGCCCGGCCCTCTCCCCGCCCGCGCGGGGCGAGGGCCGGTCGCCTCTCGCGCAACGGATGCTTGCTCCCCACGCGAGCCTCGCCGCCGTCGCGGTCGCCGGGTAGGTCGTGGCGCACCTCACACCCAACTCCGGGAGGAGCCATGGCACGGGTCAATCCGATCCCCGAAGGCATGCACACCGTCACGCCGAACCTCGTCCTGCGCGACTGCGCGAAGGCGATCGAGTTCTACAAGAAGGCGCTCGGCGCCACCGAGGTGTCGCGCTTCCCGGCGCCGGACGGGAAGAGCATCTGGCACGCGGAGCTGAAGATCGGCGACTCGCACGTGTACGTGAACGACGAGATGCCGGGCATGTCGCGCCCCGCGCCCGACGCGGCGAACCCGGCGCCGGTGACGATGTGGCTGTACGTGAAGGACTGCGACGCCGCGTACCGGCGGGCGGTGGACGCCGGCGCGAAGTCCGCGATGGAGCCCGCGGACATGTTCTGGGGTGATCGCTGCGCGGGCGTCGTCGATCCGTACGGCTACGCCTGGTCGTTCGCGACGCACCAGAAGGACCTGACGCAGGAGGAGATGCGCCGCGCGGGCGAGGAGTTCGCCCGGCAGCAGCAGCAGGGCCGCTGATCCCGGACGCAGCGGCGCACGCCGCCCGCCCCCGCTCCGGCGGGGGCGGAGCGGCGTTTTCGCTTGCGGGGCGCGCGGCCCCGGGACGACAGTGCGCGCGCGATGCGCCCCCGCCGCCGCACGAAGCCGGCCCGCCGCGCGAGCGGGGTCCGCGAGGACCGGTACCGGCTCTACGAGCGCGCCGTCCAGGACGCGCCGTTCGAGGCGGGCCTCGTCGAGGAGCTCGCGCGCCGGCACGGCCGCCCCGCGCGGCGGCTGCGCGAGGACTTCAGCGGCACGGCCCTCCTCGCGGCGGAGTGGGTGCGGCGCGGGCCGGACCGGACCGCGATCGCGGTGGACCTGAACCCGGTCGTGCACCGCTGGGCCCGCCGCCACCGGCTGCCCGCGCTCGGCGAGGCCGCCGCGCGGCTCCGCCTCGTGACCGCCGACGTGCGGTCGTCGCCCGGGCGCGGCCTCGACGCGATCGTGGCGATGAACTTCAGCTACTCGGTGTTCAAGACGCGCGCGGAGCTCCGCGGCTACCTGCGCCGCGTCCGCCGGGCGCTCGCGCCGGGCGGGGTCGTGGTGCTCGACGCGTTCGGCGGCCACCGGGCGCAGAAGGAGCTCGTCGAGCGGCGCCGGATCCGCGGGGGCGTGACGTACGTGTGGGAGCAGGAGGCGTTCGACCCCATCACGCACCGGCTCCGCTGCGCGATCCACTTCGAGGGGCCCGGCCGCCGGCGGCTCCGCCGCGCGTTCACGTACGACTGGCGGCTCTGGGCGCTCCCGGAGCTCACCGAGCTCCTCGCCGAGGCGGGGTACGAGGCGATCGAGGTGCTGTGGGACGTCGCGCCGAGCGCGGCCGAGACGCGGTACGTGCCGCGCCGCCACGCGGCGGCGCAGGCCGGTTGGCTCGCCTACGTCGTCGGCCGCCGCCCGCGGCGCGGGGGGGCCGCCGCCACGGGCGCCGCCCGCTCGCCTCTGGAACCCGCCCGCCGGGATCGCCTATAAGGAGCGACCCATGGCCAAGGAATACACCACCGAGCTCCTCCTCGACTTCGGGGCGGACGGACGCGCGCTGGTCCCGGTGGTCACGCAGGACGCGCGCACGAAGGACGTCCTCATCCTCGCCTTCGCGAACCGCGAGGCGTTCGAGGAGACGCGCCGCAGCGGGTTCGCCACCTTCTGGAGCCGCAGCCGCGACGAGCTCTGGAAGAAGGGGCTCACCTCCGGCGACATGCTCAAGGTCGAGGAGATCCGGATCAACTGCGAGCAGAACTCGCTCGTCTACCTCGTCACGCCGCAGGGCAAGGGCGCCTGCCACGCGAAGCGCCCGGACGGCCTGCCCCACGCGTCCTGCTACTACCGTCGCCTCCGGCCGGACGGCACCCTCGAGAACGTCGCGGAGGCGTGAGCCCTCCACGCGGGACCCCCATGGACCCCACCCAGCTCAAGATCGGCATGCCCGCCGGCTCGCTCGCGAGCGCGTCGCGCGGCGGCAACCTCGCGGACCTCCTCGCCGCCGCCGGCTTCAGGACCTCCGGCTACGACAAGGGCGGGCCGACGAGGTTCACCTCGAACACCCTCCTCTTCGGCTGGGACGGCCGGTCGCAGGAGTTCGGGTCGCAGCTCGAGGTCGGCGAGCTCGACGTCGCCATCGCGGGCGACGACTGGATCCGGGAGCGGCAGATCGAGATGAAGCTCGAGTACGGCGTGGACGTCCGGCTCGAGCGGGTCATGACGCTGAACCGCGGCGAGGTCCAGCTCGTCGGGATCGTCGCGGACGACGGGTACGCGACCACGGAGGACTTCCTCGCGGCGGTCGCGCCCTCGCGGCCGCTCCTCCGCGTCGCCTCCGAGATGCCCTACCTCGCCCTCGACTGGCTGCAGCGCAAGCTCGCCGCGGTCGGGCTCGCCGAGCGGTTCCGGGAGCACTCGGTCCAGAAGTACAAGACGCCGCCGCGGATCCGGACGGGGATCCTCGTCTACGAGTCGTGGGGGAAGACGGAGTCGAAGGTGAAGCACGGCGCCGTCGACGTCGGCCTCGAGATCTCGCAGACCGGCAGCGCCATCAAGGCGTACGGCCTCGCCATCGTCGAGACGGTGATGCGGTCGCAGACCAGCATCTACGTGAACCCCGCCATCGAGAAGGAGCCGGCGAAGCGCGAGCTCCTCGAGATGTTCCTCCTCAACCTGCACGGGGCGACGCACG
The DNA here is from genome assembly GCA_035708485.1 of Anaeromyxobacter sp. Taxonomy (GTDB): domain Bacteria; phylum Myxococcota; class Myxococcia; order Myxococcales; family Anaeromyxobacteraceae; genus Anaeromyxobacter. Next base: position 11,651 of record DASSSJ010000137.1, on the reverse strand, counting down.
CGGAGAACAAGGTGATGCTGCTCTTCAACGTGCCGAACGCGCTCGCGGGCGACGTGGAGCGCTACCTCTCCGAGAACAACCTGTTCGGCGACGAGCCGACGGCGGCGAAGGGCAAGGAGTTCACCGAGTACAACATCCAGGTGGACGCCGACGATCCGCGGAAGCCGCTCGCGCTGGTGCGCTACACGCTCGCGAAGCTCGGCGCGCGCAGCATCAACACCATCCCGATCACGTCGTCGATCGCGGGCATCAAGGTGCTGCGCCGCGCCTGAGCGGCCCGCCCTCGCCGGGGCGCGCGGGCGCTCCGCCGGGGGCGCGCCGGCGGGATCCCGGGGCACGCCCGCCTCGCCGGCCGCCCAAGCGGGACGACGGTTCGCGGTGCGCCGGGCGCCACGCGGGCCTTAAACGCGTGCTCTGCGTCCCAGCCGCGACGCCGGAGCCCGCCATGAAGAGCCACTTCGCCCACCGTGTACCCGCAGCCCTCGCGCTCGGCGCCCTCGCGGCGCTGGCGGCGTGCAAGGGGCGCGGTCCTTCCGAGAAGACCGAGATCCGGATCGGCGCCACGCTGCCGCTCACCGGCTCGGAGGCCCGCATCGGCGGCTTCTTCAAGGAGGGGTACGAGCTCGCCGTCGAGCGGGCGAACAAGGACGGCGGCCTCCAGGTCGGCGACAGGAAGCTGCCGGTGCGGCTCACCATCCTCGACGACACCTCGACGCAGGCGACGGCGGTGAGCCTCGCCGACCGGCTCGTGAACAGCGACAAGGTGGACTTCCTGCTCGGCACGTACTCGAGCCACCTCGTCGAGGCGCAGAGCACGGTCGGGGAGCAGAACAAGGTGCCGTACGTGAACGGCGGCGGCGGCGCGACCGACATCTACCGGCGCGGCTACAAGTACAACTTCGGCCTGCTCGCCCCCGTCGAGCTGCTCGGCGAGACGCTGATGCGCTTCGTGGACGAGCAGCAGCAGGCCGGGAAGCTCCCGAAGCCGGCGAAGATCGCGCTCGTGTGGGAGAACACCGCGCACGGGAAGGACTTCCGCCGGGGCGTGCAGCAGTTCGCGCAGCAGAGCGGGGGCGGGTACCAGGTCGCCATCGACGAGTCGTTCGAGCTGAACGGCAAGGACTTCGGCGCGCTGCTCGGGAAGGTGAAGGCCGCGAAGGCCGATCTGTTCCTCGCCGACGCGCACCTGCCGGACTACATCACCATGCAGCGCCAGTACGTCGGGCTGGGGCTCTGCCACGCCGTCGAGAGCTACGGCGCGCGCGGCTCGGAGAAGGGCGCGGTGGAGGCGCTCGGCCGGGAGAACGTGCTCTTCATCATGTCGGCGGTGTGGTGGAGCCCGCTCATCGCGCAGAAGGGCGGCCTCGCGAAGGACTTCGTCGACGCCTTCAAGGCGAAGTACGGCGGCCGCACGCCGGAGTGGTACCAGGCGCTCGGGTACGAGACGGCGCGCGCGCTGTTCGCCGCGATCCAGCAGGCGGGCAAGGTGGACCGCGAGGCGGTGCGCGAGCGGCTCGCGGCGCTGAGCATGGACTCCATCCTGCCCGGCGGGAAGCTCTCCTTCCCCGGCGACAAGGGGCAGCAGGCGCACTACCCCTTCGTCGTGCAGCAGAACCTCCCCGACGGTACCTCCCCCATCGTCTACCCGAAGGACCAGGCGACCGGGGAGGGCGCCGCGCCGAACCCGCGCTGCGCGAAGAAGTGATCGCGGCCCGGGCGAGGTCGCGCGAGGAGCTTCCCCGTGGAGCTGGAGATCACCGCGGCGCGCCTCGTCGATCTCGCGATCTCGGCCGTCCTGCTCGCCGGCCTCTACGCCACGATGGCGTACGGGCTCGGGCTGATCTACGGCGTCCTTCGCGTCGTGAACCTCGCCCACGGCGGCGTGATCATGGCCGGCGCTTACCTGGGCTGGGTCCTGCACGGGTGGGCGGAGCTGGATCCGTACCTGTCGATCCCGATCGTCGCCGTGGCGACGTTCTCGTTCGGGGCGCTCCTCTACCGCGTGCTGGTGCGGCACCTCCCGCGCGGCGCGGCGGGCGGGCCGGCGTCGCTGCTCCTCCTGTTCGGCGTCTGGCTCGTGCTCCGGAACGTGGCGTACCTCGCCTTCACCGGCAACGACCAGGTGATCCGCACGCCGTACTCGACCCGGGCCCTCCCGTTCCTCGGCACGTGGGTGTCGGTGAACCGGCTCGCGGTCCTCGGCATCGCGCTCGTCGTCCCCGTGGCGCTCCACCTGCTGCTGCGCCGCACCTACCTCGGCAAGGCGATCCGCGCGGTCGCGCAGAACGCCGACAGCTGCACGCTCGTCGGCGTGAACGTCGATCGCATCTACACGATCACCTTCGGCCTCGGGACGGCGCTCGCCGGCCTCGCCGGCCTCCTCTCCGCGACGCTCTTCGCCTTCAACCCGGCGTTCGGCGCGGGCGAGCTCCTGAAGTCGTTCGTGGTGGTCGTGCTCGGAGGGCTCGGGAGCGTGGTGGGGACCGGCGTCGCGGCGCTCATCCTCGCCGCCGTCGAGGTGTTCGCGATCCTGGTGCTGCCCTCGTACCTCACCGCGGCGGTCGGGTTCGTGATGCTCGTGCTCGTCCTCGTGCTCCGGCCGGGCGGTCTCTTCGGCCAGCGGGTGCTCGGGTGAGGGGGTGGCGCGCGGTCCCCGCGCGGGCGGCGCTGGCCTTCGCCGCCGCGGTCGTCGCGCTCGCCCTCGCCCCGCTCGTGCTCGACGTCTACGAGCTGAACCTCGTCACGCTCGCCTACCTCATGATCGCGGGCGCGCTCGCGTGGAACTGGATGGGCGGGTACGTCGGCCAGGTGAGCTTCGGCCACGCGGCGATGTTCGGCGTGGGCGGGTTCGTGGCGGCGCGCCTCCTCCTCGCGCAGGTCCCGGCGCCCCTCGCCTGGCTCGCGGGCGGCCTCGCCGCGGGCGTCTTCGCCCTCGGTGCCCACCCGACGCTCCGCCTGCGCGGCCCCTACTTCTCCATCGCCACCATCGGGGTCGGCGAGGCGGCCCGCCTCGTCTTCACGTACTGGGAGGGCTTCACCGGCGGCGCCTCGGGGCTGTCCCTCCCGATCGTCGCGGGCGGGAAGGAGGCGCTCCACCTCTGGGCGCTCGCCCTCGCGGCCCTCGTCGTCGTCGCGTCCTGGGCGATCCGCCGCTCCACCCTCGGCCTCCAGCTCCTCGCCATCAAGGCGGACGTGGAGGCGGCGAGCGACGTCGGGGTCTCGGCGACGTTCTACCAGGACCTGGTGTTCTTCCTCTCCGGGGCCGTCGTGGGCGTGACGGGCGGCCTCTACGCCTCCTACTTCAGCTTCATCGAGCCGAACGACATGTTCGGCTTCGACCGGTCGATCTCGTTCGTGCTCATGTGCGTCATCGGCGGGCTCGGCACCGTGCTCGGCCCCGTGCTCGGCGCGGTCGTGTTCGTCCTCCTCAGGCAGTTCCTGCTCGCGTCGTATCCGGAGCTCTACCTCGGGCTCTACGGCGCCCTGCTCGTGTTCATCATCCTGTTCGAGCCGCTCGGCCTGACCGGGCTGTACCTCCGGCTGTGGCGGCGGACCGGCGGGCGCCGGCGCGTCCCGCCCCCGCCGCAGCCGCTCGCGTCGTCGGCCGCCCAGCCGGCCAGCCGCGCCGGGGAGCCCCGCTGATGCCGCTCCTCGCCGCGCGCGCGCTCTCGAAGCGGTTCGGCGGCCTCAGGGCCGTGGACGGCGTCGACCTCGCGCTCGAGGACGGCGAGATCCTCGGCGTCATCGGCCCGAACGGCGCCGGGAAGACCACCCTCTTCGCCATGATGACGGGCTCGCTCCCGCCGACGTCGGGCGAGGTCCTCCTCGCGGGCCGGCGCATGACCGGCCTCTCCGCCCACCGGGTCGTGCGCGCGGGCATCGTGCGGACGCACCAGATCGTGCGGCCCTTCCCGAACCTCACCGTCGCCGAGAACGTGGTGGTCGGGGCGATCCACGGCGCGCGGCGGGCGGGCGGCGGGGCCCGCGAGCGCGCCGCCGAGGCGCTCGCCTTCGTCGCCCTCGACCGGCGCGCCGCGGACCCGCCCGCGTCGCTGACCCTCTCGGACCGCAAGCGGCTCGAGCTCGCCCGCGCGCTCGCGACCGCGCCGCGCGTGCTGCTGCTCGACGAGGTGATCGCGGGCCTGAACCCGACGGAGGCGAACGCCCTCGCCGTCCTCGTCCGGCGGATCCGGACCGAGCGGAAGATCGCGATCGTCATGATCGAGCACGTGATGGCGGCGGTGATGAGCCTCTCCGATCGCGTGGTGGTGCTCGACCACGGGAAGAAGATCGCCGAGGGGACGCCCGCCGAGGTGGTGCGGCAGCCGCAGGTGATCGAGGCCTACCTCGGCAAGGGGCACGGGGGGACGCCGGCGTGACGGCGCTCGCGGACGGACGCCCGGCCCCGCCCGGCGGCGCGCCGCTGCTGGAGGTGGACGCCATCGACGTCTTCTACGGCGACGTCCAGGTGCTCCACGGCCTGTCGCTCGAGGTGCGCGAGGGCGAGATCGTGACGCTCCTCGGCTCGAACGGCGCGGGGAAGACGACGACGCTCCGCGCCATCTCCGGGCTGCGGCCGCCGCGGCGCGGCGACGTGCGGTTCCGCGGCCGCTCGCTGCGCGACGTGCCCCCCGCGGCGCGCGTCGAGCTCGGGATGGCGCTCGTCCCCGAGGGGCGCGAGCTGTGGCCGCAGCTCACCGTGCGCGAGAACCTGGAGCTCGGCGCGTACGGCGCCCGCGCGCGCGCCGGGGCGGCGCGGAACCTGGAGCGCGTGCTCGCGCTGTTCCCGCGCCTCGCCGAGCGGAGCCGCCAGCTCGCCGGCAGCCTCTCGGGTGGCGAGCAGCAGATGTGCGCCATCGGCCGGGCGCTGATGAGCGAGCCGACGCTCCTCATGCTCGACGAGCCGAGCCTCGGCCTCGCGCCGGTCGTGGTCGAGCAGGTGATGTCGGTGATCGCGGAGCTGCACCGGGGCGGCGCGACGGTGCTCCTCGTCGAGCAGAACCTGCACCAGGCGCTCGCGATCGCCGACCGGGGCACGGTCATCGAGACCGGCCGCGTCCGCCTCGAGGGGCCGAGCGCGGCGCTCGCCGCCAACCCGGAGATCCGCGCGGCCTACCTCGGCCTGTGAGCCCGCATGGGAGCCCACCCGGCATGAGCACGGAGCGCGGACGGGTCTGGGACGGGGCCCGGCGGGATCGCCGCGAGCGGCTCGAGCGCGCGCGGGCGGTGGCGCCGGAGCGCTGGGTGGAGGCGGGCCGGGTGACGGCGCTCCTCGAGGCGATCCTCCGGCCGGGCGACCGGGTCTGCCTCGAGGGCGACAACCAGAAGCAGGCCGACGCGCTCGCGCGCGCCCTCGCGCGGGCGGATCCGGCGCGGGTCCACGACCTGCACCTCCTCGCGTCGGTGCTGGCGCTGCCCGAGCACGTCGAGCTGTTCGAGCGCGGCATCGCGCGCCGGCTCGACTTCTCCTTCTCCGGGCCGCAGGGGCTGCGGCTCGCGCAGCTCGTCGCCGCGCGCCGCATCGAGATCGGCGCGATCCACACCTACCTCGAGCTGTACGCGCGCTACTTCGTGGACCTCACGCCGCGCGTCGCGCTCGTCGCGGCGCTCGAGGCGGACGCGGAGGGGAACCTCTACACCGGCCCCAACACGGAGGAGACGCCCACCCTCGTCGAGGCCACCGCGTTCAAGGACGGCCTGGTGGTGGCGCAGGTGGACCGGCGGGTGGAGCGCGTCCCCCGCGTGGACGTGCCGGCCGGGTGGGTGGACTTCCTCACCGTCGCGCCCACGCCGAGCGCGATCGAGCCACTCTTCACCCGCGACCCCGCGATGATCGGCGAGATCCAGATCCTGATGGCGATGATGGTGGTGAAGGGGATCTACGCCGAGTACGGCGTCCGGAGCCTCAACCACGGGATCGGCTTCGACTCCGCCGCGATCGAGCTGGTGCTGCCGACGTACGCGGCGGAGCTCGGCCTCGCCGGCAGGATCTGCGAGCACTGGGCGGTGAACCCGCACCCGACGCTCATCCCCGCCGTCGAGAGCGGGTTCGTGCGCTCCGTCCACGCGTTCGGCTCCGAGCTCGGCATGGAGGCCTACGTGGCGGCGCGGCCGGACGTCTTCTTCACGGGCCGCGACGGCAGCCTCCGCTCGAACCGCGCCCTCGCCCAGACCGCCGGCCTCTACGCCTGCGATCTCTTCATCGGCTCGACGCTCCAGATCGACCTCGCCGGGAACAGCTCGACGGCCACGACGAGCCGCATCACCGGGTTCGGCGGCGCGCCCAACATGGGGAGCGACGCCCGCGGCCGCCGGCACGCGACGGAGGCCTGGCTGCGCGCCGGGCGCGAGGGGCCGCCCGGGCCGGGCGCGATGCCGCGCGGGCGCAAGCTCGTGGTGCAGCTCCTCGAGACGTTCCGCGAGCACATGGAGCCCGCGTTCGTCGAGCGGCTCGACGCGTGGACGGTGGCGGAGAAGCTCGGCTGGGCGCTGCCGCCCGTCATGATCTACGGCGACGACGTGACCCACGTCGTGACGGAGGAGGGGATCGCGAACCTGCTCCTCTGCCGGACGGAGGAGGAGCGCGCCGACGCGATCCGCGGCGTCGCGGGCTACACCCCCGTCGGCCTGTCGCGGTCGCGCCGCGCGGTGGAGAACCTGCGGGATCGGGGGATCGTCCGGCGCCCCGCCGACCTCGGCATCGACCCCCGCGCCGCGACGCGCGACCTGCTCGCGGCGCGCTCGGTGAAGGACCTCGTGCGCTGGTCCGGCGGCCTGTACGACCCGCCGGCCCGCTTCCGCAGGTGGTGAGGAGGAGCGTCATGGAACGGCTCGAGCTCGAGCTCCCGAGCGCGCGGTCCGCGGCCGCCGGGGGAGCCCCCGTCGTCGTCGGCGTCGTCGCCTCCGGGAACCTGGAGGTGCTCGTGGAGCGCGGCGGCACGCCCGATCGCTGCCGGTTCGAGGTGTCCACCTCGGTCCACGGCTTCGGCGCGGTCTGGCGCGCGGTGCTCGAGGACTTCGCGGCGCGGCGCGCCGTGGCGGGGCTCGCCTTCTCGGTGAACGACGCCGGCGCCACGCCCGCGGTCGTGACGCTCCGCCTCGAGCAGGCGGCGGAGGAGTTCCTGGGGGCGGAGCGGTGAGCCCGCCGGGCCCTCCCGTCCCGCGGCGGAGCTACCGCGAGGCGTCGGCGCGCCGGCGCCTCCTCGGCGTGCTCGATCCCGGCAGCTTCGAGGAGCGGCTCGGACCCGCCGAGCGCGCCACGAGCCCGCACCTCGCCGCCCTCGGCCAGCCGGTCGCGTTCGACGACGGCGTCGCGGTCGGCGCGGGGGCGCTCGGCGGCCGGCGCGTGCTCGCGGCCAGCCAGGAGGGCGCGTTCCTCGGCGGGGGCGTGGGCGAGGTCCACGGCGCGAAGCTCGCCGGCCTGCTCGCGGCGGCGCTCCGCGAGCGTCCGGAGGCGGTGCTGCTCCTCCTCGACACCGGCGGCGTGCGGCTCCAGGAGGCCAACGCGGGCCTCGTCGCGGTGTCGGAGGTCATGCGGGGCGTGCTCGCCGCGCGCGCCGAGGGGATCCCGGTGGTCGCGCTCGTCGGCGGCGGCTGGGGCTGCTTCGGCGGGATGGGGATCGTCGCGCGCTGCTGCGACGCCGTCGCCATGAGCGAGGAGGGGCGGCTCGGCCTGTCCGGGCCGGACGTGATCGAGGAGACGAAGGGGGTCGAGGAGCTCGACGCGTCCGACCGCGGGCTCGTCTGGCGCACGTACGGCGGGAAGCACCGCTACCTGCTCGGCGAGGCCGACCGGCTGGTGGACGACGACCTCGACGCGTTCCGCGCCGCCGCGATCGCGCTCGCCGGCGCGCGGCGGCCGGTGGACCTCGCGACGCTCTCGCGCGAGCACCACGTCCTGGCCGCGCGCCTCGCCGCGCACGGCGCGGCCGCCGACGCCGCCGCGATCTGGACGGCGCTCGGCGTGGCCGACCCGGACGCGCTCGCGCTCCTCGACGCGGACGAGTTCCTGCGCGACGTGGCCGGCACGAGGCGGGAGGCGCGATGACGCTGCCGGAGCTCCTCGACGACCTCTTCCCCGCCGGGCACGCGGTGCGGCGCGAAGGGGACGTGCTGGCCGGGACGGGGCGCGCCGCCCGGGGCGAGGTCGCGGTGGTCGGGACGGCGGACGGTGCGGAGATCGGCGTCGAGGCCGCGCTCGCCCTCGCGGGCGAGGTCCTGCGCGTCGTCCGGGAGGCGCCCGGCCGGCCCGTCCTCGCCCTCGTGGACACCGCCGGCCAGCGGATGAGCCGCCGGGACGAGCTGCTCGGGCTGAACGGCTACCTCGGCCACCTCGCCGCGTGCGTCGAGCTCGCGCGCCGGGCCGGGCACCGGGTGATCGCGCTCGTCACCGGGCAGGCGGTGAGCGCGGGCGCGCTCGCGCTCGGCTTCGTGGCGGACGAGGTGCACGCGCTCGAGGGGGCGCGCGTCGCCGTCATGTCGCTCCCCGCGATGGCGCGGGTGACCAAGATCCCCCTCGAGCGGCTCGAGGCGCTCTCGAGGGGGTCGCCCGTGCTCGCGCCCGGGCTCGAGAGCTACGTCCGGCTGGGCGCGATCGCGTCGGTCTGGCGCGCGCCCCTCGCCGCCGCGCTCGAGGCGGCGCTCGCGCGCCCCGCCGGGCCGGACGCACGGGCCGCCCTCGGCGCGGAGCGCGGGGGCCGCACCCTCGCGCGCGAGGTGGCCCGGCGCGTCGGGGGAGGGACCGATGCGGGGTGACACCAGCCGGCGGTTGACTCAAGCCCCGAGCCCGAGCCCGAGCCCCAGCCCGAGTCCGAGCCCGGTTTCTCGGGTCGACTTCGGGCGCGGGCGCGGGCTCGGGCTCGTTCACGGGGTCAACCGAAGCGAGCAGCGCCATGAGGCCGGACCGCCGCGCCACGCGCTCGTCTGGCTCCGGCCGGGCGAGCGCGGGTCGGTGCGCGCGCACGACCCCGCGCACGGCGCGGAGGTCGCGCGCTGGCTGGCGCTCGGGCTGCCCGCGGTCGCGCGCCGCCGCGACGCGGCGACCGCGGCCGACGAGGTGGCGCTCGCCATCGCCCTGCCGAGCGCGCGCGGGCGCGCGCGCGTCGCGCTCGTCGCGCCCGCCCTCGCGATCGCGAGGGTCGCGCCGCCGCTCCGGCTCGCGGAGGCGCGCGCGAGCGCGCCGCCGGAGTGGGCGGCGGACCTCGCCGCCCTGGACGGGGAGGCGCGCCGCGCGGGCGTCGTCCTGCGCGCGTACGGCTCGCTCGCGTGGCAGCACCTCACCGGCGAGGTCTACCTGCGCGACGGCTCCGACGTGGACCTCCTCGCGCCCGGGACGACGGAGGACGAGCGGGCGCGCTCGCTCGGGGTCCTGCGCCGGTGGGCGGCCCACGCGCGCCCGCGGCTCGACGGGGAGCTCGACCTCGGCGGCGGGAGGGGCGTCGCGTGGCGGGAGCTGCTCGCGCCCGGCCCGCGCGTGCTCGTGAAGACGAGCGCGTCGGTCGCGCTCGTGCCCCTGGCCCAGGCGCTCGGCCCCTCGGCGGGAGGCGCGCCGTGAGCGAGGGCGCGCGGGCGGGCGCGCCGGCGCGCGCGCGGGGCGCGGGCGTCGTCCCCTGCGCGGGCGCCGCCGCGATCGAGCGCGCGGCGCTCGCCGCGCTCCGGGAGGAGCTCGCGACGGAACCGAAGCCGGGGCTGGTGTCGCCGTCGGGCCCCGGCGCGCACGCCGACATGGACGCGCGGACCTTCGCGGCGAGCGCGCGCGCGCTCCGCGGGTTCTTCGCCGCGGCGGCGGCGGCGGGTCACGGTGGCGCCCCGTTCGACGCGCTCCGCGCGCTCGGGATCGAGGCCGAGGCGCGGATGCTCCGCGCGACGCGCGGCGTGAACACGCACCGCGGCGCGATCTTCGGCCTGGGGCTCCTCTCCGCCGCCGCCGGCCGGCTCGCGGCGGAGCGGCGCCCGTGGGCGGGAGACGCGCTCTCGCGCGCGGTCCGGGAGCGCTGGGGCGACGCGATCCGCCGGCTCGCCCCGGCGGCGGGCAGCCACGGCGCCGCCGCGCGGCGGGCCCACGGGGTGCCCGGCGCGCGCGAGGAGGCAGCGCGCGGGTTCCCGCACGTGTTCGAGGTCGGGCTCCCGGCGCTCGAGGCGAGCCTGCGCCGCGGCGCATCGTGGAACGCGGCGCGGGTGCAGGCGCTGTTCGCGCTCGTCGCGCGGCTCCCCGACACGAACCTCCTCCACCGCGGCGGCGCCGGGGGGCTCGCGCTCGCGCGCCGGGCGGCCGCGGAGTTCCTCGTCGCGGGCGGCGTCCACCGGCGGGGGTGGCGCGCGCACGCGCGCGAGATCGGCCGCGCGCTGGTGCGGCGGAACCTCTCCCCGGGCGGGAGCGCGGACCTGCTCGCGGCGACGCTGTTCGTGCACCGGCTGGCCCGCGCTCCACGAGGGGAGGGGCGCGGGGGAGAGGGGCGTCACCCGCGCGGCGGCCGCCCAGGGGACGCGGGGAGCGAACCGTGAGCGGGCTCGCGGTGCTGTGCCCGGGGCAGGGCGGGCAGCGGGCGGGGATGCTCGATCTCGCCCTCGCGACGGCCGCCGGGGCCGAGGTGATCCGGCGGGCGAGCGCGGCCGCGGGGCTCGACCTCGCGGCGCTCGCCGGCGCGGGTGGGCCGGACACGTTCCGGAACGCCGTCGCGCAGCCGCTCCTCTGCGCGGTCGAGCTCGCGACCTGGGCCGCGCTCCGCGCCTCGCTGCCCCGGCCGCGGCTCCTCGCGGGGTACAGCCTCGGCGAGCTCGCCGCGTACGGCTGCGCGGGCGCGCTCGAGGTCGAGGCGCTCGCGTCGCTCGCCGCCCGGCGGGCGGCGATCATGGACGCCGCCGCGGGCGCGAGGGGCGGGCTCGTCGCGCTGCGCGGCCTCTCGCCCGGACGCGCGGAGGCGCTCGCGCGCGGCGCGGGCGCCGAGGTCGCGATCGTGAACGGCCCGGACCACTGCATCGTGGGCGGGCCCGACGCGGCGCTCGCGGAGGTCGCGCGCGTCGCGGCGCGGGCCGGCGTCAAGGCGCAGCGGCTCTGCGTGGACGTCGCCGCGCACACGTCCGCGCTCGCCGCCGCCGTGCCGCCCTTCCGCGAGGCGCTCTCCGCGTCCGCGCTCCGCGATCCGGGCGTCCCCGTGCTCGCCGGGATCTCCGGCGAGCCGGTCCGGGACCGCGCCGGCGCGATCGCGGCGCTGTCGCGGCAGCTCGCCGAGCGCGTCGAGTGGGGGCGCTGCCTGGCGGCCGCCGCCGAGCTCGGCTGCACGGCGTTCCTCGAGCTCGGGCCGGGGACGGCCCTCGCCCGGATGGTCGCGGAGGCGCTGCCCGGCGCCGAGGCGCGGTCCGTCGACGAGTTCCGGAGCGTCGAGGGCGTCGCGCGCTGGGTGGCCGCGCGCCTCTCGGCCGGCTGAGGGCGCCACCCACCTGCCACCTCTTGCCGAGCCGCGCCGAGCGTCGCACCGCGATCGGCGGAGCCGGGCGAGCGTGGATCGGCAACGACGGGGCGGGTGGCCGCGGCGCTTCCGCGCCGGCGCGGCGTCCCGGCAAGATCGGCCTACCAGTGAACCAGGCGTATCGCGCACGCCCCAAATGGCCGCAGAACTCGCTTGACCGGGATTCACTGAGAGATGACTTCA
>DASSSJ010000136.1:0-18964 GCA_035708485.1 Anaeromyxobacter sp. | reverse complement strand
TCGGCGATCGCGCGCCCACGGGGAAGCTCCCCCTCACCTGGCCGAGGTCCGCCTCGCAGCTCCCGCTGAACGTCGGGGCTCGGCCGTACGACCCGCTCTTCCCGTACGGGTTCGGGCTCACGTACGGGGCGCTCCGGTGAGCGACGGGCCCCTGCACCCCGGGCGGCCACCCGGGGCGCGCAGGTGAACGCGGGCCGGCGACCCGTGGAGCGCTCGCCCGATGCCTTCCGCCCCCACCGGGTAATGCATGCAGCGCGGGCGAGCACCCATGGTTCGCACCGCCGGAGCGCCACCAGCGAGGCGGGGAGGGAGTCCGGGAATGAGCGCGATTCGGTCGCAAAGCGGCGACGACGGCGGTGCTCGCCGTCTCGAGACCGGCATCGCCGGCCTCGACGACATCCTCGCGGGCGGCTTTCCCGCTTGCCGCCTGTACCTCGTCCAGGGCGACCCCGGGGCGGGCAAGAGCACGCTCGCGCTGCAGTTCCTGCTCGAGGGCGTGAGGCGCGGCGAGCGGTCCCTCTACGTGACGCTGTCCGAGACCCGCGAGGAGATCGCGGACATCGCCCGGTCGCACCGCTGGTCGCTCGAGGGCCTCTCGATCATCGAGGTCTCGAGCGACGCCACGTCGGACGACGTGGACAACACCGTGTTCCACCCTTCGGAGATCGAGCTGGGAGAGCGGATGCAGAAGCTGCTCGCCGAGGTCGATCGCCTGAGGCCCGCGCGCATCGCCCTCGACTCCTGCTCCGAGCTGCGGCTCCTGGCGCAGAGCCCGCTCCGGTACCGGCGGCAGATCCTCGCGCTCAAGCAGCGGCTCGCGCAGATCGGCTCGACGATCCTGCTCCTCGACAACCCGCACCCGGGGTCGCCCGACATGCTCCTCCAGAGCGTGGTCCACGGCGTGATCACCATGGAGCAGCTCGCGCCCCTCTTCGGCGCGGAGCGGCGGCGGCTGCGCGTCCTCAAGCTCCGCGGGCTCAGGTATCGGGGCGGCTACCACGACTTCATCATCAAGACCGGCGGCGTCGACGTGTTCCCGCGGCTCGTCGCGGCGGAGCACCACCGCGAGTTCGAGCGCGCACCGGTCTCGAGCGGCGTGAGCGAGATCGACGCCCTGCTCCACGGAGGTCCCGACCGCGGCACGAGCTTCCTGTTGCTCGGGCCGTCGGGCTGCGGGAAGTCCGCGGTGGCCGCGCAGTACGCGGTGGCGGCCGCCGATCGCGGGGAGAGGGTCGCCGTCTTCGCGTTCGACGAGAGCGCCGCGATGTACCTCGCGCGGGCGGAGTCGCTCGGGATGAAGGTGCGCCCGCACCTCGAGGCGGGGCGGCTCTCGCTCCAGCAGATCGATCCCGCGGAGCTGTCTCCCGGAGAGTTCGTGCACCTGCTGCGGCGCACCGCCGAGGAGGGGGAGGCGCGCCTCGTCGTGATCGACAGCCTGAACGGCTACCTGAACGCCATGCCCCAGGAGAGCTTCGTCGCGCTCCAGCTCCACGAGCTCCTCTCCTACCTCGGGCAGCACGGCGTGCTCACGGTCATGACCGTCGCCCAGCACGGCCTGGTGGGGATGGAGACGTCGGCGCCGATCGACCTCAGCTACCTCGCCGATGCGGTCCTCCTCTTCCGCTACTTCGAGGCGGCCGGGCAGGTCCACAAGGCGCTCTCGGTCGTGAAGAAGCGCGGCGGCCCCCACGAGAGCACCATCCGCGAGCTGCTCCTCGGCGGCCGCGGCGTGCGGGTCGGGCCCGTGCTCGAGCAGTTCCAGGGCGTCCTCACGGGAAACCCGCAGTTCACGGGCGCCGCCCGCGCGCCCGCCGCGCCGGTCGAGAAGCCGAAGTGAGCGCCGGCAGCCAGATCGAGCAGCGCATCGCCTTGCTGGCGCCCTCCGCGCGCGACGGGCCGGTGACGGCGAACGTCCTCGCCCGCGCGGGCTTCGACTGCGCGCTCGCCCGCGACGGCCTCGACCTCGTCCGGTTGCTCGAGGAAGGCGCGGCCGCGGCGCTCGTCGCGCAGGAGGCGCTCGCCCCCGCCACCGTCGGGGCGCTGGCGAGGTCCCTCGGGCGGCAGGAGCCGTGGTCCGACATGCCGGTGATCGTCCTCACGACGGGCGCGACCCGGCGCGAGGGCCCGCTCGCGACCGCCGAGGGCCTCGCTCCGCTCGGAAACGTGACGCTGCTCGACCGTCCCATCGAGGTGATCACGCTCGTGTCGGCCGTCGGCGCCGCCTCGAGAGCGCGGCGCCGCCAGTACGCCGCCCGCGCCGCGCTGGCCGAGATGGACGCCATCCTCCAGGCGATCCCGTTCGCCGTCTACTTCGGCGACGAGCACGGCATCACCCGCTGCAACGCCGAGGCGCTCCGGATGCTCGGCGCCTCGTCGCTCGACGACCTCCGGCGGCGCATCGGCGAGCTGGCCGCGAAGCTCCGGGTGCGCCACGAGCGGGACGGCCGGCTGGTCGAGCCGGAGCGCCTCCCCTTCCAGCGCGCGCTCGCGGGCGAGGTCGCGTCGCTCGACATGTGGGCGATCCGGGTCTCGACCGGCGAGGACGTGCTGATCCGCGGCAACGCCGCGCCGGTGGTGGTCGCGGGGAGCGCGATCGGAGCGGTCGCCGTCGACATCGACATCACCGACCAGTGGCGGCTCCTGGAGGAGCTGCGCGCCAGCGAGGCGCGGTTTCGCGCGATGGCGGACGGCACGCCGGTCATCATCTGGGTCACGGACGCGGCGGGCGCGATCGAGTTCGTGAACCGGGCGTACTGCGAGTTCTTCGGGACGACGCTCGAGGCGGTCCGCTCGCGGGGCTGGCAGGCGTTCCTCGACCCGGACGACGCGCCGGCGTACGTCGGCGCGTTCGCGCGCGCGTCGGCGCAGCGAGAGCCGTTCCACGCCGAGGTGCGCGTGAAGCGGGCCGACGGAGCGTGGCGGTGGATCGAGTCCTACGGCGTACCGAGGCTCTCGCCGGCCGGCGAGTTCCTCGGGTACGCCGGGAGCAGCCCCGACATCACCGAGCGCAGGAACGCCGAGGAGTCCCTCCGCCGCAGCGAGACCCTGTTCCGGACGGTCTCCGACGCGAACCTCATCGGCGTGGGCTTCGCGGACGCGAGCGGCCGGTTGACGCACGTGAACGACGAGCTGCTCAGGATGATGGGCTACACGCGCGCGGACTTCGAGGCGGGCGGCATCGACCTGACGAAGAGCGTCGCCCCCGAGTTCGCCGAGTCGGTTCGACGCACGATCGAGGAGCTCTCCCGGACGGGTGTCTCGGTCGGATACGAGCGCGCCTTCCTCCGGCCCGACGGAGGCCGGACTCCCTACATCGGGGCGGCCGCGCTCGTCGACCGGAGCACCGGGCTCCAGGTGAGCGTCGCCCTCGACCTCACCGTCCAGAAGCAGGCGGAGGCCGAGCTCCGCGAGGCGGACCGCCAGAAGACCGCGTTCCTCGGCGTGCTCTCGCACGAGCTCCGGAACCCCCTCGCGCCCATCCGGAACAGCGTCTACCTCCTCGAGCACGGGGACCCGGGGGGCGAGCAGGCCGTCCGCGCCCGGCGCGTGATCGAGCGACAGGCGGCGCACCTCGCGCGGCTCGTGGACGACCTCCTCGACGTCACCCGGATCGAGCGGGGCAAGATCGAGCTGCGGCGGTCGCGCCTCGACGCGCGCGAGGTGGTGCGCCGGACGTGCGAGGACCTCCGCGGCCTCTTCGAGGCGCGGGGGATCGAGCTCGACCTGCGCCTCTCCCGCCCGGCGTGGATCGACGCCGACCCGACGCGCGTCGCCCAGATGGTGGGAAACCTCCTCCAGAACGCGGCGAAGTTCAGCCGGCGGGGCCAGGCGGTCACGGTGAGCGTGTCCGCGACGGACGCCGCGGCGGAGATCCGCGTCCGCGACGAGGGCGCTGGCATCGCGCCCGAGCTGCTCCCGCGGCTGTTCACGCCGTTCGTGCAGGGGGACGGCGGCATCTCACGCGCTCAGGGAGGGCTCGGCCTCGGCCTCGCCCTCGTGAAGGGGCTCGCCGAGCTCCACGGGGGCACCGTCCGCGCCCGGAGCGAAGGGGTGGGCAGGGGCGCCGAGCTCCTGATCGAGCTTCCGCTCGCGCCGGTGCAGGCGGCGCCGGCGCGGGAGTCGCGCTCGCGCGAGCCAGGTCCACCGCTCGCGGTGCTCGTCATCGACGACAACCTGGACGGCGCGCAGACGCTCGCGGACGTCATCGCGCTGGAGGGCCACCGGACGGAGGTCGCGACCGACGGCCGGTCGGGGATCGCCAAGGCGCGCGAGCGCCGTCCCGACGTGATCCTCTGCGACATCGGGCTGCCCGACGTCGACGGGTTCGAGGTCGCCCGTGCGCTCCGCGCCGACCCCGCGCTCGGCTCGGCCCGCCTCGTCGCGCTGAGCGGCTACGCCCAGCCGGAGGACCGGCAGCGAGCGCTCGAGGCGGGCTTCGACGCGCACGTGGCCAAGCCTCCGAGTCCGGAGGAGCTGCTCCGTGCGATCACCGCGGGGCGAGACGGGTCGGGCGAAGCGTAGGACGCTCCCCGCGCCGGCGACGGTTCGGGACCGGCGACTCCCCGCCGCGCGCGGCACGGCGGCCCGCTACGCCACCGGCACCGCCGTCGGTGCGGGCGGGACCGGGCGCTGCTCGTGCTCGGGCGGCGGCCTCGCGCCGGCGAGCGCGGGCTGCGGCGGGCGCAGCTCCTCCACGGTGAGACCGAGCCCCATGCCGCCCTGCTCCAGCCAGGCGTGCTCGCCGGCGAGGACGGCGCGGCCCATGCGGTAGGCGGCCTCGTCGTCGTTCGACCAGAGCGCGTCGAAGAGCCGCCGGATCCTGCGGCGGGTCCGCAGGCAGAAGTGATCGGCCATGCGAGCGGCGTTCGCGGCCTCGGGCCGGTCCGCGGCGCGGAGCGCCTGCGCGCGCGAGACGCTCGCCGTCATCGCGAAGAGCTCGTTGGCGATGTCTACGAGGCGGAACAGGAACGCCTGCTTCCGCTCGGCGCCGGCGCGGAACACCAGCATCGAGTGGAAGATCTCCCGCGCGAGCTTCCGCGACGAGCGCTCCACGAAGCGCAGGTGCCGCGCGAGCGGGCCGAACTCGCGGTACCGCGGCGCGGTGAGCGCGCGGACCCACAGCCCGAGGTACCAGCTCGCGTAGAACGCGCCGACCCTCGGCAGCGCCGCGAGCTTCTTCCCGGCGGGCACCTTCGGATCGACGAGCGCGCCCGCGACCTCGAGGTGCTTGTCCACCGCCTCGCGCGCCATGAAGAGGTGCATGATCTCCGACGAGCCCTCGAAGATCAGGTTGATGCGCAGATCGCGCATCGCGCGCTCGACGCCGACCGGCGCCTCGCCGCGCGCGGCGAGGGAGGACTCCTTCTCGTAGCCGCGGCCGCCGCGGATCTGGATGGTCTCGTCGACGAGGCGCCACGCCTGGACGGTGTTCCACTCCTTCGCGGCGGCGGCCTCGAGCCGGATGTCGTAGCCCTTCCTGTCCGCGAGCGACTGCGCGAGGTCCGAGACCGCCTCCATCGCGAACACGGTGGCCGCCATGTCGGCGAGCTTGTGGGCGATCGCCTCGTGCTTCCCGATCTCCTGGCCCCACTGGACGCGGGCCGAGGACCACTTGCGCGAGAGCTCGAGGAAGATCTTGCCGCCGCCGACCACCGCCGCGGGCAGCGAGAGCCGGCCGGTGTTGAGGGTGGTGAGCGCGATCTTGAGGCCGCGCCCCTCCTTCCCGATGAGGTTCTCGGCCGGGACCTTCACGTTCGTGAACCGGATCGCGGCGTTGGCGAGCGCGCGGAGCCCCATGAAGCGGCAGCGGTGCGTGACCTCGACGCCGGGCCAGGCGGCCTCGACGACGAAGGCGCTGATCGCGTTCGTCCGCGGGTTGCGCGCCATGACGACGAGCAGCTCCGCGATCGTCCCGTTCGTGCACCAGAGCTTGGAGCCGTTCAGGATGAAGTGCTTGCCGTCGGGCGTCGGCTCGGCGGTCGTCGCGAGGCGCGCCGGGTCGGAGCCGACGTTCGCCTCGGTGAGCGCGAACGCGCTGATGGCGCCCTTGGCGATGCGCGGCAGGTACCGCCGCTTCAGCTCCTCGGAGCCGAAGAGCTTGAGCGGCTGCGGGACGCCGATCGACTGGTGGGCGGAGAGCAGCGCCGTGACGTTCGCGTCCCAGCCGCCGACGAGCTGCATCACCTTGCCGTACTCGACCTGGTTCAGCCCGAGGCCGCCGTACTCGGCGGGGACCTTCATCCCGAACGCGCCGAGGCGGCGCAGCCCCTCCACCACCTCGGGCGGGTACTCGCCCGTCTCGTCGATCACGGCGGGATCGACCTTCTCCCTGAGGAACCGCTCCATCTCGGAGTAGAACTTCCGGAACTCCGGGCGCTCGGACTCCGAGAGGGGGTAGGGGTGGATGAGCCCGAGGTCGAGCCTCCCGAGGAAGAGCTCGCGGAGGAAGCCCGCGCCCTGCCACTCCGACTCGCGCGCCGCCTCGGCGACCTCGCGGGAGTGCTGCACCTCGCTGCTTACGTTCGCCATGTCGCCCCCGGATCTGCTGCGGGCGTGCCGCAGTCGGCCTCCGGCCGATTCCATAATCAGGATGCCGCGGTGCGTCTTGCCAACTGCGCCGACCCGACAGGGGGCGGACGGGCCGCTCGCCCGGCCGGAAGAGAACGGGGCGAAAGGGAGGACCGCGATGATCGGACCGAGGATGCAGGAGGCCCTGAACCGCCACGTCCAGCACGAGACGTTCTCGTCGTACCTCTACGTGGCGATGGCCGCGTGGTGCGAGGCGAAGGCCTGGAAGGGCTTCGCGCGGTGGCTCCGGGCCCAGGCGGAGGAGGAGCGCCAGCACGCGGAGAAGAGCCTCGAGTACCTGCTCGCGCGCGGCGGCGAGGCGAGGCTCGGCGCGATCGAGGCGCCGCCGTTCGCGTGGTCGAGCGTGAACGCGGTGTTCGACGCGGTGCTCGAGCACGAGCGGAAGGTGACCGCGTTCGTGAACGATCTCCACGGGGTCGCGGTCCAGGAGCGGGACACCGCCGCCCAGGTCTTCCTCCAGTGGTTCGTCGCGGAGCAGGTGGAGGAGGAGGCGCGCGTCGCCGAGATCGTGGACCGGCTCCGGATGGTCGGCGACCGGCCGGGGGCCGCGCTCTACCTCGACAAGGAGTACGGGAAGCGCGGCAAGCCGGCGGGGTAGGAGCACCCGGCCTCGGGCGGGAAGGCGAGCTCCTCCCGCCGAGGCGCCGGTCCAGGGCCGAGGACGTCCTCGATCCGTCCGCGGCGGGTCGCGTCACGACGGCACGGGAGCCGGCGCGGGGACGATCACCGCCGCGCCGCGCACGCGCCCCTCGCGCAGATCCGCGAGCGCCTCGTTCGCGCGCGCGAGCGGGTAGGGCGTGACGGCCGTCCGGACGGGGACGCGGGGCGCGAGCGCCAGGAGCGCGTCGCCGTCCGCGCGCGTCAGGTTCGCGACGGACCGCACCGTCCGCTCGCCCCAGAGGAGCGCGTACGGGAACGACGGGATGTCGCTCATGTGGATCCCGGCGCACACGACCGTCGCGCCGGGCGCGGACGCGGCGAGCGCGGCGGGGACGAGCGCGCCGACCGGCGCGAACACGATCGCCGCGTCGAGCGGCTCGGGCGGCGCGCCGCCGGACGCGCCCGCCCACTCCGCGCCGAGGCCGCGCGCGAACGCCTGTGCCTCCGCGTCGCCGGCCCGGGTGAACGCGAACACGCGCTGCCCGGCGTGCCGCGCGAGCTGCGCGACGACGTGGGCCGCCGCGCCGAAGCCGTAGATCCCGAGCCGGGCCGCGTCGCGGACGTGGGCCCACGCGCGGTACCCGATGAGCCCGGCGCAGAGGAGCGGCGCCGCCTCGGCGTCGCCGTAGCCCGCCGGGATCGGGAACACGTAGCGCGCGTCGGCGATCGCCCCCTCGGCGTAGCCGCCGTCGCGGTGGTAGCCCGTGAACCGCGCCCGCGGGCAGAGGTTCTCGCGGCCGGAGGTGCACGCGGCGCACGCGCCGCAGGTCCAGCCGAGCCAGGGGACGCCCACGCGGTCGCCCGGGTGGAGGCCGTCCACGCCCGCGCCGAGCGCGTCGACGCGGCCGACGATCTCGTGCCCGAGGACGAGCGGCAGCGCCGGCTCGGCGAGCTCGCCGTCGGCGACGTGCAGGTCGGTCCGGCAGACGCCGCACGCCGCCACGCGGATCCGGACCTCCCCGGGGCCGGGCGCCGGGAGCGGAAGCTCGGCCGGGACGAGCGGCGTCCGCGGCGACTGCAGGAGCATCGCGCGCACGCCCGGACGAGAGCGCCGGGGCGCGCGGCCGTCAAGGGCGTTCGACGGGCGGTCCCGCGCCGCCCCGGAAGGGAGCGCGTCCACTTCCCGTTGCCCGGCGGCCCGGCCCCTGCGCATCCTCCCCGCCGGCCCGCAGCGAGGATTCCGGATGACCCACCCGACCGACGACCGCAGGTTCCGCCTCCCGCGCGACGTGCGCCCCACCGCGTACGACGCCGCCCTGTCGCTCGACCCCGACGCGCGGACCTTCGGCGGCAGCGCCCGGGTGGCCCTCGTCCTCGACGCGCCGCGCGACGAGCTCGTGCTGCACGCGGCGGGGCTGGACGTGCGCGAGGCGCGGCTCCGCGGCGGAGGCGGCGCGGCGGCGCCCGTCGAGCTGCGGCCGTCGCCCGCCAGCGAGACGGTGGTCCTCCGCTTCGCCGCGCCCGTGCCGCGCGGCGCCGCCACGCTCGAGATCGCCTGGACCGGCCGGATGACGGACGGGCTCCGCGGGCTGTACCCGGCCGGCGCGGGCATCGCCGCGACGCAGTTCGAGGCGGCGGACGCCCGGCGGGTCTTCCCGTGCTTCGACGAGCCGGGGTTCAAGGCGACGTGGCGGCTCTCCGTGGAGGCGCCGAAGGGGATCGCGGTCCTCTCGAACGGCGCGCCCGAGCGCGAGGAGGACCTCGGCGACCGCCGCCGCGTCCACTTCGCCCAGACGCCGCCGCTCCCGACCTACCTCGTGGCGCTCGTCGCGGGGCGCGTCGAGGCGCACCCGCCGGTCACGGTGCGCGGCGTGCCGGTCCGGACGTTCGCGCAGGCCGAGAAGCTGGCGCTCACCGGCTTCGGGCAGGACGTCGCGGTGGAGGTGCTGCCCCGGCTCGAGGACTACTTCGGCGTGCCGTACGCGTTCGGGAAGCTCGACCAGGTGGGGCTGCCGGAGTTCGAGGCCGGCGCGATGGAGAACGCCGGCCTCGTCACGTACCGGGAGGTCGCGCTCCTCCTCGATCCGGCCACCGCGTCGCTCGCCCAGAAGAAGCGGGTCGCCGAGGTGGTCACGCACGAGCTCGCGCACCAGTGGTTCGGCAACTGGGTCACGATGACGTGGTGGGACGACCTCTGGCTGAACGAGGCGTTCGCGACCTGGATGGCGTTCAAGATCGTGGACGCCTGGAACCCGGCGTGGCGCGTCTGGCTGGAGTTCGACCAGGGCAGGGCGGCCGCGATGCACCTCGACGCGCTCCGCTCGACGCACCCCATCCGCGCGGAGATCCACGACGTCGCGGAGGCGGGCGAGGCGTTCGACCTCATCACCTACGAGAAGGGCGGCGCGGTGCTCCGGATGATCGAGGGCTACCTCGGCGAGGAGCGGTTCCGCGAGGGGATCCGGCTCTACATGCGGCGCCACGCGAAGGGCAACGCCGTCGCGGACGACCTGTGGGGCGCCCTCGGCGAGGCGTCGCGCGAGCCGGTGGTGGAGCTCGCGAACGCCTGGATCCGCGAGCCCGGATTCCCGCTCGTGCGGGTCGAGCGCGCGGGCCGGACGCTCCGGCTCGAGCAGCGCCGGTTCTTCTCGGATCCGGCCGCCGCCGCCGGCGACGCCGCGCCCGCCGCCTGGCCGGTGCCGCTCGTGCTCGGGGTGGGCGGCCGCGAGCAGCGGCTCCTGCTCCGCGGGCGCACCGCGGAGGTGACGCTCGACGGCGAGGACGAGCCCGCCTTCGTCGTCGCGAACGCCGGCGCGACCGGGTTCTACCGCGTCGCCTACGACGCGCCGTCGCTCGCGGCGCTCGTGCGCCACCTCCCGCGGCTCGCGACCGCGGAGCGGATCGCGCTCCTCTCCGACGAGTGGGCGCTCGTGCGCGCGGGCGAGCGCGACGTCGGCGCGTTCCTCGACCTCTGTGCCCGCTTCGGCGGGGAGGAGGACTACGCCGTCCTCGACGAGCTCGTCGCCCGGCTCGCCGCCGCCGAGCACCGGCTCGTCGCCGAGCCGGACCGCCCCGCCCTGCAGGCCTTCGTCGCGCGGCTCTTCCGGCCGCAGCTCGAGGCGACGGGGTGGGACGCGCGCGAGGGGGAGCCCGACGCCGCGCGGCTCCGGCGCGCCGCGGCCGTGCGCGCGCTGGGCCTCGTCGCGCGCGACCCGGCGGTCGTGTCCGAGGGGCGCGCCCGGCTCGACCGCTGGCTCGCCGGCGACCGCCGTTCCCTCGAGCCGAACCTGCACGATCCGGCGGTCACGCTCGCGGCCCGCACCGGCGACGCGCGGCGGTTCGAGGGCTTCCGATCGCTGTTCGCGCGGGAGCCGGATCCGGCGTTCCGGCGGCGCTACCTCCTCGCGCTCGCCTCGTTCGAGGACCCGGCCCTCGGCGCGCGCGGGGTGGACCTCGCCTTCACCGACGAGGTGCCCCTCCAGGACGTCGCCTCGTTCGTCGGCGCGCTCCTCGGGAACCGCGCCGCGCGCGACGCGGCGTGGGAGCGCCTGCGCCGCGACTGGGACCGGCTCCGCGGGCGGCTCGGCCAGGCGCCGATGCTGCTCCGGCGCGTCGTCGAGTCGATCGGCGCGCTCGTCGAGCGGCGCCACCTCGAGGAGGCCGAGGCGTTCCTGGCCGCGCACCCGGTGGACGAGGCGCGGCAGGCGACCGCACAGACCCTCGAGCGGCTCCGCCAGGACGTCGCGCTGCGCGAGCGCACCGCGCCGGCCATCGGGCGCTGGCTCGCCCGCTGAGCCCCTCACCCCGCCGGGCGGAGCGCGCCGCGCGCCGGTCGCTACGTTGGGGGAAGGCCGATGGCCGACCGTCCCCGCACCGACGAACCCGCCACCTCCGGCCCCCGTCGCGGCCCGCCCGCGGGAACGGGCGGGCGGCCGCCGTTGCGCGACGGGTCCCCCCGTGCGGACCGTGCAGGAGGGGCGCAGCGCGCCGGGGAGCCGAGCGGCTCGGGCGTGTTGGGCGGCGGGAGAGCGGACGCCGGCGCGCCGCCCCTCTTCTTCCGTTCGCTGCGCGACTTCTTCCGCGTCCTGCCGGGGGCCGCGCAGCGCTTCTGGGTCCTCGTCATCGCGACCGGCCTGCTCTCCGGCCTCGGGGCCGGCGCGCTGCTGCTGCTGCTGCGCGTCGTGCAGGGGCTCGCCTGGCCGGAGGCGGACGGGGGCTTCGTCTCGAGCGTGGAGGCCTCGTCCCCGGCGCGCCGGGTGCTCGTCCCCGCGGCCGCGGGCCTGCTCGTCGGCGCGATCGCGCTCCTCGCCCGCCGGCCGCTCGGGGGACACGGGACGGCCCGGATCCTCGAGGCGATCTGGCACAAGGGGCGCCACCTGCCGCTCGCGCGGACGGCGCTCCGCGGCGTCGTCTCGGTGGTGTCCGTCGGCATGGGCGCGTCGCTCGGCCGCGAGGGTGCGCTCGTCTCCACGGGCGCGGCGTCGGGGTCCTTCCTGGCGAGGCGCTTCCGGATCGACGAGCGGCAGGCGCGCGTCCTCGTGGCGTGCGGCGCGGCCTCCGGGATCGCGGCCGCGTACGACGTGCCCATCGGCGGCGCGCTCTTCGGGCTGGAGGTGCTGCTCGGCAGCTTCGCGCTGGAGCTGCTCGGGCCCATCGTCGTGTCGTGCGTGGTCGCGACGGCGGTCTCGCGCACGATCCCCGGCGCGCACGTGGGGTACGTCATCCCCGACTACCAGCTCCTGCGCCCGTGGGAGATCCTCCTCGGCCTCGGCCTCGCGCCGCTCTTCGGGCTCGCCTCCGCGGTGTACGTCCGGGTGATGGGCTGGGTCGAGGTCCAGCTCGAGCGGCTCCCGCGGTGGATGCAGCCGGCGCTGCCGCCCGTCGCGCTCGGGCTCGTCGGCGCCGCCGCGATCCGCTGGCCGCCGCTCCTCGGCAACGGCTTCGACACGGTGCACGACATCCTGCTCGGCTCGGTCCCGCTCGCGGCGCTGCTCGTCCTGCCGTTCCTGAAGCTCGGCGCGACCGCGATCTCCGCGGGCTCCGGCGTGCCGGGCGGCCTCTTCACGCCGTCGCTCTTCTACGGCGCGGCCCTCGGCGGCGCGGCGGGGGAGCTCCTCGCGCGCGTCCTCCCCGGCGCCGCGCCGCCGGGCGCCATGGCGCTCGTGGGGATGGCGGCGGTGCTCGCCGGCACGACGCACGCCGCGGTCTCGGCGGTGCTCATCATCTTCGAGATGACCGGCGACTACGGCGTGATCCTGCCGCTCATGCTCACCGCCGCGGTCGCCGCGGCGACGAGCCGCGCGATCGAGCCGGACTCGCTCTACAGCGCGCCGCTGCGGCGGCGGGGCGTGACCCTGCCGGAGCTGCCGCGCCCGGAGTGGCTGCGGCGCGCGCCGGTCGCCGCGCTCGTGGTCCCCGACGCGGAGCGAGTGGGGCCGACCGTGCCGTTCGAGGAGGTGCTGAAGAAGCTCCTGGCGCTGCCGCCCGGCCACGACCTCTACGTCACGACGGCGGACGGCGAGCTGCTCGGCGCCATTCGCCTCGACGCGCTCAAGGGGACGATCTCCGACCAGGCGCACCTCGGGATGATCGTGGCCGCCGACGTGGTGGACCGGTCCGTCGAGCCGATCACCACGACGATGACGCTCGACGAGATCGCCGAGCGGTTCCGGAAGTCCGACCTGGAGCGGCTGCCGGTCGTGGACGAGCGGCGCCGGCTGGCCGGGACGGTGGGGATGAGGGAGCTGCTGGGGCGCGGCGTGTTCTGAACGCGTCGCGGTCGGGGTGGGGGTCGGGTCGAGGTCGGGGTCGAGACGCCGGCGTCGCCCCCTTGCAGCCGTTCCGCGCCCTGCGGCACCCTCGTCGCGGTGCCCGCGACGCTCGTCCTCCACGACCGCCCGACCTCGCGCTTCGCGATGAACGCGCTCCTCGGCGCCGTCGAGTGCGACCCGCGCACGCGCGATCTCCCCGCCGCGGTCGCGCGCTCGGCGGAGGCCGTCGCGGCGGCGGCGCGCGATGCGCTCGCGGCGGGCCGCAGGCCCCTCGTCGGCTGGTCCTTCTACAGCGCGAGCTTCGCGCAGGTCGCCGCGGAGCTCGCCCGCGTGCGCGCGGCGGCCCCGGACGCGCGCGTGGTCCACCTCGCGGGGGGTGCCCACGCGAGCGCCGCGCCCGAGGAGACGCTGCGGGCGGGGTTCGACCTCGTGGCGGTGGGGGAGGGCGAGGAGACCCTGCCGGCCGTGCTCGGCGCGGTCGACGCGGGCGGCGACGCCCGCGGCGTGCCCGGCCTCGCCTGGCTGGAGGACGGCGCGCTCCGCACGAGCGGCCGCGCGCGGCCGGTGGAGCTCGATCGCTTCCCGCCGTGCGCGCCGCGCGGCGGACGCTTCGGCCCGATCGAGATCACGCGCGGCTGCGTCTGGGGCTGCCGCTTCTGCCAGACGCCGTTCCGGTTCAAGGCGCGCTTCCGCCACCGCTCGCTCGAGGAGATCGTCCGCTGGGTGCGCGCCGGGAGCGAGGCGGGGAAGGACGTGCGGTTCGTGACGCCGTCCGGGCTCTCCTGGGGCTCCGCGGGCGCGGGCTGCGACCTCGCCGCGGTCGAGGCGCTGCTCGCGCGGGTGCGCGAGGCCGCGGGGCCGCGGCGGAAGGTGATCCTCGGCGCGTTCCCGTCGGAGCTGCGCCCCGAGCACGTCACCGCCCGCGCGCTCGCGGTGCTGCGGCGCTGGTGCGACAACCGTCAGGTGATCCTGGGCGGGCAGTCCGGCTCGGACCGGATGCTCGCCGCGATGGGGCGCGGCCACGACGCCGCGACCGTCACGCGCGCCGCCGCGCTCGCGCTCGAGGCGGGCTTCCGCCCGAGCGTGGACTTCGTGTTCGGCCTGCCCGGCGAGGAGGAGGAAGATCGCGAGGCGACCCGCACGCAGCTCGCGCTGCTCGCGCGGATGGGAGCGCGGGTGCACGTGCACGCGTTCGATCCGCTGCCCGGGACGCCGTGGGCCCGCGAGCCGCGCGGCGGCATCGATCCTCGGACGGCGGCGCTCCTCTCGCGCCTCGGGGAGAGCGGGCGCGCTTACGGCGAAATGTCGCACGTCTAAATCCCGAGAATCCTGGTGCCATTTCCGCCGCGGCCCTTTCTGGGGGCCGCAAATCCTGATATGAGTCAACCGGTAGATCGGGCCCCGGGATACCCTCGCGCGCATCGGAGGTCGAATGCACCGCGCACCCACATCGCGCCGCGCCGCCGCCGTCGCCGCGGTCCTCGTCGCGAGCGCCGCCGGCGCGTCGCAGCCCGCCGCGAAGCCAGCGCCGCCGCAGGATCGCAAGCCCGAGGTCCTGGTGGAGGCGCGGCCGCCGCCCTTCTCGGAGGGGATCTTCCCCTGCATGGAGTGCCACGCGGACCAGAAGGACCGGACGCGGCGCGAGCTCGGGTTCCACGACGAGCAGCAGTCGGTCTTCGACCACGACGCCGAGCACCGCTGGTGCCTCGACTGCCACGACTACGAGGACCGCGACCAGCTGCGGCTCGCGAGCGGCGCGCTCGTGCCGTTCACCGAGTCGTACCGCCTGTGCGGCCAGTGCCACGGCGACAAGTACCGCGACTGGCGCGCCGGCGTGCACGGCAAGCGCGTCGGCATGTGGGACGGCGCGAAGACGTACCTGCTCTGCGTCTCGTGCCACAACCCGCACTCGCCCGCGTTCAAGGGCGTGAAGGAGGTGGAGGTGGACGGGAAGCTGACCGTCGCGCCGACGCTGGAGAAGATCCGCCCCGAGCCGAGGCCGAAGCGGCCCGAGGAGATGCGGCGATGAGCGCGCGCAAGAGCCTGCACGTCCTGCCGGACGCGGCGGAGGCCCTCCTCCCCGACGGCCCCGCCGACCCGGCGCGCCGCGCCTTCATGCGGACCGCCGCCGCGGGCGCGGCGGTCTCCACGCTCGCCTCGTGCGGGCTGTCGATCGACGACTTCCTCCAGAAGCACTTCCAGGAGCTCTCGCCGAACGAGCTCGCGAAGGTGCTCGCGAAGATCGAGCGGAGGAACAAGGAGCGGTTCGGCCGCGACACGAAGGTCGGCGCCGAGGGGCCGCGCCCCGGCGTCGAGTTCGGCTACGGCCTCGACATCTCGCGCTGCGTCGGTTGCCGCCGCTGCGTCTACGCCTGCGTGAAGGAGAACAACCAGTCGCGCCAGGAGCCGCAGATCCACTGGATCCGCGTCCTCGAGATGGAGAAGGAGCGGGGCGTCGACCTCGCCCACGCCGAGCTCTACTACGACCCCGAGAGCGTCCCGCGGCCGGGCAAGTTCTACTTCCCGGTGCAGTGCCAGCAGTGCCGCAACCCGCCGTGCGTGAAGGTCTGCCCCACCCAGGCGACGTGGAAGGAGCCGGACGGCATCGTGGTCGTGGACTACGACTGGTGCATCGGCTGCCGGTGCTGCATGTCGGGCTGCCCTTACGGCGCGCGCCACTTCAACTGGGCCGAGCCGAACCTGCCCGCCGCGGAGCTGAACCCGAACCAGCACTACCTCGGGAACCGTCCGCGGCCGAAGGGCGTCGTCGAGAAGTGCACCTTCTGCATCCAGCGGACGCGGAACGGCCGCTACCCGGCGTGCGTCGAGATCTGCCCGGTCGGCGCCCGCAAGTTCGGCAACCTCCTCGACCCGGAGAGCGAGATCCGCAAGGTGATGGACCGGAAGCGGGTCTTCGTCTTCAAGGAGGAGCTCGCGACGCACCCGCAGTTCTACTACTTCTACGCGACCTGACGGGGAGCCCACCATGTCCGGCGTCTTCGAGTTCCTCAGGGGGTGCGGCCGCCAGGTGACGACCGGCGGCAAGGCGTACAAGGCCTGGGTCGCCTTCCTCCTCGCGACCATCGCGATCGGCGGCTGGTTCTACGCGCGCCAGTGGAGCGACGGCCTCATCGCCACCAACATGCGCGACGAGGTCTCCTGGGCCTTCTACATCGGCAACTTCACGTTCCTCGTCGGCGTGGCGGCGGCGGCGGTGCTCCTCGTCATCCCCGCCTACGTCTACCAGTGGAAGCCGCTCAAGGAGGTCGTCGTCCTCGGCGAGCTGCTCGCGATCAGCGCGCTCGTCATGTGCCTCCTGTTCATCCTCGTGGACATGGGGCGCCCGGACCGCTTCCTCCACATCCTGCCGCTGCTCGGGAAGCCGAACTGGCCGCGCTCGCTCCTCACCTGGGACGCGCTCGTGCTGAACGGCTACCTCGCGGTGAACCTGGTCCTCGTCTCGTACCTGCTCTTCAAGACGTACCGCGGCGAGGCGTACGACAAGCGGATCTTCCTCCCGCTCGTGCTGCTCTCGATCCCCGTCGCCATCTCGACGCACACCGTGACGGCGTTCCTCTACAACGGCATGGCCGCGCGGCCCTACTGGAACGCGTCGATCCTCGCGCCGCGCTTCATCGCCTCGGCGTTCTGCTCGGGCCCGGCGGTGATGATCATCCTGTTCCAGGTCCTGAAGCGGACGAACGGGCTGCCGATCAAGGACGAGGCCATCTGGAAGGTCGCGGAGCTCATGTCGTACGCGATGTTCCTGAACCTGTTCCTGCTCGGCGCCGAGCTCTTCAAGGAGTTCTACTCCTCGACCGAGCACGTCCTCTACACGCAGTACCTCTGGGTCGGGATCGGCGAACACCGGGCGCTCGTGCCGTACGCGTGGCTCTCGCTCGCGTTCAGCTTCGCCGCGTTCGTGCTCTTCCTCATGCCGCGGACCCGGCGGAACTACGTCACGCTGAACCTCGGGTGCCTGCTCATCTGGGCGGGCGTCTACATCGAGAAGGGGATGGGGCTCATCATCCCGGGCATGACGCCCGACACCCTGGGGCAGATCTACGAGTACCAGCCCTCGGCGACGGAGTGGGGCACGGCGGCCGCCGTGTTCGGGACCGGGTTCCTCGTGTTCACGCTGCTCGTGAAGATCGCGGTGCCGATCCTGGTCGGCTCCTTCCGCGCCCCGGCGCGGGCCGTGGAGGAGGCGCCGCCGGTCTCCGCGACCGTCGCGGGACACTAGGCGGCGCGCCGCGCGCCGCGCGCCGCGCAGGCGAGCGGCGCGGCCTTCCGCAGCCCCGGACCGCGCCCTGCCCGGGATCCCCGGCCGCCCCGAATGGGCGGTAAGGAACCGTTCCGGTTCTGGGAAGATCCCACGGGCGATCACGCCACCCACGAAAGGACCGCACGATGAAGCGCACCCTGCTCGCTCTCGCCGCCGTGGCGGTCGCCGCCGCCGCGCGCGCCGACGACGCCGCCGCCCTGTTCCAGAAGAGGTGCGCCATCTGCCACGGCAAGGACGGCAAGGGGTCTCCGGGAGGCCTGAAGATGGGCGCGAAGGACCTCACGGCGACGACGCTGTCCGTGCCGGAGATGGAGGACGTGATCACCAACGGCCGCGCCAAGATGACGCCGAACAAGGGGAAGCTCACCGAGGCCGAGATCAAGTCGCTCGCGCAGTACGTCAAGGCCGGCCTCAAGTAAGCGGACGTTCCGGGGGGCGTTTCGTGGTAGACGACCGGCGCCGTGCCGGCCCGGAGCGCCCCCGCCAGGTCCCCGCGCATCCCGTCCCTCGACGCCGCCCGCGCGCTCGGCGTCGTCGCGATGGTCGTCGGGCACACGCTCGACGCGGTCGTCGCGCTCTCGGCGCGCGACGGGGCCGTGCTCGCGGCGTACTGGAAGGCGCGCGGCCTCACCGCGCCCGTGTTCATGGCGGCGGCCGGGTGGGCGGTCACCGCCGCGGTCGGTCGCGGGGCGGCGCGCGGCCTCGCGATCCCGGCGGGCCGGCTCCCGCGCGTGGCGCTGCTCCTCGCCGTCGGGTACGCGCTCCGCTGGCCGGGGTGGGGCACGGACCTGCTCCGCGCCGGCGACCCGTCGGTCTGGGCGCACCTCCTCGCGTTCGACGCCCTCCACGCCATCGCGATCTCCCTCCTCGCGGCGGCGCTCGTGCTCGCGCTGCCGTGGACGCCGCGCGAGAAGGCGGGCGCGTTCGCCCTGCTCGCCGTAGTCTCGGTCGCGCTCGGGATGCGGGCCCCGGCGCCCGTCTCCCCCGCCCCCGCGGCGCTCCCCGCGCCGCCGCTCGCGATGGCCCTCGCCCAGGCCGCGGGGGGCACCTCGCCGTTCCCGATCTTCCCGTGGGCCGGCTACTTCTTCGTCGGCGCGATCGTGGGCCTCCTCGCCCGCGACGCCGCGGGGCGGCGCGCGGCCGCGATGGGCGCGCTCGGCGCCGCGCTCGTCGCCGCGACCTGCTGGACCGGCGTCGGCACGATGCCGGCGGGCCACCCCGTGCTGTTCGCCTTCCGCGCGGGCGCGGTGCTCGTGCTCTTCGCGGCGCTGTCGGCGCTGCCGCGCGCGCTGGCGGCGCGGTGCGCCCCGCTCGGCCGGGCCTCGCTCGGCGTCTACGTCGCGCACGTGCCGATGGTCTACGGCTGGTCGACGTGGCACGGCCTCGCGCAGCGGGTCGGGCCGGCCCTGTCCCCGCTCGACGCGGCGGCGGTGGCCGCGGCGGTGCTCGTGGCGAGCCTCACGGCGCGGCACGTGGCCGCGGCGCTCGCGGCCGCGGCGCGGGCCGGCCTCGCCGCGGTCCGCGAGCGGCTGGACGGCGCGCTCGCGGGCGACGGCGCGGGCCGCGGGCGGGCGGCGCCGTGATCACCGGCCGGCGGCGCGCGCGGCGAGGAAGTCCACGCCGCGCCGCTCCGCCCAGAAGCTCGGCCGGAACGGCCACCCCCCGACGAACGCGACGTGGCCGCCGGCGGCGGTGGTCTCGAGCGTGACGGCGGGGTTCC
>DASSSJ010000135.1:0-8969 GCA_035708485.1 Anaeromyxobacter sp. | reverse complement strand
CGTCGGGCAGGCGTTCAGCGACCCCCACGTGATCTCCTCCTCCGACTCGGAGAGCACCGGGAGGTCGGCGCGCGGGAGCCCCATGTACTCGAGGAACAGCAGCTCGAACAGGGCGCGCGGCGTCAGCGGCGCCGGCGGTGGAGCGGTCCGGGCCGCCAGCCACCGCAGGCGCTTCGCGGTGGTCTCCGCCTCGATCTCGCGCAGGCTCCGCTCGCGGAGCTGAACCATGCGCTGCTCGACCGAGCGCTCGAAGTCGGGGTCCATGGCGGCAGGATCTTACCCTCCGCTCAGCGCCTGGACGATCTGCACCTCGTCCCCCGGCCGAAGCGGTCGCGCGAGGTCGAACACCTGCTCGCCGTTCACGAAGAAGCGCATGTGCGGGCGCATGCGGTCCTGCTCGTCGATCATCCGGAAGCGGATCCCGGGGTAGCGCCGATCGAGATCGGCGAGCACCTCGGCCACGGTCGCGCCGTCGGCCTCCACCGCGCCCGCGGCCGTGTACGAGCGCAGCGGCGTGGGGACGAGCACCTTCACCTCGCCGGCTCCGCGACGTCGAGCGCGTAGATCTCGGGGAGGCCGCGCGCGAGGCACGCCCAGCGCTCGCCCTCGTCCCGACTCGTCCACAGCTCGCCGCCGGTCGTCCCCAGGTACAGGCCGACGGGGTCCCGGGCGTCTCCGGTCATGGCCTGACGCTTGACGGTCCACCACGCCTGGCTCTGCGGCAGGCCGCCGTCGAGCCTGCGCCAGGTCCGCCCGCCGTTCCGGGTCACGTACGCGGCCGCCCGTCCCTCGACGCAGGTGCGCGGCCACACGTCGCTCCCGTCCATGGGGAACACCCACGCGGTGTCGCGATCGCGCGGATGGAGCACGAGCGGGAACCCGATGTCGCCGACGCGCCTGGGCATGCTCCGGCCGACGCGCTCCCAGGTGTCGGACGGCTGGTCGAGCCGGTAGATGCCGCAGTGGTTCTGCTGCCAGAGCCGGTCCGGGTCGGCCGGGCTGAGCCGCACGGTGTGCGGATCGTGGAAGGCGATGTTCGAGGGGTCGAGCCCGCCGACGACCTCCAGCCCCTTCACCAGAGGTGTCCAGCTCCTCCCGCGGTCGCGCGACTCGTGGACGCCGCCGCTCGACATCCCGAGGAAGAGGTGCGCGGGATCCCGCGGGTCCACGACGATCGAGTGCAGCTTCGGCCCGTCCGGCGTCCCGTCCTGCGGACCGCCCATCCACTTCCGGTACCGCGGGTCGTCGTTCAGGCCGGAGACCGGCTCCCAGGTCGCGCCGCCGTCGTCGGACCGGAAGAGCCCGTGGGGCGAGGTGCCCGCGTACCACGTCCCGGGCTCGGCGGCGTGGCCGGGCGTCAGGAAGAACGTGTGGTCCACGGCGCGGGCGCGCCCCTTCTCGCGCTCCGGCTCCTTCGGGAAGGCGGGCGGCCGCGTCGCCTCCTTCCAGCGCCGGCCGAGGTCGGTGGACCGGAACACGGTGGGCCCGAGGTGGCCGGTCTTCGCCGCGGCGAGGAGCGTTCGGCCGTCGCGCGGGTCGAGGACGACGTGGTTGATCACGTGGCCGAGGAAGTGCGGCCCGTCCACGCGCCAGGCCTTCCGCGCGCCGTCGCCGTGGAAGAGCCACGCGCCCTTGCGGGTCGCGACGAGGAGGGTCAGGTGAGGGGAGCGGGACGCACGCGCGGTGCGCGTCCTGGGCTTCGTCGAGCGCATGGGTCGCCGTCTAGCGCCCGACGGGACCGGGCGCACGCCGCCGCGTGATCCTGCGATCGCCCGCCCCGATTGGGCGAGCGAGGCCCAGTCGTGGTGACGCGCGCCGGAACGCGAGGCCGCTCGGGCCCGTCACGTCCCCCGACGCCCCGGGGCGCCCCCGTACAGCGCCACGCACTCCTCCTCCAGCACCCCGCCGACGACCTCGATCGACACCGGCGAGCGCTCGGCGATCTCGCGCGCCGACACGCGGATCCGGGCCTTGCCGAGGGCGGCGGTCCTCTCGATCGACGCACCGAAGACGACGGCGCTCAGGCTCGACCAGACGGCCAGCGACGCGCACATCGGGCACGGCTCGCACGTCGAGATCAGGACCGCGCCGGAGAGGTCGGAGGAGCCGAGGGCGCGGACCGCGTCGCGCACCGCGTTCACCTCCGCGTGGAGGGAGGGGTCGCCCTCGGACGTCGCCGTGTCGTGACGGCACGAGAGGAGCCGCTCGCCCAGCACCACGGCGGCGCCGTAGCCCTTGTTCCCCGACGCGCGCGACGCGCGCGCCTGCTCGATCGCCGAGCGCATCGCGCGCTCGAAGTCGACCCGCACGATCCGCTCCCGGCAGTGGCGCGCCCAGGGCCGGATCTCGACGTAGTCGCGGATGAAGCGGAACCGCGGGTCGAACCAGGAGAGGAACGCCTGCGTGGAGCGCTCGTAGGCGCCCTTGCACACCGTCCGCGTGTCGAGCCCGGTGCGCGCGCAGGCCTCGAGCGTCGGGCAGGCGTTCAGCGACCCCCACGTGATCTCCTCCTCCGACTCGGAGAGCACCGGGAGGTCGGCGCGCGGGAGCCCCATGTACTCGAGGAACAGCAGCTCGAACAGGGCGCGCGGCGTCAGCGGCGACGGCGGTGGAGCGGTCCGGGCCGCCAGCCACCGCAGGCGCTTCGCGGTGGTCTCCGCCTCGATCTCGCGCAGGCTCCGCTGGCGGAGCAGCGCCACGCGCCGCTCGACCGAGCGCTCGAAGTCGGCGTCCATGGCGGGAGGATGTTCGAGGCGGACGCCCAAGTCACGCGATCCGTCGCCCCCCGGTCGGCGGGGCCTGCCGTGCCCGTCAGTGACGGCGTACGGCGAAGCCTACGTGGGATGCATAGCCTCACTGCAAGAGAGGCTCCTGCGGCGCGACATCCATGCAGCGGCCACCGCGAACGAAGCCCAGGCAACCATCGAAACCGCGATACCGTGGCGGAGCCCCGGCGTCGAATACCGGAACGCGACACGGTGGGGACCCGGCCCCAGGTAGACTCCGCGGAAGAACCCATCGATGCGGCGGATCTCCGCGGGTGCGCCGTCGACCGTCGCAGTCCACCCTGGCGCGAGCTCGTCGAGGAGCACGGCGAAACCTCCGAGGCGAGTCGCGCACCTGAGCTCGACCTCCTCGGCCGCCGGCGCTTCGACGAGACAGGGCGAGAGCGGCTCGCCCTCATGCGCTGCAGGTGACGGCGGGACGCCCTCCACCGCGACACGCCCGAGATCGACCGTCGACTCGGTGCGCGCGAAGTCGTCGATGACCGCGTCTCCCGGACGCGCCGTCGTCCAGCGCGGCGCGACGAAGGCGCGAGGCCGCGCCTCGGGAACGTGCAGGAGGTGCCATCCCTGGCCGAGGCTCGCGGCGGGGGGGCGGGGCGGCGAATCGCCGGGCGCGACCCAGACGAGCGCCCAACGGACCCCGAGCAGCGTCATGTACGTGATTCGATCGAGCCGGTTCATCGCCGCCCAGAAGCGCTCGGCGTTCGCCGTGGTACTGCTGTCCAGCCCTGGGATCGCGCCGAGGCCGAAGCGTGCCGCCACGTTCCCGGCGATGGTCTCCGTCTGGTAGGCGGCGAACATCTCACCCCAGTCCGGAGACACGCCCACGGGTTCCCATCCCCTGTAGACGCGGAGCCCGGCCGGGCCGAATCGCGCGTCGGGATCGGCCGTCCGGATCATGTCGACGACCGGAGGACGGGCGAACACGCGCTCCCGGGACGCGCTGCGGACGAACCATGCCGCGTCCCACGCCAGCGGCCCGAGCACGCCGACC
This sequence comes from Anaeromyxobacter sp., assembly GCA_035708485.1. Classification (GTDB taxonomy): domain Bacteria; phylum Myxococcota; class Myxococcia; order Myxococcales; family Anaeromyxobacteraceae; genus Anaeromyxobacter. Next base: position 5,189 of record DASSSJ010000135.1, on the reverse strand, counting down.
GTCGCGAGGGCGGCGGCTGCGACGACGCGCGCGCGGACGGCGAGAGCTGCGGCGCCGGAAAGCGCGGCGAGGGACGCCGCCAGGATCCCGCCGCCCGTGGCGATCGCACGGAACGCGCCCGCGCCGTCGAGCCCCGGCTCGTTCGCCGCCACCTCCGCGCCCAGCGACGCAGACCCCAGGAAGATCGCGAGCGCGAGCGACGCGACCGTCGCCGCAGCGACCGCCAGCCGTCGCGCGAACGGCGGGCCTGCTCCTGCCCGCAGCATCCGCGTGAGGCCGACTCCCGCGAGCGCGCACCAGATGGCGATCGCGCCGGCCACGTGCTTCTCGGGGTAGCGCATCGCCTGCTCCGGCAGGAATACGGTGCGATACGCGGCGTAGAACGGCGTGTACGTCCCGAGCGCCAGCACGAGGAACCCCGCCGATGCGAGAAGCAGGACACGGCGCGACCGCCCCGCGCTCCCGAGCAGCGCGAGGACCAGAGCTGCGGCGCCGAGGTGGACGCTCATCGACCAGACCGGCCCGAAGCTCTCGGTGCCGGGCGTGGCCGTGCGTAGGAACGGCTGCAGCGTGCGCGTCGGATCGAGAGGTGGGCCGAGGGCGCCGGGCCACAGGATCTCGACGAGCCGCAGCGGGTTCATCGACCACATGCCACCGACGGCGAGGTGGAGACCCGCTCCACGTAACGAGATCCGGAGCTGTTCGACTGCGGGCAACAACACCGCGGCATCGAGCGCGACCGCAGCGGCGACGGAGGCAGCGGCCCATCCCAGGATGCGCCACCGGCGAACGCCGAGGCGTGCCAGCAGCACGGCGGTCATGAGCCAGCCCGTTGCGATTGCCTGGCCGGGCTCGCCGGGGAGGAGTTGGAATGCCCACGCAAGGGCGAGCACGAGTGCGGCACGAACCCGGGCGTCCCGATCTCGAGCCGATGCCAACCGGTCCGCCGCCCACGCGCCCCAGGGCATCGCCGCGACGACGGGAGCCATTCCGTTCGGCACCGTCGACGCCACATACCCGCTCGCCGTGAACGTCGCAGCGGCGAGGGCAGCGCCGCGCGTATCCGCCCCAAGCCGGACGGCCCACAGTCCGAGACCCACCGCGCCGATGGTGAGGTGAAGCAGGACGTAGAGATCCGGTCCTACCCTGGGGATTGGGAACAGGAGCCAGGCAATCGGTGAGAGGGCGGCATGGATCGGATTGGCCGCGAGCACCGCGCCGGAGCCGGTAGCGTCCCACCACTCGGCCAACCGACCCGCACGCATTGCCGATGCCACCGCCTCGCGGCTCGGCAAGGTGAGCGTAAGCGTGTCCCGCAGGACCCACGTCTCCCCGAGGAAGACGATGCGGTGCCAGATCACCGCGATACACGCAGCCGCGGCGGCGAGAGCGGCCATCGCCGCCCGCGATTCCGGTGCACCGGGCGGCACAGGCTCATGAGGAGGTTGCGGGCGGGGAGGCCGCTCGTTGCGTTTGCGGGACATCGGGAATAGGGCAGCGAGAGTACTCGACCGAAGCCCCGACGGGGAAGGCCCCGTTCCCCCCTCGGACGTGCACGTCATTCTTGCGGCTGACTGGACATCTCCACGTGGCATTCAGCTGAAACCGAACCGGTGTCGTGCCCCCAGCGAGCGAGACCAGACGGACCCGGCGGCCCGCGCCGAACGCTTGACGGCGCTGATCACTCGAGGGGAGCCCCGTACCCGCAGTGACCGAACCACGCGCTCGCATCGCCCGCACCGATGAGGTCCATCGCTCTGCGAATTGCCTCGTCCAGGCCGGCCCGCGTTCGCGCGCCGAACTCCTTGAGGAGCGCCTTCAGCTTGCTCCAGCACAGCTCGATCGGGTTCAGGTCCGGCGAGTACGGCGGCAGGAACAGCAGCCTCGCCCCTCGGGACTCGATGAGCCGGACCGTCTGCGACTTGTGCGCGCCGACGTTGTCGAGCACCACGATGTCGCCCGGCCGCAGCCTCTGGAGGAGGACGCGCTCGAGGAACGTCTCGAAGACCTCGGCGGCAGAGAATCCCGTTGACGCCACGCTGCGTGGATGACAACGTGACTGCGCGTGGAAATGACCTCCACGGGGAGGAGACAACCGGTGCACCTCATTCCTGTTCTGCTGGTGCTGATAAGCGCTCCGAGTGACCCTATCGATGGCGTCTTCGTCGGATGCACGGTCACTCACGACGATCAGAGCCCCGGCTCGTACTTTGTACGTAGTGCGGCCTACCCGAACCTCGGAAACGACATCGATACGGGGAAGATCGTTGTCCAGGCGACGAACGGCAGCGGGGGGAATCTGACGATCAGCGCGCGCGGCAACGGTCCGGATGAAGCTATCGTGGAGCTCTTCAACGCGTCCACTGGTGCGTCCGCCAGCGGCGCCTTCACCGCCGTGTTCTACCTAAGGCTGTAGATGGCGGACGTTGCCGGCGTTCCGGTCAGTGGTGGGTGAGACGCGTCGCTTCGCGCGAATTCGAAGCGACGCGTCTCACGTTTCGCGCCGTGCCCCGCGCCCGCGGGACCGTCGGGTCTGGGCGCGGAACTCACAGTCAGCCGGGCCGCGCACTTGCTGCCTGCCGTTGGCGATCCCGCTCACCAAAGTCGGGGCCGCGACGCCCCCATGCCGCGGGCGCCCCTCTGCTGATCACCTCCGCCAACGCCCATCCTCGATGAAAGAAACAATAGCCGTTCGCGGCCACGATGACGTGGCCGCGCGCGAGCACGCCGAAGAGGTCCGCGGCGGCCCGAAGCCGATCAATGAGATCAGCGTCGTCGCGCGGGCTCGGGTCCCCGCTGCTGGGGTGATTGTGGACGAAGACGACGCCGTGGGCCCACCCGGACCGGCTCGCGCAGCCGCCCGAGCCCGTAGTAGGTCGGCTCGCACGCTCGGGAGCTGGAGCGCGCCTTTGGCGCTCCACGGCAGCTTCACGGAGACGCCAAGCGAGGGCTCGTCCTTGCTCATGAAGACGAAGGCCGTGCCGCGCACCTTGATGGCGCGGTGGCCCCAGTGGAAGTCCTCGTGAGCCTCGGGGTAGGCGAGGGCGACATCGCGGAGAAGCTGCTCGTGGGCGTGGCGGCGCGCGGCAAGCCCGCATCGTAACGCCGCCTCGCACCCGCCCGCGACGAGGTCGAGCGGGCGGAGGACGAACGGGCGAAACGCTGGCGCGGAACCGGCAGGCCGATAGATCGGGGCGCATCGAGCCGCGCGCGACCGTGGCCGTGCGCGAGCTCCGAACGCGCCGCCGCGGACGAGGAGGACCCGTGCACCCCGAGCAGACCGACCCGGCCCGGTACGACACGCGCCGCGAAGACGTACCGACCGGATTCGTCGGGGTGAGCGCGAGGAAGCCACCGTGCGCCCGTGGATCGTCGCCGTGGTCGCCGTCGCCGCCGCGCCGCTCGCCGCGGAGGCTCCGCGGTTCACGCCGGGCGACGCTCCGGCCGAGCTGCGACCCGCGCTCGCGCGCGCGGAGGCGGCCATCCGCGCCGCGGCGTGCGACGTGGAGCGCCGCTTCGGCGAGGGCGACCCCGACGCGAACGCCTCGTCGTGCGAAGGCGCGCGGGTGGTGCCCGGCGTCGCCGTGGGTCGCACCAGCGCCCGGCTGCGCAACCCGGAGAACGCGCCGCCGGGCTGGGCGCGCGGCACCGTCGCGGCGACGGACGGTCGGAAGGCGGCGGACGCGCCGGCGGTGGCGTTCGACCTCGGCGACCGCGTGGGCCTCCTGCGGCCCATCGAGGTCCGCCGCCGATGCCTCGCGTGCCATGCGGCTCGCGCGGCGCTCTCGCCGGAGACGCGGGAGTGGCTCGAGCGGGCGTATCCGCAGGACCGCGCGCTCGGGTACGCGCTCGGCGATCTCCGCGGGTACTGGTGGGCGGAGGCGCCGAAGGGCTCGCGGTGACGCCCCGCGAGGGCGCGGCGCCCCGCCATCGAGCGGACGGGTCCGACCGGACGGAGGACGCCGCGCTCACAGGATCCGTCCAATGCGGACGCCCGCGGAGATCATCCCGTGGAGCGCCTGCCCGACCGGCAGCGCGGTGGACACGCCGGACACGTCGAGCTCGTGGTCGAGCCAACCACCGACCTCGGCGGCCACGTAGAGCCCCAGCTCGAGCCGCCCAAGCTGGACCGGCAGGTCCGCGGTCCCGCGGACCACCCAGCCGAACCACGACTCGGCCTGCGCCACGCCCGCGCGGACGTCGTCGAGCGAGAGACCCTGCAGCCCCGCCAGCACTCCGATCAGCGGTCGCCCCCGCACCCGCTCGAGGGGCCTCGCGATCTCGAGCCCGAGCACGATGCCGAAGCCGCTCGCCTCGGCGCCCGAGGGATCCGGCGCGCGCTCGCCGAAGTCGCCGGGGACCCCCTCGACCACGGCGAGCGCCCGCGAGCCGCTCCGGAAGCGCCAGCCGAGGCCGAACGTGACCGGGACCACGACCGACGCGCCGGTGGTCGGGTACGCGACCGGCAGGGCCACGCCGATCCGGAGATCCACGAGGAAGCCCTGCTCCGGCCCGACGTAGGTGCTCCTCGGCTCCGGCTGCTCCGCCGCGGCGGGGCGGACGACGGCGATCATCGCGGCAAGCGCGATCCACCTCATGACATCCGAGCGTACCGCAGCTCGACGTCCGTGGTCGCGCGACGTTGCGGCGCGGCCCGGCGCACGAGCCGGCGCGGCGCCGCCCCGCTATCGCTGCGGCGGCGGCTGCGCCGGCGGGCCGGCGTCCGGCGCGAACTCGCGCGCGGGCGCGACGTGGATCGTCACCGCGGACGGCTCCGCGGCGCGCGGGTCGTAGGAGACGCGGACCTCGGCGCCCTGCTGGAGGTCCGAGAGCGAACGCTGCTCGGTCCCGACCAGCACCCGCGTCCCGGGGTCGACCGAGAACGCCATCGTCCCGCCGCCCTGGAGGTCTACGACGAGGTGGGACGGGGACGCCCGCGAGATCCGGCCGGCCGCCGTCCGGAGCCCCTGCGCCTCCTCGGCGGCGAGCTGCGCGCGGACCGCCTCCTCCTCCGCCTGTCGGCGCGCCTCGCGCGCGCCGGCGTCGAGCCGCTGCACGTTCGCCTGCTCCTGCGCGATGCGCTGGCGCGCCTGGAACGCCCGCTGCTCCGCCTGCGAGAGCTGCTGCCGCGCCTGCCCGCGCTGCTGCTCGGCGCGGGCGGCGTCCTGGCGCGCCGCGTCGAGCCGCCG
>DASSSJ010000134.1:0-7143 GCA_035708485.1 Anaeromyxobacter sp. | reverse complement strand
CTCGCTTCGACCGTTCAGGTCTCTCGCCGGATGCGCGAGCGCCGCGCCACGAGCCCGCTGCGCAGCAAGGCCGTGCACTCCGGACACGCGACTGCGGAGGCGCCTTCAGGCGTAGGGCGCTCCTCCTCGTAGCCGCACAGCGGCCGATGAGTTGCCGGCAGTACCACGTGAACCGTTCTGGGGGCTGGAAAGTGCTCGTCCATTGCGGACCTCCCTGATCACCGGCGTTCGTAGCGGAGCTCATGCGAGAAGGCACGCCCCCGCATTGCGCCGCTCGCAGGCAGCGCGCGGCGAGCGCTGTCGAATACGATCTGCGTCACTGCATCACCCCACGACGCCCTCGCGCCCGGTGGGCGGCGTCAGCTTCGTCCAGCAGTAGCCACAGAGCGTGGCCGCGCGCATACCGATGTGCCTGCAGACCGGACAATGTCGCACTTCGGGCTCCGGACCCAGCGCCAGCTGCTCGACCAGATCGGTGAAGGATGCGAGCAGGCCGTCCGACGGATCCTTGCTGTCGCCTGTGGCCGGTCTCGGAAGGCGCGAGATCTCGCGCTCCAGCGTCGCGACGGTCGTGCGGAGTCGAGAACGTGCTGCATCTGCAACGGACAATCCGGGGCTGTTCATGGAATACCTCCATCCTTCGGAAGCCTCGGCACCCGTTCGCCGAGGTCGACAAGCAGGATCTCTGTCTCTTCCCGCGCCGTGAGCGAGACCGCGAGCTCGGCGATGATGCCGGCGCCGTCACCCGTGCTCAGGATGGTGTCGCCTAGGGTCACCTCTCCCTGCACGAGGTGGAGCCACGCGCTTCGGCCCTGCGCTAGTTCGTGGATCACGTGCTGCCCGGGCTCGAGCATGGCCGAGTACACCAGGGCGTCCTGGTGGATGCGCAGCGATCCTCTCCGAGCGTCGGGCGAGGCGACGACGCACAGTCCCCCCCGGCGCTCCGCCGCGCTGAAGCGTCTCTGCTCGTGACCGGGCTCGAGCTCAGCCTCCGAAGGGCGGAGCCAGATCTGGAAGACGTGCGCCCAGTCGGTTCGCGACGCGTTCGTCTCGCTGTGCCGAATGCCGCGTCCGGCGGTCATGCGCTGAAACTCGCCCGCGTGGATGACGCCCGAGCGACCCATCGAGTCCTCGTGCGCGAGCGCGCCTTCGCGAACGTAGGTGACGATCTCGGCATCGCGATGCGGGTGGCGCGGGACACCCGCGCCCGGTGGGAGACGGTCCTCCTCGAGGATCTCGAGGGTTCCGAGCCCGCCGGCGAGCGCATCCGCTCGGTCCGGGTGGAACGTGTGCCAGACCTCCTGCTTACGGCGTCGGTCGTGGTGGCGCTCGTTGTCCCTGCGGAGCGTGATCATCGGCTCGTTCCTCCCACCACTCCTTCGAATTGCACGTTGCGGGCCGTCTCGAGACCGATGTCATGACACGGTGTTGATGGACGTCTGCTCGCGGGACTTGTCACAATGATGCCGTCGCCCATCGAATCGAGATCGTTATCCGAGCCATTCGGCGGCCGGTCGACCGCCTCGGGGAGCGTTCTCGGGCTCATGCATGAGATCGAGACGCGTTTCAACGCGGCTGATGCTCTTCGTCCGACGGCTGCCGAGGCAAGGTCCGGGCGACGTCACGCCGCGTCGCGCTCGACGGGCTGCAGGTACCGCTGGAGGAATTGCTTCGTCTTCAGCTCCACCTGGCGGATGCGCTCGCGCGAAACGCCCCAGCGCTTGCCGATCTCCTCGAGCGTGCGCGGCTGGTCGTGCCGGAGCCGGCTGTGGACGATGTCCCAACCCAGCTCGCCGATCCGCTTGCGGACCTTGCCGAGCGCGTCGCGCACCCCGCGGTCCCCCTCGGCCTGGAGATAGTCGTCCTCGGGACCCGGCCCCTCGTACTCGATCCGATCGAGGTGCGTGTCGTCGCCCTCCTCGCCGATCGCGCTGTGAAGCGACAGGTCCGGCTGCGCGACGGTCCCGCTCTGCGGGCGCACCGTCGAGCGCGCCTCCTTCAGGTACTTCCCGATGTACGCGCGGATCCACCAGACCGCGTACGTCGCGAAGCGCGTGCCCGCGTGCGGGTCGAACTTCTCGACTGCGCGCATGAGCCCCACGTTGCCCTCTTGGATGAGGTCGTCCAGGCGGACCGTGCCGCGGCGTTGCTTGCGCGCGATGGCTACGACGAACGCCAGGTTGTGGCACACGAGCTTCTGCTTCGCCCTCATCTCGCCCTTGCGGGCGCGGACGGCGAACGCATGCTCCTCGTCGCGGCTCAACGGCGGGAAGTGGCGCACCGCCTTGAGGTAGGGAGCCAGTTCCTCGAATCCCTTGCTGCTTCTCTGGGTGGTCGCCGTGCTCATGAACCGTGCCCTCTCGGAGTCATCCGTTCGTCGAGCCCTCGGCCTTCACGGACCGTTGTGCCCCCCGAGGGAGCGGGCCGACAAGTCGGCCGTCGCGGCGAGAGGCCTGGGTGACTTCGCCGACGCCGGGAGCCGGCTCAGCGGCAGGATCCCAGCCATGTCGCCGATGATGTTCACCAGCTCGCCATTGGAAGGGAGCACGAACTTCGTGTTCGCGGACAGTGCATTCTCCAGGGTCATGAGTCTCTTGAGCAGCTGCGCGTTGCCGACGAAGAACTTGTCGGCGGCTTCGTTCACCAGCTGGATGGCCTGTGCTTCGCCTTCCGCTTCGAGGATCTTCGCCTGCTTGATTCCCTCCGCCTTCTTGATCTCCGCCCGTCGTGCGCCATCCGCCATCGTCTCGGTTGCGGTGGCGAAGTCGACGGCCGCAACCTTCTCGTTCTCTGCCTTCACGACCTTGTTCATCGTCTCCTGGACGTCCTGGGGAGGATCGATCTCCTTCAGCTCGGTCCGCACGATCTCGATTCCCCAGTGGGTCGTCTCCTCCCGCATCGTCTTCTGGAGCTCGCTGTTGATCTTTCCTCGTTCGCTGTTCGCCGACTTGAGGGTCAGCGTGCCGATGATGTTGCGCAAGGTCGTCCTGGCCAGGTTGACCATCTGGTACTGATAGTCAAAGACGCTGTACTGCGAGCTCTTCACGCTGTCCTCGTCGCTCTTGACCTTGAAGTAGACCTGGGCGTCCACCCGCGCGTTGAGCTTGTCGCTGGTGATGATCTCCTGCGGCTCTGCGTTCACCATGACCTCGGTGATGTTGACGAGGATCATCCGGTCCACCACGGGAATGATCCAGTTGAACCCCGGGGTGGCCAACCGGTGGTACTTGCCGAACCGCTCCACCAACCCGCGGCTGGTGGGTCGCACCACCCGGACGCCGGAGAAGAAGAGCAGCACGGCGACGAAGAGCAGCACGAGAGGAACGAAACCGACTGAAATCCCGAACATGGTCGTCTCCTTGTTGGTCACAGGAGCAGCTTCCGGGCCAAAGGGATCACCGTGCGCTTTCAACCGCTTGGGCGCGCCGTGGCCCGCGCCTCGTGGCGGACCCAATCAAAGTGAAGTACCTTCTCCTTCAATTCGAAGGAGAGACCGCCGGTGCGCGCCGACGATCTGGATCACAAGGAGCTGCTGGAGCTCGACCCGGAGGGCGGGATGATCCGCTTCGCGGGACAGCGTGCGCTCCTTCTTGACGCGGTGGCGATGGGGCTCCTCCGAAAGTACCTCGTCGAGAACTTCGGCCTCACCGCCGCCCGCACGGTGCTCACCCAGTTCGGCTTCGCCCACGGCTGGCGCATGGCCGAGGCCATGCGCGCCGAGTTCAAGTGGGACAGCGACGAGGATTGGCGCCGCGCGGGCACCCGCATCCACGCCCTCGAAGGCCTCTTCCGCGTCGAGCCTGGAAGCAAGGGCCCCATCTCCAAGGAGGGCGTGATGCTCGTCGCCTCCTACGAGGCGGAGCAGCATCTCCTCCACTTCGGCCGGTCCGATGTGCCCGCATGCTGGACCATCTGCGGCCTCACCAGCGGCTACATCAGCCGGAGCGAAGGCAAGGAGATCTACGTCCTCGAAGACCGCTGCATGGGCAAGGGTGATGCGGCTTGCCACCTCCTCGGGCGGACGCGTGAGGAATGGGGTGACGAACGCGCCGAGGAGCTACGCTTCTTCGAGCCGAAGCGCCTCAAGGAGTGCCTCGATGTCTCGCTTCACCGGGTCACGGAGACGTTGAAGGCGGCAGAGCGGAAGCTCCACGAGCACCGCCGAGCGCTGGTCCGCGTGGCGCGCGACGTCACGGAGCCGCTGGGGATCGTCGCCAAGAGCCCCACGATGCGGCAGGTCGTGGACCTGGCGCGCCGCGTGGCGAAGGTCGATTCCACCGTCCTCATCACCGGCGAGAGCGGATCGGGCAAGGAGCGGATCGCGCGCCTCGTCCACGAGGAGTCCACGCGCGCGGCAGGACCGTTCATCGCGGTCAACTGCGGCGCCATCACCGAGACGCTCCTCGAGAGCGAGCTCTTCGGACACGCGCGGGGCGCGTTCACTGGCGCGACTCAGGACCGACCGGGCTTGTTCGAGGCGGCCAACGGCGGGACGCTGCTCCTGGACGAGGTCGGCGAGGTCTCGCCGGGCATGCAGGTCAAGCTCCTGCGAACGCTCCAGGAGCGGGAGATCCGGCGAGTCGGCGAGAACAAGAGCCGGCGGGTCGACGTGCGCGTCCTCGCCGCCACCAACCGCGACCTCGCCCACGGAGTCGCGGGCGGCGCCTTCCGGCAGGACCTCTACTACCGCCTCAAGGTCGTGGAGCTGCACGTGCCGCCGCTTCGCGAGCGCAGAGACGACGTCCTGCCGCTCGCCCGGGTGCTGCTCGCGGACGCCGCACTGCGGATGAAGCGCAAGATCTCGGCCCTGGCCCCGGGCGCGGCCGATCAGCTCCTGCGCTACGAGTGGCCGGGTAACGTGCGCGAGCTCGAGAACGCCATGGAGCGCGCCGTCGCGCTCGCGCGCGGAAGTCGCGTCGAGCTCGAGGACCTGCCCGAGGAGATCCGCCAGGCGTTCCCCAGGCCCCTGGCCACCAGGGGGGCAGTGCGGCCGCTCGACGAGGTCGAGAAGGAATACATCCTCGCCGTGCTGGAGCTGAACGGCGGGAACCAGACACACACCGCTGAGCAGCTCCGGATCGGCTCGGCGACGCTGTACCGAAAGCTCAAGAGGTACGGCTCGCTCGGCGGAAGGCGGGCGCTCCGAAAGCGCGCTCCGACGAGGAGCTGACTCGTCTTCCTCATGTGTCGCCGACGAGGACGGGCGGGAGCTCGCCTTCCTCGTCCGCGGCGCATTCCAGCTCCTCCGCGCAGGCGACGAGCGCGCGGGACTGCAGCCGGTGCCTCCGGCGGTTCCACCAGCGCGACTGGTCGGTCAGCTCGAGCGCCGCGAGGCGCGCGACACACGCGGCGACTCGCATCCCGGAGTCCCGACCTGCGGAGAAGCTGCTGCTGTCGTAGGCGATCATGACCTCAACCCCTCGGCGACCTCGCTGCGCCGCGATCCTGTTTTCACGCCGCCGCGTTCCGGACCTGCTTCCTCACCTTCGCGACCGCTTCGTTCACGAGCATGAACGTCGCACCCGCAGCGGTGACGATGGTGGCGGTCGCCACTTCGAGCAGCGCCCGCGCCAGATCGAGAAGCGCGTGCCGGACGTCCTTGATCTCCTCCACTGCCGTCGACCTTCTCTTTGTCGTCATGTGGCTTGTATAAGCGGTGGCGAGCGCGTCCACCCGGGACTTCGGGGGCACAACGGAAGACGGAGCGTCCGTCGCCCTGGCGCCCGCCGCCCAGCTCAGGCCTCCGCCGCCGGCCTCACCACCGCGACGACCGGCGCCACCGAAGGTGGTGCCACGACCCTCCGCAGGAGCGCGTGGAGCTCGTCGTCGGCGAGCGTCTCCTTCGCGAGGAGCTCCCGGGCGCCCTCCACCAGCAGCGCGCGGTTCGCCTCGAGGATGCGGCGCGCCCGCCCGTGCGCCGCCTCGACGAGCCCGCGGAGCGCCACGTCGATCTCGTGCGAGGTCTGCTCGCTGTAGAGCCTGCGCGGCGACTGGGGAAGTCCGGGGAGATAGCCGTTCGGCTCGGTCTCGTAGGCGAGCGGACCGAGCTCCGGCAGCATGCCGTACCGCGTGACCATGCTCCGCGCGATCTCGGTCGCCCGGGAGAGATCGTCGGCGGCGCCGGTCGAGACCTGATCGAAGACGACCTCCTCGGCGCTCCGGCCGCCGAGCAGGACCGCCATCTTCGCCTCGAGCTCCTCGCGCGTCATGAGGTAGCGATCCTCGGTGGGGCGCTGGATCGTGTACCCGAGCGCGCCGATGCCCCGCGGGATGATCGAGATCTTGTGGACCGGGTCGCAGCCCGGGTGCGCCGCGGCCACGAGCGCGTGACCCATCTCGTGGTGCGCCACCACCTCGCGCTCCCGCGGGTTGAGCAGCCGGTTCTTCCGCTCGAGCCCGGCGACGATCCGCTCGATCGCGGCGGTGAAGTCGCTCGTCACGACCTGGTCGCCGCCCCGGCGCGTCGCGACCAGCGCCGCCTCGTTCACGAGGTTCGCGAGGTCCGCCCCGGTGAAGCCGGGGGTGAGCGCGGCCACCTCCTCGATCTTCACGTCGGGGGCGAGGAGGATCTTCTTCGCGTGGACGGCGAGGATCTTCGTGCGCCCGGCGCGGTCGGGCCGGTCGACCAGCACCTGCCGGTCGAAGCGGCCGGCGCGCAGCAGCGCCGGGTCCAGGATCTCCGGCCGGTTCGTCGCCGCGAGGAGCACGATCCCCACCGCCGGGTCGAAGCCGTCGAGCTCCGCGAGGAGCTGGTTCAGGGTCTGCTCCTTCTCGTCCATCCCTCCCACGCCCGGGTAGGCGCCGCGGGCGCGGCCGAGGGCGTCGAGCTCGTCGATGAAGATGACGCAGGGGGCCTTGGGCCGCGCCTGCTGGAACAGATCGCGGACGCGCGCCGCTCCCACGCCGACGAACATCTCCACGAACTCGGAGCCGCTGATCGAGAAGAAGGTCACCCCCGCCTCGCCGGCGACCGCCTTGGCGAGGAGGGTCTTGCCCGTGCCAGGTGGACCGACGAGGAGCACGCCCTTGGGCATGCGCGCGCCGAGCCGGCCGTAGGACTTCGGGTCCTTGAGGAAGGACACGACCTCCTCCAGCTCCGCCTTCGCCTCGTCCACGCCGGCGACGTCCGCGAAGCGCACCGGG
>DASSSJ010000133.1:0-61550 GCA_035708485.1 Anaeromyxobacter sp. | reverse complement strand
GGCGTCCCAGCGGCCCTTGTTCACGCTCGCGCGCTTCCCGCTCTGGCAGGTCGTGCCCCCGTTCGAGAGCAGGTACGGCGGATCCGCGAACGCCACGTCGACCGAGTGCGGCGGCAGCTTCTCGAGCACGTCCACGCAGTCGCCCTGCACGAGCGCCCACGCCCGACCCCGCTCCGCCGTCCCCGGCAGCCCGTCCCACGAGTGAAGCTCCAGCCGTCGCGCCATATCGACGCATCGTATTGGCCGCGATCGATATCGCCAGTTTTCGGCCAATCGGGGCCGTCCGCGGGTTAATGAGGACCGCGCGTGCCCCTCCTCGACTCCGCCTCCGTGAAGTCCACCGCCCGCCGGGCCGGCTTCCACGCGTGCGGCGTCGCCCGCGCCGCTCCGCTCGACCCCGCCCCGCTCGATCGCATGCTCGCCCGGGGCGCGGAGGCCGACATGGTCTGGCTCCGCACGCAGCGCGCGGAGCGGCTCGATCCGTCGCGCCTGCTGCCCGGCGTCCGGAGCGTCGTCGTCGTCGCCCTCGCGTATCACGCGCCGGGCGAGGCGCCGTCCGCGCCCGAGGGGGCGGGCGAGGTCGCCCGGTACGCGCGCGGCCGCGACTACCACGCCGTGATGAAGGCGCGCCTCCGCGCCCTCTGCGCCGACCTCGCCGCCGCCGATCCCGGCGCGCGCACGCTCGCCACCTGCGACGTCGCGCCGGTCATGGAGAAGACCTGGGCGGAACGCGCCGGCGTCGGCTGGGTCGGGAAGAACGGCTGCCTCATCACGGCCGAGCACGGCAGCTGGGTCGTGCTCGGGACCGTGCTCGTCGATCGCGAGCTCGAGCCGGACGCGCCGCACCCCGACCGCTGCGGCTCGTGCGAGGCGTGCCTCCCGGCCTGCCCGACCGGCGCGATCCCCGAGCCGGGGCTCGTGGACGCGCGGCGCTGCATCTCCTACTGGACGATCGAGCGGCGCGGCGAGATCCCCGCCGAGATGGCCGGCCGGATGGGGCGCTGGGTGTTCGGCTGCGACGCGTGCCAGACCGCCTGCCCCTGGAACGCCGCCGCGAAGCCCGCCTGCGACCCGGAGCTGCTCCCGAGGCCGGGGCGCGAGGCGCTCGCGCTCGAGGACCTGCTCGCGCTGACGGAGCACGACTACCGCGGGCGCTTCTACGGCACGTCGCTCGCGCGCGCCCGGTACGACGGCCTCGTCCGGAACGCGCTCCTCGCCGCCGGGACCTCCGGCGACCGGCGCTGGCTCGACCTCGTCCGGGCGAGGCTCGACAGCCCGTTCCCGGGGGTGCGCGCGGCCGCGGCGTGGGCGGCCGAGCGGCTCGGGCGCTGAGCGTCAGCGCGCGGTGCTCGCCGTCGTGCCCGCGGCGATCCAGGCCCGCACCCGCTCCCGCAGCGCTGGGAGCGGGAACTGCGCCTCGAGCACGACGTCGTGGAACCTGGGCGGCGCTTGCCCGTCCCCGGTAGGATCCGGCCCGATGATCTCCGCCGACGCCCTCCACGCCGCGCGCGCCGCCTGGGCGGTGGGCCCCGTCGAGGCGCCCGCCGTCCTCCGCGCGACGGGCAAGGACGCGAAGGACTACCTGCACCGCCTGACGACGCAGGCGGTGAACGGGCTCGCCCCCGGCGCATCGGCCTACGGCGCGATCCTGAACGCGAAGGGGCACCTGCTCGCCGACGCGCACCTCCTCGTCGAGGAGGACGGCGTGCTGCTCGTGCTGGACCCACGCGCCGCCGCCGAGGCGCGGCCGCACCTCGAGCGGTTCGTCATCATGGACGACGTGGCGTTCGAGGACCTCTCGGCGTCGGTCCGGCTCCTGCCCGTGCTCGGCCCGGAGGCGAGCGCCCGGCTCGGCGGCCGCGGGGGAGCGCGCCGGATCGAGGACGCCCGTCGCGGCGCGCCGGCGCTCGACCTCCTCCTCCCCGCCGCGGAGGCGGACGCGCTGCGCGCCGCGCTCGCCGCCGAGGGCGCCGCCGCGCTGGACGCGGCCGCGCTCGAGGCGCTCCGGATCCTGGGCGGGTTCGCGCGCTACGGCGCGGACATGGACCCCTCGCGCCTGCCGATGGAGGCGGGGCTCACCCGCGCCGCGATCTCGTTCACGAAGGGCTGCTACACGGGGCAGGAGGTCGTGCTGCGCGCGACGGCGCGCGGACACCTGCAGCGCGGCCTCGTCCAGCTCGCGCTGCCGCCCGGCGCGGGCCCGGGCACGCCGCTCTCGGCGGGCGGGCAGGAGGTCGGGACGGTGACGAGCGCCGCCGACACGCCCGAGGGACGCGTCGGGCTCGGCTACCTCCGGCGCGCGCACTGGAAGGACGGCGAGCGCGTCCGGGCGGGAGACGGCGAGGCCGCCGTCCGGCGCGTCATCGTGGAGGACGGGATCGCGTAGGGGCGCGGCCTTTCAGCGCCGGGGGTTCATCCAGCGCCAGAGCACGTAGACGGCGGCCCCGGTCACCGCGGCCGCTACGGCGACGAGGACGAGGAGTTCCGCGCCGCTCGGGCCCCGGAACACCTACGCCTCCGCCACCGGGATCTCCGGCCCCCGCGCCCGGTCCTGCCGCGACGGGAGCGCGTCGAGCTGCCGGCGGATGTCGGCGAGCTCCTCCTTCGTCTCGGCGCGCACCGCCCGGATCTCGTTCCGCACGTCCTCGAAGGTGTAGCGGATCTCCTCCGGAGAGATGCCGAGGAGCCTCCGGCGCAGCGCCGCGATCAACGTCTCGACGAGCCTCATGGGGTGCCGCCCTTCCTGTGGATCGGACACGAGGTGATGGCGCCACCCGGATCGACCGCGTCGGTCCCGGTGATGACGTCCTTCACGGTGCCGTCCTTCTCGAGCACGAACGTCGCGCGGTTCGCGAGGCCGATCACGGCGATCGTCCCGCCGTACTGCTTCGCCACCTTCCCGCCCTCGTCGGAGAGGAGCGGGTAGGGGAGCTGGTGCTCGTCCTTGAACCGCTTCAGGGTCGGCACGTCGTCCACCGAGATGCCGACCACCTGCGCGCCCTTCTCCGTGATCCTGGCGTACTGGTCCCGGTACGCCTTGACCTCGCGCGTTCAGCCCGGCGTGAACGCCTTGGGGAAGAAGGCGAGGATCACGGGCCCCTGCTCGAGCAGCTTCGCGAGCGACACGGACTTGCCGTCCGTGTCGGGGAGCGTGAACGAGGGCGCCTTCTCGCCCACCTTCAGCGTGGCGGAGCCGAGCAGCATGGCGAGCAATGGGATCTTCATGGTTCCCGGGGTCTCCCGCGAGGTGCTTTATCGGGGGCGCCCGGGGGGAGCAACGGAGGGCGGAGGACCCGCGCGGGTGCGGCGCGCGCTATGCCCGCAGCCGCTCGTACCGCGCGACGAGCAGCGCCACCTCGTCGCGGTGCCAGAAGCCGACCTGGTCCGGGAGCTCCGCGAGCGTTCGCGCGGCGAACCCGGACACCGGCGGGGCGGGCGACGGCGCGTCGCCGGAGGCCGCGCCCGCGACGACGAGCGCGAGGTGCCACGCGTCGCCCACCTTCGCCTGCCGCGTCCCCACCACGACCGCGTCCTCGAGCACGAGCCCGAGCTGATCGCGCACGATCCGGATCGCGGCCTCGCCGGGCTGCTCGCCCTCGCGGAGCAGATCCGACGGCAGCCACCAGCGCCCGAGCCGGGCCTCGCCGTGGTAGCCGCCGATCACCTCCGCGACGACGACGCGCCGCGCCTCGAGCACGATCGGCAGCGCGTCGACCCGGACGATCACGGACCCACCGCCACGCGCGAGGCGCGGTTCACGCGCGCCGCGAACGCCCGCGCGCGCTCGAGCACGTGCGGGCTCGTCCCCGGCGCGGGGAGGACGTCGACCCGCGGCACCGGGCCCTGGGCGTCCGCGAGGCGGAGGGCGAGGACGCGGCCGGGCTGCGGCACGCGCGCCGCGAGCGCGGCCGCGGGCGTCTCGCCCGCCGCCGCGATCGCCGCCGTCGCGCGGAGCGCCGCGCCGAGCCGGCCGGCGACGTCGGCGGCCGCTCCGGCCGCGGTGGCCGCCGTGTCCACGGCGAGGTCGGCGCCCGTGAGCGCCTCCTCGAGGTCCGGGGTGAAGAGCAGGCCGTCGAGGATCCGCTGCCGCTCCGTGCGGGTGATGACGCCCGAGGCGAACGCGATCTCCACGCGGCGGCGCACCGCCTCGAACGCGCGCTCCAGCGCCGCGTCGGAGGCGTCGAACACCCGCACGACGCAGCCGGCGAGCGACGCGAGGACGGCGCAGGCGGTGCCCTCCGCGGTCGCGCCGACGACGGCGACGGTCTCGATAGGAAGCAAGCTCGCTGCGCCCCCGACGAGGTGTAACCGCCCCGCGCAGCCGCTGGCAAGTGAGCCTCCGGCGCGGTTAACGTTGCCGGGTTCCCGCCCCCACCCCGACGCGCTGGAGGCGCCATGAAGGCGGTCGCGATCCGCGAGCACGGAGGCCCCGAGGTCGTGAAGGTCGAGGACCTGCCCGACCCGCAGGCCGGGCCGGGGCAGGTGCTCGTCGCGCCGCGGGCCGCCGCGGTGAACCACCTCGACATCTGGGTCCGCAAGGGCTGGCCCGGGCTGAAGCTCGCGTTTCCGCACGTGCTCGGCTCCGACGTCGCGGGCGTGGTCGAGGCGGTCGGCGCCGGCGTCGAGGGCTGGAAGCCCGGCGACGAGGTCGTGGTGAACCCGAGCCTCGGCTGCGGCCGGTGCGAGCGCTGCCTCTCGGGACGCGAGAACCTGTGCCGCCGCTTCTCCATCCTGGGCGAGCACGTCTCCGGCGGGATGGCGGAGCGGATCGCGGTGCCGGCCCGGAACGTCCTGCCGAAGCCGGCGCGGCTGTCCTTCGAGGAGGCGGCCGCGGTCCCGCTCACCTTCATGACCGCCTGGCACGCGCTCGTCGAGCGCGCGAGGGTGCGCCCGGGCGAGACCGTGCTCGTGCACGCGGCGGGCTCCGGCGTCGGCGTCGCGGCGGTGCAGATCGCGAAGCTCCTCGGCGCCCGCGTGATCGCGACGGCCGGCTCGGACGCGAAGCTCGAGAAGGCGCGGGCGCTGGGGGCGGACGAGGTCGTGAATTACGAGACCCGGGACTTCGTCCAGGAGACGAGGCGGCTCACGGAGAAGAAGGGCGTCGACGTCGTGTTCGAGCACGTGGGGAAGAAGACCTGGGAGCAGTCGATCCTCGCCGTGGGGATCGGCGGCCGCATCACGACCGTCGGCGCGACGACCGGGTTCGACCCGCTCACGGACCTGCGCCACGTCTTCTTCCGCCAGATCTCGATCCTCGGCTCGACGATGGGGACCGCGGGAGACCTCCTCGAGGTGCTCCGGTTCGTGGGCGAGGGGAGGCTCCGGCCCGTGGTGGACCGGACGCTGCCCTTCGCGGAGGCGCGCGCGGCGCAGGGCCTGCTCGCGGAGCGCGCGCAGTTCGGGAAGATCGTGCTCGTGCCGTGAGGGACGGCTCGGGGGAGGACGCATGAGGACGACGACGGCGTTGCTGGTGGCGGCGCTCGCGGCGGCGGCTGGGCTCACGGGGTGCCCGTCGGACACCTGCCCGCTCGAGACGCCCCAGGTGAACGCGATGCCCGACGAGACCACGTGCGTCCAGGACGCGGGCCTGCCGGTGGGCTACCCGGTGCAGCTCTGCCCGACGTGCAACCAGACCGGGGCGACCTGCGTCGCGGACCTCTCCGCGGCGCGCGCGGCGACCTGCCCGGCGCCGCCCGCGACCTGCGGCGACATCTTCCTCGACGTGAAGGTCGAGGCCTGCACGGACACGACGAGCTGCGGCGGCACCGCGTGCAACCTGAACCCGCTCACGTGCAGCTTCACCGCGCCGTCCGCGGCGGGCCGCTACAACGTGATCACCGTGAACGGGCTCACGGGCGCGACGATCACCACGCAGATGGACGTGATCCCGTCGGGTCCCGAGTTCTGCGAGCTCGCGGGCGCGGGGTCCGCGTCGCCGGGCGCCTACTAGGCGTACCGCATCCCGCGCTTCATCTCGCGGAGCCGCCGCACGCGCTCCTCCACGGGGGGGTGCGTCGAGAACAGCTCCAGCGCCTTCGAGCCGGCGCCGCGGAACGGGTTCACGATGAAGAGGTGCGCCGTCGCGGGGCCGCCGTACTCGTAGTGGCGGACCTGGTTCCCCTGCTCGATGGCGAGGAGCGCCTCGGCGAGCGGCTCCGGGTCGCCCACGAGCTCCGCGCCGGACGCGTCCGCGCCGTACTCGCGCGAGCGCGAGACCGCGAGCTGCACCACGAGCGCGATGATGGGCGCGAGGAGCGCCCAGGCGAGCGCGGCGAAGGGGTTTCCCCCCTCCTCGTCGTCGCGGTGGCCGAAGCCGCCGAGGATCGCCCCCCACTGGATCGCGTGGCCGAGGGCGGACACCAGGCCGGCGACGGACGCGGCGATGGTCGCGATGAGGACGTCGCGGTTCCGCACGTGGGCGAGCTCGTGCGCGAGCACGCCCTCGAGCTGCCGCGCGTCCAGGATCCCGAGGATGCCCTCCGTGACCGCCACCGCGGCGTGCGACGGGTTCCGGCCGGTGGCGAACGCGTTGGGGGTCGCGGAGGGGATGAGGTAGACGCGCGGCATCGGCATGCCCGCCCTGCGGGCGAGCCGCTCCACGATCTCGTGGACCTGGGGCAGCTGCTCGCGCGTGACCGGCTGCGCGCGGTGCGCCATGAGCGCGATCTTGTCCGAGAACCAGTACGAGAGGAGGTTCAGGACGAGGCCGATCGACCCGAACAGCAGCATCCCGCCGGTGCCGCCGGCCATCTGGCCGCCGATGGCGAGGATCGCGACGAGGAAGGCCATCAGCATGGCCGTCTTCGCGTAGTTCCGGCCGAACCCCGCGCTCCTCGTCGCCTGCTTCATCCCGCGCGGTGTGGTGGTCTGGTCCCAGGGCATGGCTCCGGTGTAACCACTGCCCGGCCCGAGTCAATCCGGGCGGGCGCCCGGCGAGAGGGCGGGTGGGCGGCCGGGCGGGGCGAGGAGCGGTCGCCCGCCGCGCCGAGATCCGCCCGTTTTCTCGCGTGGATCCGCCCTCCGTGCTACACCCGGGTCAGGCGCGATATCGCGAGGAATCCCTGTGATGGCGGCTCGGAAGGCGGCGGTGGGGAAGGGGAAGGGCAAGCCGGCGAAGGCGCCGGCCAGGGCCACGGCCAGGGCGCCGGCGCGGCAGCTCGAGCTCGTCTCGGTGGAGCCCTCGCCGCGGAAGCGCGCCGCGCCGCCGCCCCCGACGAAGGTCGCCCGCCGCCCCGCGCTCGCGAAGGCCGAGCCGGAGCAGGTCGTCGTGCCCGTGCCGGAGGCGGAGCCCCTTCCGAGGGCGAAGGGCCCGAAGCGCCGCGCCACCGCCGAGCAGATGGCGGCGAAGCAGCGCGAGATCTCGATCTCCGAGTTCTTCACGAAGAACCGCCACCTCCTCGGGTTCGACAACCCGTCCAAGGCGCTCCTCACCACGATCAAGGAGGCGGTGGACAACTCGCTCGACGCCTGCGAGGAGGCGGGCCTCGTCCCCGAGATCACGATCGAGGTGCGCGACCTCGGGCTCGAGCGCGCGCAGGGGCAGCCGGACGCGCCCGCCCCGAAGGCCGAGCTCACGAAGGGCGAGGGGCGGTTCGTCGTCGTCGTGGAGGACAACGGCCCGGGCATCGTGAAGGCGCAGGTGCCGAAGATCTTCGGCAAGCTCCTCTACGGCTCGAAGTTCCACCGGCTGAAGCAGTCGCGCGGCCAGCAGGGCATCGGCATCAGCGCCGCCGCGATGTACGGCCAGCTCACCACGGGGCAGCCGATCCGCGTCACCTCGCGCGTCGGCAAGGGCAAGCCGGCGCACTACTTCGAGATCCAGATCGACACGCGCAAGAACAACCCCGTCGTCACCAAGGACGACGAGGTCGAGGGCTGGCACCTCGAGCACGGCACCCGGGTAGAGCTGGAGATCGTCGCGAACTGGCAGCAGGGGCAGCGGTTCGTGAACCGCTACGTCGAGCACACGGCGCTCTCGAACCCGCACTGCACGCTCCACTACGTGCGCCCGCGGCAGGAGCCGCTCACGTTCCCGCGCGCGACCGAGGAGCTCCCCAAGGAGGCGGTGGAGATCAAGCCGCACCCGCACGGCGTCGAGCTCGGCGCGCTGATGCTCATGGCGGGCGACTCCAGGTCGCACGACGTGAAGGGGTTCCTCCAGACCGCCTTCTCGCGCGTGTCCTCGACGGTCGCGGACGAGATCGTCGCGCGCGCCGGGCTGAAGGGCAGGGTGCGGCCGCGCGACCTCGCCGAGGACCGCGAGCTCGCGGAGCGGCTGCACAAGGCGATCGGCGAGACGAAGATCATGAACCCGCCGACGAACTGCCTGTCGCCGATCGGCGACGAGCTGATGCGGCGCGGGCTCGTCTCCTTCCTCAACGTGATCGAGAGCGAGGGGCCGGAGGAGAACGGCGACGCGCAGCTCGACCTCGACTCCGCCTCGAAGAAGAAGGCCACCAGGAAGGAGAAGGAGGCGAAGGCCGCCGCGCCCGCGGTGCCCGACGCGCCTCCCGAGGAAGGCGTCGAGAAGATCAAGGGGCACAACTACTTCATCGCGACCGTCACCCGGCCGCCCAAGGTCTACCGCGGGAACCCCTTCCAGGTGGAGGTCGGGCTCGCCTACGGCGGCTCCTGGCCGGCCGACAAGCCGGTGGAGCTCTTCCGCTTCGCGAACCGCGTGCCGCTCCTGTTCCAGAAGGGCGCCTGCGGCATGACCGAGGCGGTCGTCCGGACCGACTGGCGGAACTACCTCCTCTCGCAGCCGAAGGGATCGCTGCCGGTCGGCCCGATGGCGCTCCTCGTGCACGTCGCGTCGGTGTGGGTGCCCTTCACCTCCGAGGCCAAGGAGGCGGTGGCGCACTACCCGGAGATCACCCGCGAGATCCAGCTCGCCGCGCAGGAGTGCGGCCGCAAGCTCGCGGCGCACATCCGGAAGCGCCAGCACGCCGAGTACCAGGCGGAGCGGCGTTCCCTGTTCGAGCTCTACATCCAGGAGGTCGCGAAGTCGATCGGGAAGATCACCGGGAGGAGCGCGGATCCCATCAAGCGCGACTTCATGCGCCTCGCGAACAAGGTCACCGAGGCCGAGCTCAAGGAGCAGGACGCGAAGCTCCAGGAGATGAGCGAGAAGATCGCGAGGCGGCCGCGGCGGGCCGAGCAGGAAGAGGCGGAGTAGGACATGGCGCGGCTCGACGCAGCGGACAGGAAGACCATCGCGAAGATCGAGAAGCTCGCGGAGTCCGTGCTCAAGGCGACGAAGGGCGGCAAGAACCCGTTCGTCGAGATCCCGATCCGCTCGCTCGCGAACGTGAAGTTCAACCCGAGGAAGCGGCTCATCGAGCTCGGGGGCCAGAAGCAGAGGCGCTACTTCTTCAACGTGGGCATGGCGAAGAAGTTCATGCAGACGTTCCTCGTCTCGGAGGCCTGCAAGGAGCTCATCGACTCGGGAAAGACGACGAGCATCCGCGACCTCTACTACATGACGAAGCACACCCTCGGGGAGACGAAGCAGAACACCTTCGAGGAGCAGGAGGAGTCGGACCCGATCATCGAGGACCTCGAGGTCGCGGTGGACTCGCTCCGCGAGGAGCTGCACCTGTTCGCGACGGGCCGCGGCTCGATGGTCGGCCCGCTCACGATCCGCGACTCGGGCGACACGATCGACCTGCGCCGGATGGGCTCGGGCGGCTGGTCCGTCCCGTCCATCGTCGAGGAGCACGTCGTCCAGCTCGGGAAGAGCGAGGCGAAGTACGTGCTCCTCGTCGAGAAGGACGCGGTCTGGAAGCGGTTCAACGAGGACAAGTACTGGCAGCGCAACAAGTGCATCATCGTCACCGGCCAGGGGCAGCCGCCGCGCGGCGTGCGGCGGCTCGTGCAGCGCCTGCACACCGAGCTGAAGCTCCCGGTCTACGTGCTCGTCGACAACGATCCGTGGGGCTTCTACATCTACTCGGTGCTGAAGCAGGGCTCGATCAACCTCGCGTACGAGTCGATGCGGATGGCCGTGCCGGACGCGCGCTTCATCGGCCTGTCCTCGTTCGACAAGCTGACGTACAAGCTCCCGTCGAACGTCGCGATCAAGATGAACGAGCAGGACGTCTCGCGCGCGAAGCAGATGCTCGCCTACCCGTGGTTCCAGGCGAAGCAGTGGCAGGACGAGATCCAGGAGATGGTGAAGAGCGGGCAGAAGTTCGAGCTGGAGGCGCTCTCGCGCCGCGGGATCAGCTTCATCACCGAGGAGTACCTGCCGAAGAAGCTGAAGGACAAGGACTGGCTCGAGTAGCCAGGGCCGCGGCGCCCCGCGGGCGCCGCGTCATCACACCGACCAGGAGGAGCGATGGCCCGCACCAAGCGGAAGATCTCGAAGCGGTCGAAGGTGAAGCGCGCCGGCGCGGCGGCGAAGCGCCGCCTGAGCGTCAAGCGCAAGCGCCGCGCGAAGCGCGGCCCGCGGTAGGCGCCGCGCGCGGCTTCCCGCCGTCCGTCCGGCCGGCGTGCGGGCTCCCGCGCGCCGGCCGGACGCGTCCCGGGCGCGAAGGGCTGCGCTCGTCGAGGGGAGGAGACGGGCGGCCCGGCGGCGCACGGCGCGCCGCGGCCTGACCGCCGCGAGCCGGCGCGGGGACGTCAGCGCTCGGCCGCGACCCGCGGCCTCGCCAGCCCGAGCGCCGCCTCGAGCTCCCGCGCCTTCGCCTGGACGAGCCGCGCGTTGCGCGGGCCCATGCGCAGGAGGTGCTTCTCCACCTGGCCGAGCGCCTCGAGCCGTTCGTCCGCGAAGGCGTACACGCTCCCGTCGGCCTCGACGAACACCGGGCCGTCCCGGACCGGCGCCTGCTGCAGGCGGCGGAGCGCGCGCAGCATCGCGGAGTCGATGGTCGGGTACGGGTAGCCGAGGGCGCGGTACGCCGACTGGAGCGCCGGGCGGAGCGCGCGCCAGGCCGACGCCGCCGCCCCGGCGTCGATGGACGCGACCGCGTCGGCGAACGCGTCGTAGCGCGCGTACGAGCGCGGCGAGATCGCGGCGCGGCCCCCCGCGGTCTCGACGGAGAACTTCCCTTGCGGCGCGAGCGCGGCGAGCTCCTTGCGCGGGCTCTCGCCGAGCGCGAGGTTCGCCGCGACGACCGCCCAGCGGCGCACGGCGTCTCCGTCCGCGAGCGCCTTCCGGAGGAGGCCGTCGCGCGACGCGGCCTCGAGCAGTCCCTGCGCCGTCGCGGGCCCCGGCGCGGGGCCCTCGGGGGCCGCCGCGGCGTCGGCGTCCACGGGAGCCGCCGCCGCAGGAGGCGGCGGGGGCGGCGTGGCCGCGTCCTGGTCGAGATACCTCCAGACGAGGAAGCCGCCGCCGCCGACCACCGCGAGCGACACGACGATCGCGGGCAGACGGCTGGGGCGGCTCAGGGTGGAACGGACGCCTTCGGGGGCACGGTCCGGGGCAGGGCTCACGCCGATCGAACCTGCGGCGGCGGCCGTCATTCCGCACCGCTCGGGCGGTACCCCTCGGTCGTCGTGCACCCGACGGAGCTCGTCGGGTCCTCGCGGGGCCGCTCGACGGCGCCGCCCACCGCCAGCTAGATCCCTCCCATGCCGCTGCCACCCGGCACCCTCGCGCCGCCCGCCAGCGCCGTCTCGCTCGACGGCACGCCGGTGGACCTCCCGGCGCTCGCCGCGGCGCGGCCCGCGCTCCTCTTCTTCTACAAGGGCGACTGCGCCGCGAGCGACGCGGCCGCGCACGTCCTCCCGCGCGCCGCCGCGATCGGCGGGGTCGCCGTGGCGGCGGTCTCGCAGGACGACGCGTTCCTCACCGAGGTGTTCGCCCGGAACCACCGGCTCGCCGGCCCCGTCCGCGTCCTCCTCGATCCCGAGCCGTGGCCCGCCTCGGACGCCTTCGGCGTCCTCTCCACGCCGACGTGGATCCTGCTGGCGCCCGGCGGCCGGGTGCACGCCGTGCTCGAGGGCTGGAGCCGGGACGACGCCAACGCGCTCGCCGCGCGCGCCGCCGCCCTCGCGAACGCGGCGCCGGTGGTCGTCTCCACCCCCGCGGACGGTCCCGCCTTCCGCCCGGGCTGAAGCGCGCGCAATGCGCCGTAGGGTGCGGCGCGCGCTTCCGTCACGTGCAGGGGACGTCGCTCCCGGTGGGATAGAGCCCCGCGGCCAGGCTGTTCTCGTACAGGTCCATGACGTCCGTGACGAGGAGGACGGTGGTCCTCCCGTCCACGTCCATCGCGAGCCCGCTCCACCAGATGCTCGAGCCGGACGCCGTGTAGATGCGCAGATCGTACGCGCCGGTCGCGGGCAGCGTGACCGGGACCCGGATCGTGGTGTCCGGCCTGGACACGAACCCGTGCTCCTGCGGCGCGCCGCCCGCCTGGCTCAGCGTGAGCCGCGTGAACTCCCGCTCCAGGCAGAGGACCGTCCTGGAGCCGAGATTCTGGATCAAGACGACGTGGTTCCCGCTCGGCGCGTCGTCGCCGCCCGACCCGCACGCGGCGAGCGACAGGCACAGCGCGGCTGCGAACGGTGTGGACCTCATGCGCCCTCGCGCGGAGCGCGCGGGGCGCGCCGTCGCGGGATGATACCAGCCACGCGGGGGTCCGGGCCTACACCGCGCGCAGGTGCAGCCCGCGCCCGCCGCCGAAGAACGGCTCGCAGCGCTCGACGAAGCCGTCGAGCACCGCGCGCTGCTCGGCGGGGAGCCGCCGCGCGAACAGCGCCGGAAGGTCCTCGCGGACGAGGTCCACGCTCTCCTCGTAGCCGTCCGGCGTCAGCGAGCCGACCACCAGCCGGTGCCGCAGGAAGAGCAGGAACGTCTGCACGACGTCGGTCATGCAGTACGCCGCGATGCGGTCGAGGGCGCCCTCGGCGTAGAGCGCCTGCACGTCGCCGCCCGCGACGTCCTCCTTGCCGGGCAGGCCGACCAGCTTCGCGTAGAGGTCGAGCGGCGCGGCGCCGGCGGCGCCCTGCGACGACAGGATCTCCTTCACGTCGAAGTGCTCGGCGATGGCGCCGCCGCGCCGCGCCCCGAACCAACCGGGCATCGGCACGCCGTGCTTGAGCGATCGCAGCTCGAGGACGGGTACGTCGAAGCCCTTGCCGTGGAAGGTGACGAGGGCGGCTCCGGAGAGCCGGTCCCAGGCGCGCGCGAGGAACTCCGCCTCGTCCGTGCGGCGATCGGTCCAGGAGGAGGCGTCGGAGACGCGGACGATCCCGCCGTCCTCGACGGCCTCGAGCAGGCACGCCACGACCGGCCGGTGGTAGGGCAGGGGGAGGAAGTCGCTCCGGCCGCCCGTGCGCGCGCGACGATCGGCGAGGACGCGGCGGAGCTGCTCCGGGTAGGGCCGACCCGGCTCGCCGTCCACCGCGGAGACGAGGGCCTCGTCGGCCACCGTCTCCAGGTCGAGTGTCACCAACCGTCGCACGACGGTGAGTGTGTCACCGCGGTCTGACAGCGGCGCCGGTGGCCAGCCCGAGCATCGCCGAGGGCCATCACCGTCGCCGGCCCCGGAGCCTTCGCCGCGGGATGCTACGACGCGGCTGGTAGAGCGAGTCGCCCAAGCGCGCCTGTCCGCAGCATTTGGTCCCTCAATGCTTGGTCGATGCTTTCCTCGTAACGAGACGCGCGCTCCTGCAGGAACACGTACATGGCCGCAACTGCCGCGGCGAGGATGCCCAACAGCGTCGCGTTCACCTGTGCCAGCGTCGAGAAGAATGTGGACAAGTTCCCTCCGAAGGCGGGGCGGGAGCAACAGCCATCAGACCGCGTGGTAGTCGCGCAGGTAGTCGATGCTCCCCGGCAGGTCGCGGATGAGCCGGAGCAGCATGTCCATTGCTGCGGTCTGGACGTTCCGTCCCGACTCCCAACGGGAGACCGTGTTCGCACCGAGCCGCAGGAGACGCGCCAGGTCCGCCTGGGTGAGGCCGAATCGCTCGCGGATGGCACGGATCTCGTCGGCGGAAAGGAGCCCATGCTTCTTGCGGTAGATCGCGATCGCGTCCTCACCGAGTCGCTTCGCGTCCTGGAACCGCAAGAGGATCTCACCGCACTTCGGGCATAGCAGGTGGGTGGCGGATGGAACCGCGATCTCTTCGCCGTTGACCGGCAGGCGCAGCGTGCCGCGCTTCTCCACCATCTTCGTCCCGCAGGCCGGGCAGGCATCGTCGGGGAGGGCGCGGCCGCGGCGCACCGCGGGGACTTTCTGGCTACGCGTCTTCTTCATGTTCGCCACCCTCATCCTCGTGGAACGAGACGACGACGCAGTCGCTTCGAAGGACGATCTTGATGTACAGGACTGTCCCAGCGAGCTGCGGCTTGAAGAGGTACATCCACTCCCCCGTCGTCGCCGATTCCAGGCGTCCGTCCGAGTTCCTCGGCCTTCAGGTTCGCCAGGATGTCGCAGGCATCCTCTTCGTCGAGGCCGATGTCGAGGCTCGCCAGCTCCCGCCGGGCCTTCAGCGTGAAGAGGACCTTCCGAGCCGCCGCGAGCTCTCGGACGCGCGTCAAGACCTTGGGAAGCCATCGCGGCATGTCGGCGATGAATCACTCTTCGGTTAATTATGCATATGGTGATGAGCGGATCAAGGCCTCGAGGCGACCCGCGGGCCGGTGGCGCAACGTCCGCTGCCTTCGGCTGCCCCAGCGCATCCCGGCGTACTGCGGGATGGCCGCCTTGTACTGCGGCCCTCAGACGCTCTACGCGACGCGCCGCAGCCAATGCACAGCCCGCCGACCACCCAGACGACCACCAACGTGGTGGTCGCGGCATTTCGGGAGATCCTTCCGCCGCTCCGCCGCGTCGGGGAGGATGCCTCGCGCCTCCGCGACGGCTCCGTTCACCGAGGCTCCTCCACGGACCCCAGGCACATGAGGTCCACGATGCGCATGGAACCAGACGCCTCTGACAGCGACGCGCAGAGGGCGCGCGACCGGGTTGAGGGATTTCTTCAGTGCCTGATCGGGGTTGCGGCGCTTCCCCATGCTCGACGCGCCCTTCGGGCGGACGGCTGATCGGTCCCCTCCCGGAGGTGCGCCAAGTCAGGCCCGGAGATCGACACCGCCGTACAGGCGTGATCCTCTCGCCGGCATGGCTCGAAAGATCCGGAAGAAGGGGCTGAAGCAGTACTCGAAGGAGGAGCTGCTGCGCGAGCTCGGCGAGCGCGTCGCGGACGAGAAGTTCCACGACGGCATGACGATGTCGGAGATGGAGCTCGCGGCGGAGGAGCTGGTGAAGCGCGACGCGGGTCCCCCGCCGGTCGCCGCGATGCTGTCGCGGATGAAGCCGGAGAAGCCGACGGCGAAGGCGTGCCCGAAGTGCGGCAAGCGGATCCCGGTGAAGGCGCGCGACCGCGAGCGCACGGTGAAGAGCCTCGCCGGGCCGGTCACCTTCAAGCGCAACTATCACTACTGCGAGCAGTGCAAGTACGGCTTCTACCCGGTCGACCGGCTCCTCATGCTGCCGGAGGAGGGCGATCTCACGAGCGAGCTGGAGAAGCGCGTCCTCGACTTCGCCGTGAACGACGTGTACGGCGAATGCGCTGCACGCTGGGAGCTGCACTACCGCGAGCGCGTGTCGGAGAGCCTGTTCCGGCGCGTCGCCGAGCGCGTCGGGAACCAGTGCACGGCGGCCGATCAGGGCCGCCTCCAGGAGGAGTTGAAGCCGCGTGCTGCCGCGGCGGACGTGCTCGTCGTCGAGGTCGACGGCAGCATGCTGCCGATCCGCGGCGATGAACCGTGGAAGGAGGCGAAGGTCGGCGTCACCTATCGTCACGACCAGGCAGCGAACGAGCCCATCGCAGGCACGTCACGTTACGTCGCGGTGGTGAACGGCATGGGCGAGTTCGCGCCGGTGCTCGAGGAGGCGCTCGAGGTCGAGGACATCGACGACGTCGGCAAGGTCGTCTGGCTCGGCGACGGCGCGGTGTGCAACTGGAACCTCGCCGACCAGCTCTGCCCCGACGCGGTGCAGATCCTCGACTGGCACCACGCGGTCGAGCACGCGGTGGACTGCGGCAAGGCGTTGCTCGGCGAGGAGAGCCCGCTCCTGCCGCTGTGGCAGGGACGGGCGGAGCAGCTGCTCGCGGCGGGCGACCCGGACGCGCTCATCTCCGAGGTCATGGACTGCATCGAGCTCATCGAGCCCAAGCGCCGCGACACCCGCGAGCGGCTCCAGGCCGTCGAGGACCTCGTGCGCTACTACCGCGCGAACGCGCACCGGATGAAGTACCGGCTGTACCGCGAGGCTACCAGGTCTCGCGGCCGCCGCGATCCGGCCCGGCGCCCAGGAACCGCGGCGTCGTCGCGGGGTACTGCGGCAGCAGGAACAGGCCGAGATCGAGGGCGCTGTCCACCGCCGGGCTCCCCAGCCCCACCCGGTAGTCGCCCGCGGGCCCGAACAGGTAGAGCGGGTCGCCGGCGAGCGTGCCCGGGTCGCCGCCGAGACAGCCGCTGCTCGCGTTCTGGTGCAGCAGGTGGCGGTCGCGGCTCGCGAACGTCGCGAGGCCGCAGGCGACCGCCGCCGTCGCGTGGCCGCTGAAGATCGCGTTCCGGAGCACGTGCCCGGGCGAGGCGACCGCCGGGTACGAGACGCCGGTGCCGTTCGACGCGAAGGTGGTGTGGCGCACGTCGGTCGAGCCGGTGCAGAGGTTCCCGAGGCGGACCGCCGTCGAGAGGCCCGCGAACACGTTCGACTGCGACACGAGCGCGACCTTGCCCGGCTTGCACTGCGCGATGTCGATCCCGACCGCGCCCGCGCCGCCGAGGAAGGTCGAGTGCCGGACGGTCAGCGTGTCGCTGTTCGACGCGTCGGTGACGTAGACGCACTGCCCGGCGCAGCGCGCCATCCTCACCCTCGTGAGCGTGAGCGTCCCGTACACCGCGATGCCCGGCATGTCGTGGAGGTCGCAGTCCTCCAGCGTCAGGATCCGCCGGTTGCCGACCGACAGCGGGGTGGTCTGGTTCGCGAGCTCGAGCCCGACGACGCGCGTCCGGTTGCCCGTGAACGCGAGCGTCTTCCCGTCGAGGACGGTGCCCGACGGCGCGACGACGAGGAGGTCGTCCTGGGCGACGGTGTAGGCGCCCGTCCCGGAGATCCGCATCGGCGTGGCGAACGTGATCGTGGTGGCGTTCGGGGCGACGCGCAGGGCCTCGGCGAGCGAGAGCCGGCCGTCCGCGCCGAGGCCGCCGCCGCTGCACGCCGTCGCGCCGTCGTCCACGTCGGCGCTCGTCGTCACCACGCAGGTCGGGGCGCCGGTCGGGAGCACGATCACGGTGACGCTCCCGTACCCGACGTCGCCGTCGGCGTCGCGCACCGCGACCCGCGCCGTGTAGGTGCCCGCGACCGTGTAGACGTTCGAGGCGGTGGGGGTCGCGGTCCAGCCGGTCCACGGGGCCGCCGGCGTCGGGTGCGCGGGCGCGGCGGTGGAGGCGCCCTGGAAGTCCCACGAGACCTGGAGGCTCGCCGCCGGCGTCTGGTAGTCGATCGAGCCGGAGGCGTCGAGCGTCACCGGCTCGTTCACGAACACGACGGCGGGGCTCGCGGTGACGCGCGCCGACGGCGGCGACCGGACGGCGCCGATCACGTCGAGCGGCGCGGACGCGCCGGCGACCGAGGCCCACGCGCCCGCGCCGGTGGCGCGCACCGAGACGCCGAGCTTCTGCGGGTCGGGGTCGGTCCAGTCCACCGCGACGGAGCCGGTCCACGCGCCCGCGACGAACGGGGTCGTCACGGCGCCGGAGCCGCAGCCGGCGCTGCAGGAGAGCGTCGCACCGGCGCCGTTCGGCGGCTGGGGCACCGCGAGGCTCAGCGTCGCCGCGTCCGTGAAGGTGGGCGTCGGGTTGCCGAAGGCGTCCACCGCCTGCACGCGGACGGCGTAGGACCACGTGCGTATCCAGGGCGTGACGACCGGGTCGAAGACGAAGTGGTCGGTGGGTCCGGGGTTCACCGTCTCCACCTGCGTCGCGGGGGACGCGATCCCGGCGCCCGCCGCGGTGACCGTCACGAGGCCCGGCGCCGTGCCGCGGAACCGGAACGTCGCGGCCGAGCCGGAGGCCGGGATGCTCACCGCCGTCACCGGCGCGCCGCCGCAGCCGGCGGCGTCGTGGAACGCGAAGCCCGTCGCCGGGGCGGCGGCGAGCGTCACCGCCGTGAGCGCCGCCACGGGCGAGACGTTGCCGTAGGCGTCGCGGGCCTCGACGGTCGCCACCGAGGAGCAGTCGCCCGCCGAGAGCGTCTGCGCGAGCGTCGTGAAGACGAGCCGGTCCGGCGGCGCGGGGCTGACGGCCTCGTCCTGCGTCGCCGCCGCGGCGATGCCGGCACCCGCCGCGGTCACCGTGAAGGTCCCCGCCGCCGTCGCGCGGAACGAGAACGTCGTCGCCGCCGTGGCCGCGGCGAGGTCCACCGACGTCACCGGCGCGCCGCCGCAGCCCTCGCCGGCGAAGAGCTGGACTCCCGCCGCGGGCGCCGCGGAGAGGGACACCGCCGTGGGCGCCGCCACGGGCGCGACGTTGCCGTACGCGTCGCGCGCCTCCACGGTGGCGGGCGCCGAGCACGAACCCGCCGTGGCGGTCTGCGGATCCGTCGTGAAGACCAGCCGGTCGGGCGCGGCGGGCGCGACCGTCTCGTCCTGCGTCGCGGGCGTCGCGATGCCCGCGCCGGTGGCGGTGACGGTCACCGTGCCCGCGGCGGTGCCGCGGAACCAGAAGGTCGCGCTCGACGCCGCGGCGGGCAGGCTCACCGACGACACCGGGGCGCCGCCGCAGCCCGCCGCGTCGAAGAGCTGGAAGCCCGGCGCCGGCGCCGCCGAGAGCGCGACCGACGTCGGCGCGGCGACCGGCGCCACGTTGTCGTACGCGTCGCGGACCTCGACCGCCGCGGCCGCGGAGCAGGACCCGGCGGTCACCGTCTGGGGCGCGGTCGTGAAGACGAGGCGAGCGGGCGCGGCGGGGAGGATCGTCTCGCCCTGGGTCGCGGGCGTCGGGATCCCGGAGCCCGCGGCGGTGACGGTCACGCCGCCCGCCGCCGTCCCCCGGAACCAGAACGTCGCGGCGGACGCGCCCGGACCGATGCTCACCGAGGCGACCGGCGGGCCGCCGCAGCCGGCGGCGTAGAAGAGCTCGACCGCCGCCGCGGGGGCCGCGGCGAGCGACACCGCGGTGAGCGCGGCGACCGGCGCCACGTTCCCGTACGCGTCGCGCGCCTCGACCGTGGCCGCGCCCGAGCAGGCGCCCGCGGTGGCGGTCTGGGGCGGCGAGGTGAAGACGAGCCGGTCCGGCGCGGCGGGGAGCACGGTCTCTCCCTGGTCGGCGGAGGTCCCGAACGCGGAGGCGGTCGCCGTGACGACGCCCGCGACCGTGCCCCGGAACCGGAACGTCGCGGTCGTGCCGCTCGCGGGGATGACGGTCGCCGTCACCGGCGCGCCGCCGCAGCCGGTGCCGGCGTGCAGCTCGAACCCGGCGCCGGGCGCCGCCGCGAGGGCCACCGTGGTCGGGCCGGCGACCGGCGCGACGTTGTCGTACGCGTCGAGGGACACGACCGTGACCGGCGCCGAGCAGGCTCCCGCGACCGCGCTCACCGGCGCGCTCGCGAACGCGATCCGCGCGGCCGCGGCGGGCAGGACGGTCTCGACCTGGCTGGCGGGGAGGAGGCCGGCGGGCGCCGAGGTGAGGGTCACCGCGCCCGCGAGCGTCCCCGCGAACCAGAAGTCCTTGCCGCCGGCCCCCGGCGCGACCTCGATGGACGCGCCGGGCACCGCGACCGCGCACAGGGCGTCCTCGAACAGCTCGAGCCCCGCGGCGGGGAGCGCGGACAGGGCGAGGCCGATCGCGGCGCCCGGGTCCGCGGTCGGGTTGCCGAAGGCGTCGCGCAGCTCGATCCGCGCGGCGCCGGAGCAGCCGCCCGCGACGAGGGTCTGCGGCGCGGAGGTGAAGACCACCGCCGCGGGCGCCGCGGGCTCCACCGTCTCGACCTGCGCCGCGGCGACCGGGATGCCGGCGCCGGTCGCGGTGACGGTCACGGCGCCGGCGGCGGTGCCGCGGAACCAGACGGTCGCGCTCGACGCCGCGGCGGGCAGGCTCACCGAGCCCACCGGCGCGCCCCCGCAGCCCGCCGCGTCGAAGAACGCGAAGCCCGCCGCGGGGGCCGCGGCGAGCGACACCGCGGTGAGCGCCGCCACCGGCGCCACGTTGCCGTACGCGTCCCGCGCCTCGACCGTGGCCGCGCCCGAGCAGGCGCCCGCCGCGGCGGTCCGCGGCGCCGTCGTGAACACGAGCCGGTCCGGCGCGGCGGGAGCGACCGCCTGCGCCTGCGTCGCCGGAAGGAGCCCCGAGACCGTCGCCGTCGCGTCGAACGCCCCCGCGACGGTGGATCGGAAGGAGAACGTCGCGGTGGCCGACGCGGAGGGGATGATCGCAGGCCCGCCCGCCGGCCCGCTGCAGTCGGGCGTGGCGTAGAGCAGCGTGCCCGCGGCCGGCGACGCGGCGAGCGACACGGGCGTGCTCGCGGCGACCGGCGCCGCGTTGCCG
The DNA here is from genome assembly GCA_035708485.1 of Anaeromyxobacter sp. Classification (GTDB taxonomy): domain Bacteria; phylum Myxococcota; class Myxococcia; order Myxococcales; family Anaeromyxobacteraceae; genus Anaeromyxobacter. Next base: position 41,047 of record DASSSJ010000133.1, on the reverse strand, counting down.
AGCCCGTCCCGGACCTCGACCGTGAGCGGCCCGGAGCACTGGCCGGCCGTCGTGGACGTCGGCGCGCTCGTGAAGACGAGCCGCTCCGCCGCGGCAGGGCCGACCGTCGAAGGCTGGCTGGCCGGGACGGGGAGGCCGGCGCCGGTGGCGGTGAGGGCGTACGCGCCGGCGACGGTCGCGCGGAACCGGAAGCTCGCGCGCGTCGCGCCGGGGGCGAGGGCGGTCGCCGCGACGGGAGCGTCCGCGCAGGCCGGATCGAGGTGGAACGCGAAGCTCGCGGGCGGCGCGGCGGCGAGCGCGATCGCCGTCGCGGCGGTCACCGGCGCCGCGTTGCCGTGGGCGTCCCGCGCCTCGACGGTCGCCGCGCCCGAGCAGCTGCCGGCGGCGACGGTCTGGCTCGCGGTGACGAACGCGAGCGCCTGGGGCGCGGCCGGGAGGATCGTCTCGCCCTGCGTGGCCGCGCCCGCGACGCCCGCGCCCGCGGCCCCGACCGTGACCGCCTCCGCCGTCGTCGCCCGGAACCAGAACGTCGCCGCGCTCGCGCCGCCGCCGAGGATCACCCCGCCGACCGGGCCGGCGCCGCAGCCCGCGCTCGCGTGGAAGGAGAGGCCGCCCGTCGCCGTGGAGGAGAGCGACACGACGGTGTCCGCCGGCACCGGCGACAGGTTGCCGAACGCGTCCTCGGCGCGGACGGTCGCGGCGGCGGAGCACGCGCCCGCGGTCACCGTCTGCGGCGCCGTCGCGAAGACGAGCCGGGCCGGCGGCGCCGGGCGCACGAGCCCGGGCTGGGCTCCGGGGTCGAGCCCCGGAGCCGCGGCGTCGAGCGTGAAGGGCGCCGCGAGCGCCGACCGCACGAAGACGCTCGCGGAGGTCGCGCCGGCCGGCACCGTGGCGCCCGCCGCGGCGATCGCGCAGGAGGCGTCCGAGAACACCTCGACCGCGCCCGCCGAGACCGACACGGCGACGGGAACGCTCGCCGAGGTGGGGGCGCCGTAGAGGTCCTCGAGCGCGACCGTCACCGGCCCGGCGCACCCGCCCGCGATCGCGTTCACCGCGGGCGAGGCGAACACCACCCGCGCCGCGGGGGCGGGGAGCACCGCGAACCCGTTCGACGTCCCGGCGTTCCCGAGGCCGTCCGCGGCGGTGAGCGCGTCGGCGCCGTGCGCGCCCCGCACCTCGACGGGACCCGTCCAGGAGCCCCAGGCGAACGGGCCGATCGCCGAGGGCACCACCGCGCCCGTCCGGTCCGCGAGCGACGCCGTGCCGGAGAAGCCCGTCACGACCTGCCCGGCCGCGTCGAGCGCGGTCACCGTGACGGCGAACGGCGCGTTCGCGACCTGCGGCGCGATCGCGTCGAACCGGAACGACGCCACGAGGACGCCGCCGTCCTCCGGCGAGAGCACGCGGAACGCCGCGGGGAGCGCCGCCCGCTTCCCGGCGGGATCGGCGACGGCGAGGTCGTAGGTCCCGGCGGCGAGGTCCTCCGGCACGACGGCGAGGAGCGCGCCGTCGCCCGAGGGGCGCACCTCGCGCAGCCGGGCCGCGCCGAGCCAGGCCTGGAAGCGCGCGTCCACCACGCTCGCCCCCTCGTCGCCGTAGTCGGTGAGCACGTGCGGCTCGAGCCCCTCGCCCTCGATCCGGATCGCGACGGCCGTCCCCTGCACGCCCCGCGCGGGCTGGACCGAGCGCACCCGGGGCTCGACGTCCGCCTCCCTGGCGCACGCGAGGGCGAGCGCCGCCGCCGCGAGGGCGCTGCAGCGGATCTGGCGGGCGTGGGCGCGCACGGATCAGGGGGCGATCGCGACGGCGGTCTCGGCCGAGGGGAGGAGGTCGGGGAGGGCGCGCAGCGACGCGGTCCCGGCCGCGGCGCCGCGCAGGTGGAAGGCGCCCCGGGCGGCGCCCGGCGGGATCGCGAGCGAGGCGATCGGCGTCGCGCACGCGGGGTCGGAGAAGACGAGGAGCGCTCCGGGCGGCCCGGACTGGAGCGCGACGGTCACGGTCGCGGGCGCGGGCGCGGGCGCGCCGCTCGCGTCGCGCAGCTCGAGCTCGAACGCGCCCGAGCAGGAGGAGGCGGACGCGGCCGGCGGCGCGACGAACGCGATCCGCGCCGCGACGCCGGGCCCCACGTCGAACGCGTTTGAGACCCCGGTGCGCCCCGCGCCGTCGCTCACCGTCAGCCGGTCGGCGGCGCGGGGCACGGCCACGCCGATCTGCGCCACCGCCCGGCCGAGGACGAGCGGCCCGGCGGTGGTCGGCGCGGCGGTGCCGCTGTCGTCCGACACCGAGAGCGATCCCGCGAACCCGCTCACGACGCGCCCGGCCGCGTCCACCGCCGCGACCGAGACCGCGAACGGCACGCCCGCGCGCTGCGTCGCGATCGGGTCGATCCGGAACGCCACCGCGCTCGCGGCGTCGCTCGCCACCTCGAAGCCGTCGGGCAGGACCCCCGTGCGGCCCGCGGGGTCGGTGACCGCGACGTCGTAGCGCCCGGGCGCGAGCCCCGCGGGGACGACCGCCGCGAGCGTGCGGCGCTGCGTGAGCGCGACGGAGCCTGCCTCGACCGGCGCGCCCGCGCCCCACGGCAGGAGCCGGACCGCGAACGTCGACCGCAGCGTGCTCCCGGACCCGTCCCCGTAGTCGGTCTTCACCTCCGCGTCGAAGCCGACGCCGGAGATCTCGACGGGCGTGGCGGCGGACGACGGTCCGAGCGCGGGCGCGACCCCGAGCGGGATCGGTCCCGGCGAGGCCGGCGCCGTGCACGCCCCGACCAGCAGGAGGACGAGGGCGCCCGCGCCCGGATGCCCGCGCCCGCGCATCAGAAGACGCCCACCCGGTAGCCGAGGTCCACCGCGATGCCGCCCGCGTTCAGCGCGAGCTCGGGGCTCGAGATCCGCGCGACGCCGTAGGAGACCTCGCCGAAGAGCTGCCCCGGGCCGAGCGCCCAGCCCGCGGAGAGGAAGCCGAGGCCGCCGAACCCGGTGGCGCTCGACGCGTTCGTCACGAGCGAGCTGCGGGAGGAGGCGAACGCGGCCGTCGCGCCGGCGCCGAGGACGACGGAGAGCCTGCGGCTCGCGTACGCCTCCCAGCCGAGCCGCAGCGTGACCGGGGCGTAGATCACCTCCGAGGTGCTCTGGAGCCCCGTCGCCGCGTCCGTGACGGTCTGGCGGGCGCGGGCGCCGGTGACGGAGAGGCCGGCGCCGAGCCAGACGCTCCCGAGCTGGAGCGGGCTCCAGACGTCGAGCCCCGCGTGGGGGCTCGCGAGGTCGTCGAGGGCCGTGCTCCAGCCGAGCCGCGCGCCGAGGAGGAGGCGGCGGGGATCCTCGCGGAGCGGCAGGGGGAACCGCTGCTCGAAGTTCCCGCCCGTGTCCGCCACGCGGAGCGTCGGGTCGCCCTCCGGGGACCGCGCCGGCGCGACGTAGGTCGCCTCGTAACGCCCGCCGCCCCGCGAGACGAGCTCGCCCATCGCGCCGTCGCTCGCCACCGCCAGGAGCGCCGCCTTCTCGAGCGGCACGCCGGCGGCGTCGCGCACGTCGAGCGCCACGGTGGCGCGGCTCCGCCCGTCCATCGGGACGAGCCGCGGCTCGAACGTCGCCACGACGGTCTTCGGGACCGGAGCCGCGCTGAGCTGGTAGTTGGCGGCGCCGCTCGCGCTCCGGCCCTTGGCGTCCACCGCGGTCGCGCGGAACTGGACGAAGCCGGTGCCGAAGTCGGCGGGCGGCGTCCACGCGACGTCGTAGAGGCCGTTCCCCCTCGGGATCGCCTCGCCGGTCTCGCCGGCGTCCGCGGTGACCTTCACCTGGGCGGGGAGCCCGAGCCCCTCCGCGCTCATCACCAGGACCGAGACGGTGCCCGGGGTCTTGCTCGCCGGCGCGAGCGGGACGAGGGGCGGCTTCACGACGACCTTCGACGGGGGCGGCAGGCCGAGCACGACGCGCGCGCTCGCCTTCGCGACGAGGTCGCCGGCGATCCCGACCGCGAACCTGACGTCCTGCGCGGGCGTGCCGAGCGGCGGCACGTAGCGGTAGAGGAACCGTCCGTTCTGCGTCCGCTCGAACTCGGCCTTGCCGGCGGTCGCCTCGACCCCGACCCGGTCGGGCGCGCGGGCGCCGCCGTCGAGGTCGTAGAAGACGTGCAGCTTCACCTGGTCCTTGCCGTCCGCGGTCACCGCGTACGGCACGAGGGCGGCCGTCAGCCGGTTGTAGTGCGGCACCTCGATCGCGACGGTGCGCTTCGTGGTCACGCCCTTCGGGCTCCTCGCGCGGACCTCGACGGTCCGGACGTTCGGCGGGACCTCGATCGCGACGTTCGCCTTCCCCTTCGCGTCGATCGTGACCGGCCCGAACTCCTGGAACGGCGTCACGACCGTCACCGAGGCGCCGGGCTCGCCCTTCACCGGGACGGTAGAGGTCCCGAAGAGCGCGAGGCGGAGGAAGTCGATCTGGGCGTCGGCGCCGGTCTCCTTCCACACCGCCACGAGCGCGACCTGGGGATAGCGCTCGGGCGGCGGCACGTAGGTCGCGCTGTACCTCCCGGGGCCGATGCGGACCGGCTCGGAGAACGCGCCCACGTTCACCGAGAGGCGAAGCGGCCGGTCCTCGGTCCCGGGCGCCTCCAGCACGCCGACGGTGACGGTCGCGGAGTGGGTGCGCCCGAGCACGATGGCCCCCCCGTGGACGGAGATCGATGACGCGCGCGACGCCGCCGGCGCGGCGAGCGCCGCGATCGCGATGACGCAAAGTGAAACGACGCGGCGCGAGGGCGTGGGCCGGGGGGGCGCCCTGGACATGCCCCGAGCGTACCGGCGGCCCGGAGGGGGTCCCATTCCCTCACCTGCGGGTCGTTGCCCAGGGTGACGGCCCGCCCGTGGGAGCGCCGGCGCCGAGGTGGGCGCGCGCGCACCTCGCGCGTGCGCTCGACGGCGGGCCGTCAGCGCGGGCCGGCAGGGCGTCGCCGCGGCGTCCCCCGGCCCCCGATCGGCGGGGTTCCGAACGCCCCTCTTCGGCGTCACCCCACTGGGAAGGACTACGGCTCGACGCGATGCGTCTAAGCTCGGTCGGACAAGGAGGACCCCACGATGACGCTGCAGGAGAGGATCAACACCCTCGAGGCGGAGGCGCGCGGCCGCATCCGCCGCGCCCTCGCCACCGGGAACGAGAAGCTGATGGAGCTCGACGGCGCGCTCGCGAAGGTCGCCCGGGACGACTGGACGGTGCCCGGCATGCGTCGCCAGCTGCACGACCTCCGCGCCCGTGCGGAGAACCTCGGCGCGAGCACGCTGAAGAAGGTCGAGGCGCTGCCCGGCGAGGCGATGACGAAGCTCGCCACGAACACCCGCACCCCGGTCCAGAGCCTCGCGAAGGGGCTCGCCGAGTGGGCGAAGCGGATGGAGCCGCCGAGGCCCAAGGCGGTCGAGGTGAAGGCGGAGGCGAAGGCCGAGGCGAAGGTCGCGAAGGCCTCGTAGGCCGCCGCCGAGGCGGGAGCGCGGGCGGGGCCGCGGCGGGAAGCTCCGCCGTGGCCGCGTCCGCGTGCACGACTCCGTCGATGCCTCGGGGGGACGCCACGAGCGGCGACGTCCGGCGGCGAGCGCGGGGGCTGCGGCGACTGGCCGCGTTCCCGCCCCCGCGGCCCGGAGCCCATCCTGGCCCATCGGACGCGAACCTTTCCCGCCGGAGGTGGCTCGGACGTGACGCCGGAACGCGACGAGACGGCGGGAGAGTCCGCGGGGATGAACGCCAGCACGACGAGCGCCCGCGAGGACCAGGCCGCGATCGCGGCGCGCCACGCGGCGCTCGCGCCGTCCCGCGGCGCGCTCTCCTGCGGCTCCGCGCTCGATCGCGCGGCGCCGGCGCCGGGCGAGACGGTCGTCGACCTCGGCTGCGGCCGCGGCCAGGACGTGGTGCGCGCGGCCGCGCTCGTGCGCGAAGGAGGTCACGCCATCGGCGTGGACCTCTCGGCCGAGGTGCTCGCGAAGGCCCGCAGGCTCGTCCCCAAGTCGCTCTCGAACGTCCGCTTCGTCCGCTCCGGCCTCGCGCCGCTCGACCTGCCGCCCGCCGTCGCGGACGTCGTGATCTCCAGCTGCGCCATCCACGACGCGCCCGACACCGAGGCGGTGTACCGCGAGATCCACCGCGTCCTCCGGCCCGGCGGCCGCTTCGTCGTCTCGGACGTCGTCGCCGAGGAGGCGCCGCCCGAGGCCGTCCGGTCCGATCGGGCGGCGGGGGCGGCGCGCCACGGCGGCGCGATCCCCGAGGCCGAGTACGTGGGCGCCGCGCGCCGTGCCGGGTTCGAGGCGGTGGAGGTGCTGGAGCGGAGCGCGCCGTACGAGCAGGAGGGCGTGCGGCTCCGGAGCCTCACGCTGAAGGGCACCCGGCGATGACCACGCACCTCGAGCTCGATCCCGAGGACCCCGGGATCACGACGGCCGTGGGGGACGGCGCGATCGCGGCGGCCGCCGCGGAGCGGTAGGTGGAGGAGCGCGGCCGGTGATCCGCGACCTCGCCAGGCGCCACTGGCGCACCGCGCTCGGCGCCCTCGTGGGCGGCGGCGGGGGCGCCCTGTACGCGCACTTCATCGGCTGCCACACCGGCACCTGCGCGATCACCTCGAGCGTCTCGACCGCCGCGCTCTTCTTCGGCGTGACGGGCGCGCTCGTCGCCGCGCCCGGCCCGCGGCGCGACCCGCCTCGCGAGCGCGCCACGCGGTAGCGCCCGGGAGTCCCGGGCGCGAGCTCGAGGCGGCCTTTACGCCCCCTCGCGCTCGCCCGGCGCGAGCCGCGCGAGGAGGCCGGCGCCCGCGCCGCGCGGCGCGAGCGCGGCCCTCAGCGCGCGCCGCGCCGGCCGCTCGACGAGCGCCGACACCGCGACGGAGACGGCGACGGCTCCCGCCGCGAAGGCGAGCGCGAAGGCCGGCGAGGGCGGCGCGGCCGCGTCGGGCGCGAGGAGCCGGCGCGACCAGAGCCAGAGCGGCTCCTGGAGCGCGTAGAGCGCGAAGCTCGCGTCGCCGAGGGCGCGCGCGGGCGCGGAGCCGAGCACCCGCGCCGCCGCGCCGCGGGCGCGCGCGAGCCCGAGCAGGACGATCGCGAAGAGCGGCACGAGCGCGCCGTTGTGGAGGAGCACGTACTGCGCGCCGCCCCAGGCGAGCACCGCGAGCGCGGCGAGCGCGGCCGGCGCCGCCGCCCACGGCGGCGCGCGGAGCTGGCCCCGGCGCTCGAGCAGCCCGAGCGCGACGCCGGCGAGGAACTCGCCGGCGCGCGCGAGCGGGTGGAACTTCAGCGCCTCGAGCCAGAAGGGCTCCTCCCAGGTCAAGTCCGCGACGGGGCCGTCGGGCCGCAGCGCGAGCCAGGCGAGCGGGAAGGCGAGCGACAGCAGCCACGCGCCGCCGAGGGCGGCGAGCAGCCCGCGCCGCGAGAGCCGGGCGAGCCGCGCCGCCGCGAACGGGAAGGCGGCGTAGAAGGCGAGGACGACGGACGTGGACCACCCCGGCGTGTTCCAGAGGCGCGCGACCGGCGGGATCCACGCCTGCACGAGGAGGAGCGCCGCGGCGGCGACCGCGGCGGCCTTCGCCGCGCCGGCGGTGCCGTGGCCCGCCCAGCGCTCGAGCGCGAACGGGGCGGAGAGCGCGAACGCGAGCAGGTACGCGGGGTAGAGCCGCGCGAGCCGCGCGATCCAGAAGGCGCGGCGCGCGTCGCGCCCCATGGGCGCCGGGTGGGCCCGCGCGAGGACGAACCCGGACAGCAGGTAGAAGAGCCCGACCCAGACGTACCCGCCGGCGCGGATCCGCTCGAGCGCCGCGGGCGCGGCGCGGACCAGCGGCTCCCCGTAGTGGAACAGCAGGATCCCGAGCGCGGCCGCGAAGCGGAGACCGGTCAGGGATGCGAGCCGGTCGGTCCGGGGCGCGTCCATCCGGAGGAAACGATGACCTCCGGCCGCCGCGGGGACCACGGCCCGCAGCGGGGGAACACCGCGCGGGGAGCCCGGCGTGCGGCCGGGCGGACGCGCCGCTCCGCGCGGGCGCCGCCTCCGATCGTCCAGCCCCGCGGAGCGCCTCCCTTCATCCTCCCTCTCCCCCGCGCAGCGGGGGGAGGGCGGTGCCGTCGGGCGCGGCCGGAGGTGGGAACGCGCCCTCTCCCCCCGCGCAGCGGGGGGAGAGGGTCGGGGTGAGGGGGGGCCTACAGCGGCGCGGACGCGGACGTGCCGGGCGACGCGCTCGAGACGGCCCGCACGGACGACGACTTCTCGGACGGCGCCATCTTCGACTCGCCCTGGAAGACGACGCCCTTGTCGATCGCGAGCGACGGGCTCTCGACGTTGCCGCGCAGCTTCGCGGGGTGGTGGAGCTCGACGGCGGTCTTCGCCTTGATGTTGCCGTTCACCTCGCCGTAGACGACCACGGTGCCGCAGGTGATGTCCGCGTCGATCCTGGCGTGCTCGCCGACGACGAGGACGTCGTTCGTGAAGATCGACCCCTTGAACTTCGCGTCGATCCGGACGGTGCCGGCGAACGTGAGCTTGCCCTCGAACTCGGCGCCCTCGCCGAGGAGCAGGTCGCCGCTCGGGGCGGTGGACGTCGAGATCTCTTCGCGCTTCATGGCCATGGGGGTCCTCTCCTCCTTCTCGCGGGTGGGCTGCTGCGGCTGCGACGTCGTCTGCGGCGGTGCGTAGGGCAGCGGGTCCGCCGCGCGCCCGCCCTGGTCCGGTCTGTCGAGCTTGTTCCAGAACGCCATCGGTCCCCTTTCGAGAGAGGGCTTGGGGTCGAGCCCTCACTACGCGCGGAAGCCCTCCGGAATTCCCGGCGCGCGCCGAGAGCGAGTTACGCAGCGGGCGCGCGCCCGTCATCTGGGTGGAGGTGCGCATCCCCGGGCGGCCGGGAAGGGGGGGCGTGAGCGCCTGCTCCGGCGCGCCGCCGGCAGGGGGCTCAGGCGGGCGAGCCCTCCTCGGGCGGGCCGTACGCCCTCGGGTGGAGGCCGTAGCGGAACGCGATGCTGATGCGGGGCCCCGCGCGGGCGACCTTCGGGACCGAGTGCTGCCACGTCCGCTGCGTGGTGCCGCCCGTCACGAGCAGATCCCCGCGCCCGAGGCGGAACGCGCGGGAACGGCCGCCGCCCCTCGGCCGGAGGAGGAACGTGCGCGGCTCGCCGAGCGAGACGAGCGGCACGATGGGCTCGGCGATCGCCTTCACGATCTTGTCGCCGTGCCAGGCGACGCCGTCCCTGCCGTCGCGGTACAGGTTGAAGCCCGCCGAGTCGAACACGACGCCGTACCGCTCGCCGAGCGCGACGCGCATCCGGTCCACGATCGCGGGCTCGAGCGGCTCGCCCGAGGCGGCGCTCCAGGGAGCGGTGAGGCGGGGCTCGACGACGCGCCGGTCGTACATCCGGCGCGTGCGGGTGGCCCAGCGGCGCGTCGCGGCGATCTCGGCGAAGAGCCGGTCGGAGCCGCGGACCCAGCCCGGCAGCCAGTCGAGCCAGCTCGTCTCGTCGAGCGGGATCCGCTCCACGCCGCCGAACGTCCGGTCGAACGAGGGCGGCTCCGCGTCGAGCAGGGACGGCTGGAAGGGCCGGGTCTCCACGCGGAGGTCATAACGGCGGCGGCCGCCCTCCTCACTCCGGGCCTCGCCGCTCCCCGGGCGCCGGGGGAACGGCTACGCGAGCGGAGATCCGCCGGTGACGCCGACGATCTCCCCGGACACGTAGCTCGACTCGTCGGAGGCGAGGAACACGTAGACGGGCGCGACCTCGGCCGGCTGCCCGGCGCGCTCCAGCGGCGCGCTCTCGCCGTGCTTCCTCACCTTCTCTTCCCCGAACGACTGCGGGATGAGCGGCGTCCAGATCGGCCCGGGCGCGACGGCGTTCACCCGGATGCCGCGCGGGGTCAGCTCCTTCGCGAGCCCCTGCGTGAACGTCCGGATGGCGCCCTTGGTGACGGCGTAGTCGAGGATCTGCGGGTTCGGGTGGTAGGCCTGGATCGAGGTGGTGTTGATGATGGACGCGCCGGGCCTGAGGTGGCGCAGGGCGTGGCGCACGAGGTGGAACATGGCGAGGATGTTCGTCCGGAACGTCCGCTCCAGGCGCGCGGCGTCGAGGTCCTCGAAGCGCGCGAGCTGCCGCCCCTGGAAGGCGGCGTTGTTCACGAGCACGTCGAGCCGCCCGAACCGCTCGAGCGTGTCCCGCACGACGCGCGCGCAGCGCGCCTCCTCCGCGAGATCGCCCGCGAGCAGGAGCGCGTTCCGGCCGGCCGTCTCGACGACGCGCCTCGTCTCCTCGGCGTCCTCGTGCTCGTCGAGGTAGGAGATCGCGACGTGCGCGCCCTCGCGCGCGAACGCGAGCGCGACGGCGCGGCCGATCCCGCTGTCGCCGCCCGTGACGATCGCGACGCGGTCGGTGAGCCGCCCGCGCCCGACGTAGCTCCTCTCGCCGTAGTCCGGCCGCGGGCGCATCTCCCGCTCCGAGCCCGGCGTCGGCTGCTGCTGGGGCGGGTACGGCGGCCGGTCGCCCTTCCGCCGCGGATCCTCGTTCCGGTCCCTCGCCACGGTGCGCCCCTCCCCCCGGAGAGAAGGTAGGGCGCGGGGCGATCACGGGCCGTCGAGGCCGTGGCGGGGCGCGCGGTCCCGGGGAGGGCCCGCCGCGCCGCCCGTGCGGCGGACCGGCGAGCGCCGCGTCGAGCGGCCGGGACCGCTAGAAGGTGGGAGCGTTCTTGTTCCCGGTCGCGTCTCCGGTGTGACACTGCGTGCAGTTCGCCCAGCTCGGGGCCGAGACCGTGGTCACGCCTCCGCCGCGGTTCTCGTAGACGACGTCTCGCGCGCCGTTCACGTGCAGCCCGAGGTCCACCGTCGCGTCCTGGACGTAACCGAGGTGGCACCACGTGCACGGCACCGGCCCGCCCGTGGCGGTGGTGGCGTGCATGGCGCCGTGGTTCCCGGCGGCCGGCCCGGTGGCCGGCCGCGAGGCGTGACACGCGTCGCAGGCGAGCGCGGTGGACGTCCAGGCGGCGACCCTGCTCACCGATCCGGTCGGCCAGCTCGTCCCGGACCCGTGGCAGTACACGGCGCACGATCCCGCGGCCCTGTCGTACGTCGCGCCCGCCGCGCCCTGCCTCGCGAGCGCGTCGAACGCCACCACGGCCACCTGGTCGGCGGGGCTCGGAGGGGCGTACGCAAAGTGCGCGAGCGACTGCGCGCCGGTCGGGACGTTGTGGCAGGTGCTGCAAGGCAGCGGGCTCGAGAACCTCCCCGCCGTGAGGTGCCGCTGGTGCGCGCCGACCCGCGGGTTCGTCCTCGTCTGGTCGCCGATGTTCACGACCGCCTGGGGCGGCGCCGCGGCCGCGGCCGCGGACGTCACGTTCGCGGTCCGCGTGCCGTGGCAGAACGAGCAGTTCGTCTTCCAGTCGGGGGCGCTCGCCGTGATCAGGCCGTGGCAGCCGTTGCAGGAGGAGCCCGCGCCCAGGAACTCGACGGAGTAGTCGGACCCGTGGCAGCGCGCGCACGCCGCGATGTCGGCGAGCGCGTCCGTCGCGTGGGTCGCGACGTACGCCGCCGCATGCGTGCGGGGCTTCGAGACGGCGGCGTGGCACGTCGAGCAGCTCCAGGCCGCGTCCCCGATCGCGTCCTTCGCGCCGTTCACGTGGAGCGCCTTGTTCACGCCCGTGCCGTAGCCGGAGTGGCAGGACCCGCAGGTCTCGCCGTTGCCGGCGTGGAACGCGTGCGCGTCCGTGCCCCCGATGACGGGCCCGGAGGTCGGCGGCTGGCCGTGGCAGGCGTCGCAGGCCATCGGGGTAGACGTCCACGCCGGAGAGACCTTCCCCGGCGGGTTCGCGAACTGCGTGCCGGAGCCGTGGCAGTAGACAGCGCAGGCGCCGCCGCTCCCCGCGTAGCCGGGGGTGGTGACGCCCTGCTTGGCGAGGGTGCTGAACTCGATCGTCGCGTTCTCGCCGGTGAAGTGCCCGAGCGCGTCGGTGGGCACGGCATGGCACGAGCCGCACGCGAGCGCGTTCGAGTACGCGCCGCCCGCGAGGTGCCGCTGGTGCGCGCCGATCCTCGAGTTCGTGTTGTCCTGCGCGCCGGTCGCGGCGACCGACTGGGGCGGGGCCGCGAGCGCCGTCGCGGTCGTCACGCCGTCGGTCCGCGTGCCGTGGCAGAAGGTGCAGTTCGTCTTCCAGTCCGGCGCGCTGGCCGTGACCTGCGTGTCGTGGCAGCCGTTGCAGGACGGCCCGGAGCCGCCGCCGTAGGTGGCGCCGTGGCACTGCCTGCAGGACGCGATGTCCGCGAGCGCGAAGGCCATGTGCTGGTCGCCGAGCGGCGGGTGCATGATCGGCACGCCGAGCTGGGTGTGGCAGGTCGTGCAGCTCCAGCGATCGTTTCCGACGACCTCCTTCGTGCCGTTCACGTGCGTCGCGACGTTCACGGTCGGGACCGAGCCCGAGATGCTGTAGCCGGGGTGGCACGTGTTGCAGGACAGCTGCGGCCCGTTCGTCTGCGTGACGTGGAACGCGTGCGGGTTCGGCGCGGGGAAGGTCCCGCCGGACTGCGGCGGCAGCCCGTGGCAGCCGTCGCAGGCGATGCCCGTCGCGCTCCACGCCGGCGACGCCTGGTTCGCCGGGTTCGCGAACTGGTCGCCCGACCCGTGACAGTACGTCGTGCAGGTCCCGCCCGCGCCGGCGTACGCGGCGACGGTACCCTTGCTGGCGAACGCGTCGAACGAGAGCTCGCCGCGCGAGCCGTTCGCCTCGAAGTGGTGCAGCGCGTCGGCGGCGCCGGGCACGACGTGACAGGACGCGCAGGGCCGCGCGGGGGCGAGGGTCCCCGTCCGGAGGTGCTTCTGGTGCGCGCCGATCCTCGTCGCGTCCGGGGAGCCGTCCACGGCCTCGGGCGGCGCCGCGAGCGCGAGGTCCGTGACGCTCCAGAGGCGCGTCGTCGCCCCGTGGCAGAAGGTGCAGTTCGTCTTCCAGTCGTCCACGACGGCGTCGTGGCACGACGCGCACGACGGGCCGGCGCCGCCGGTGAGCGTCGCGCCGTGGCAGTCGGTGCAGGTCGAGGTCCCCGCGCCGGCGAGGAACGCGATCGCGTCCGGGCCGTGCTGCGTGGGGTCGTCGTACCCCTCCGCGTGGCCGAGCGCCTCGACGACGCCGTTCATGTGAAGGCCGCCGGGCTTGATCGTGATGTCGTCCGCCAGGACCGTGTCGCCGTGGCACGAGGAGCAATCGGTCGCGCCGGCCGGGTGGGACGTCGTCGTCGCCGCGATGAACGGTCCGTTCTGCGGCGGCGGGTACCCGTGGCACCGGCTGCAGTCGTCGGTCGCCTGCTGGGGAGCTTCTTGCTTCCGCGCCTCGCCGCACGCGGTGACGACGATGGCGAGCACGACGACCGCTCCAGCTCGGACGACTTGCATTCCAGACCCCTGGTGTAGGTGCGCGGAGGCTAGCAGAGAAGCCGCGCGGCTCGTGACGGACTCAGGGAAGAATGCCCCTGATTTCGGCGCGCGGGTCTTGACCCGGGGCAAGAACGGACGCTTGCGGCGCGGCGGCGCCGCGCCGCGGTAACGCGGTCCGAGGCGTGCGAGTCCGCGCCCCGGACTGGCGAGTGCGCACGCCGCACCGGGGCGATCGCCGCCGGCGCGAGTCTCGCGCGGCGGGACGGTCGGGCGCGCCTAGGCGGACCGGGTCACCAGGTCCACGTCGAGCTGTGGCCCTTGCCGTGGCAGGTGAACGAGCCACACCTGGACCCGTTCCACGACGCGCCGGAGATGCCGGGCAACGGGACGTTCTTCGCGCCGTCCACGTGCGTCGCGCCGGCGCCGGCGTGCCCGTGGCACTCCGCGCAGGCGTACGAGGAGTGCGTGCCGTGGCGGCGGGTGGCCGGCGGTCTGCCGTGGCACGACGTGCAGGTCGCCGCGGTGGACGAGGTCCACGACGGGTCTGCCCGCGCGCCGCCCGTGAACTCGCCGTGACAGTACACCGAGCTGCACGTGGCCGGGACGGTCCCCGTTCGGCTGTACCCGGCGGCAGCCCCGCCGGTCTTCGCGAGCGCGCCGAAGACGACCTCGGCGACGGCGTCGCCGTCCACGTGCGCGGCGTCCGAGACGACGCTCCCCGTGCGCGCGGGGTGACACTGCCCGCAGGCGATCGGCGTCGCCATCGTGGTCCCGACGTGCGAGGCGTGGACGCCGACGGAGATCTGGCTCGTCGCCGAGCGGCCCTGCGTGTCCACGGGCGGCGACGCGACCTGCGTCTGGCGGTTGCCATGGCAGAAGGTGCAGCTCGTGTCCCAGCCCGGCACCGTGTCGTCGTGGCACGAGGCGCACGAGGGGCCCGAGCCGCCCGTGAGGCTCGTCCCGTGGCACTCCTTGCACGAGGCGAGGCCGGTCCGGTTGACCGAGTAGCCGTGCTGGGTCTCGAGCCCCCAGTCCTGCGCGTGCGCGCTGGCCGACTCCACGCTCCCGTTCACGTGGAGCCCGTTCTCGACCCGGATCGTGCCGTTCGCGTTCACGGTCCCCGTATGGCAGCCGCTGCAGTCCGCGGAGCCCTGCCCGTGCGACGCAGGCGGGTTCCCGTGGCAGCTCCCGCACCCGAGCGCGGCCGTCGAGGTCCAGGCGGGCGTCGCCGCCGGCGCGCCCTGGCGCGTCGCCCCGTGGCAGGAGACGTTCGAGCAGGTGCCGCTCGCGGCGTCCCACCGCGGCTCGACGCCGCTCGGCCGCGGCAGCGACGGGAAGGTGACGGAGACGACGCCGTCGGCGTGCGTCACGACCGACGGGACCTCGTGGCACGCGTCGCAGGCGGCCGCGGGGGCGAACGCGCCGGGGTGGAGGTGCGCCATGTGCGCGCCGCCGTCGGGCGCGCCGCCGACCGTCGCGGGCGGCGCCGCCTGCACGAGCGCGACGTCCTCGGCGCGGCTCGCGTCGCCGTGGCAGCCGGTGCACGCGGCCACGCCGGTGCCGCTCTCCTCGATCTGGCGGACCTCGCTGCACGCGGCTCCACCGAGCGCGAGCGCGGCGGCGAGGGCGATGGCGGTGGCGCGGTTCATGGGCACTCCTCGGGACGGAGGATCGGGTGCGTTGCGGTCGCGGTGGCGTGCACCGCGAGCAACGCGCGTGCCGAAAGCACTCCCACGAAGGGGGTGCGCGCTTGTAGTTCGAGCGTGATCTCGGCGCGTTACGAGGCCGCGGCGCGCCGCGTCGCCGAGCGGTCCGCGCATTCGTCGCGCGGGTGCGCCATCCTGCCGCAGTTCCTGCGCGCCGCCCGGGCCGGGCTCACTTCACGAAGCGGACGTACTGCTGGATCTCCTCCGACTCGCACATCGCCTCGACGGCCTTCCCCTTGAACCGGACGCCCATGCAATGGGCGATGAGCGCGATGGACGTGCTCGAGCAACGCTCCAGCGCGCGCCCGGCGGACGCCTCGCGCGTGCGCGCGAGGACCTCGTCGCTCCGGCGGAGGTCGGAGCGCAGCGCGTAGAGGCGCTGCTTGTCGCCGGTGCCGAGCTTGAGGAGCGCCTGCTCCGACGAGATCTGGTCCTCGAGCTCGGCCTTGCGGTCGGTGTGGTAGCAGGACAGCGCGCTGTGCACGATCCGCATGAAGGCGGGGTCCCGCGCGTGGGCGCTGTCGAGCGCCGCGTGCGTCGCGGCCATCTCCTCCTGCATGCCCGCGGCGAGCTCCGCCTTCTCCTCGGGCGTGAGCTGGTACGACGGCTTGGAGGCGAGCCGCTCGCGGCGGATCTGGCGCCAGGCCTGCTCGCGCTCCTTCTCGGTGGCGTTCGGGCCCGCGCGCCGCTGGACCTCCTCCATGTCCTCCTTCTGCTCCATCGCGCGGCGCTGCTGGGCGCGGTAGCGGTCGCGGCACTCGACGACGGCCTTGATGTGCGAGTCGTTCCGCCGCGCGATCTCGCCCGCCGACATCCCCTGCGCCTTGAACAGCCCGTCGCGCCGCTCGAGCACGTCGAGCTCCTCCGCGCAGTAGGCCGCCTCCTCGTCGGAGAGCGCCGGGGCCCCGGTCGCCGCGCGCGCCGCGGGCGAGACCGTGGCCGCCACGGCGGCCGCGAGGGCGGAGGCGAGGACGCCGATGGTGGGCATGGAACCTCCGGCTGGTGGAGGGGGGCCTTTTACCACGACGGCCCTGCCGGAGGGGCATTCAAGCGGCCCTCCGGAGACACGGGCGCACATCCCCGCTATCATCTTCGACGGAGGGCAGGAGAGGAGCGCCCGCGTGACGCAAGCGGAACGCCTGGCTCGCCGCGCCGAGCTGCGCGCGGACATCGAGAAGCTGCGGGGCGAGCTGGAGGCGCTCCTCGACGACGAGGCCCGCCTCCTCGAAGGTTGCGAGCACGTCTACGCGGACGGGCGGAGCGCCTCGACCGGCGGGCGCGTCCGCATCTGCGCGATCTGCGGTCGCCTCCTCAAGAACCGCGAGGAGAAGCTCTGGGGGTGACCCGCTGCCGCGACGCCTCCGGGCGGCGTCGCGGGGTCGGGGTCGCGGTCGAGGTCGCGGTCGAGGTCGCGGTCGCGGTCGAGGTCGCGGTCGGGGTCGAGGTCGCGGTCGAGGTCGCGGTCGGGGTCGGGGTCGCGGTCGCGATGGGGAGCGCCGCCCCGTGCGCGGGCCCGGCGCCCGCCGTCAGGTCCGACTAGTATCCGTCCTCTCATGGCCACCCTGACGCCCTTCCGCGCCCTGCGCCCGCCGCCTGCCCGGGCCGCCCGCGTCGCCTCGCCGCCCTACGACGTCGTCTCGACGCGCGAGGCGCGCGACCTCGCGGCCGGGAACCCCGACAGCTTCCTGCGCGTCTCGCGGCCGGAGATCGATCTACCGCCCGGGACGGACGAGCACTCGGATCGGGTCTACGCGAAGGGCGCCGAGAACCTCGCCGAGCTCGTCCGGCGCGGCGTCCTGGTGCAGGACCCGGCCCCGCGCTTCTACGTCTACGCGCAGCGGATGGGGAAGCACCGCCAGACCGGCCTCGTCGCGTGCGCGTCGGTGGACGAGTACGACCGCGACGTCGTCAAGAAGCACGAGAAGACGCGCGCCGACAAGGAGGACGACCGGGTCCGCCACATCGACGCGCTCTCGGCGCACGACGAGCCCGTCTTCCTCACCTACCGCGCGGTCGCCGAGATCGACCGCGCCGTCGAGGACGTGAAGCGCTCCGCGCCCGAGGTGGACCTCGTGACGCCGGACGGGGTGGCGCACCAGCTCTGGATCGTGCCGCCCGAGGCGGGCGCGCGGATCGAGGCGCTGTTCCGCGCCGTCCCCACCCTCTACGTCGCCGACGGCCACCACCGCTCGGCCGCGGCGTCTCGCGTCCACGCGCGCCGGCGCGGCCAGCCGGGAGAGCACGCGGCGTTCCTCGCGGTCGTGTTCCCGCACGACCAGATGCAGATCCTCGCCTACAACCGGATCGTCCGCGACCCGCGCGGCCGCGCGCCCGCGGAGCTCCTCGCCGCGCTCCGCGAGACCGTGGACGTCCAGCCCGCGACGGATCCGAGGCCCGATCACCCCCTCGCCGTCGGGGTCTTCCTCGGCGGGCGCTGGTGGCACGCGCACGTCCGGCCCGGCTCGTTCGACGCGTCGGATCCGGTCGCGTCGCTCGACTGCTCGATCGTGCAGGACCAGCTCCTCGCGCCGCTCTTCGGGATCGCGGACCCGCGGACCTCGAAGGACGTGGACTTCGTGGGCGGGATCCGCGGCCCCGAGGAGCTCGAGCGCCGCGTGCGGGAGGAGGGCTGGTCGCTCGCGCTCCACCTGTTCCCCACCCGGATCGAGCAGCTCATCGCGGTCTCCGACGCGGGGAAGCTCATGCCGCCGAAGAGCACGTGGTTCGAGCCGAAGCTGCGGAGCGGGCTGTTCGTGCATCCGTTCTAGCGGCCACGCCTCGCCCCGGCTGGCCGTTGCGCCGCGGGACGGCATCGGCTCTCATGGCCGCATGCGCGGTCTGCTCGGCAGGCTCGGCCGCCTCCTCGCGCGGGGATCCGGCGGCGACCCGGGCGCGGCGGCCGGCCGCGGCGCCGAGCTCGCGCGGCGCGCGCTGTCCGCGGAGGTCGCGCGGGCCGCCGCCGGCGTGCCCGGGATCGTGGAGGTGCGCCCGGGCGCGGACGCGCTCGCGCTCGAGATCCGCCACGCGGGAGGCGAGGTCACCGCGCTGAACCTCGACAACCTGCTCCTCGAGATCCGGGACGTCGATCCCGAGGAGCGCGCCCGCAGGATCGAGCGCTTCGTGCGGGTGCTCGCGGAGCCCGACGAGACGCTCGGCTGGGAGGAGGCGCGACCTCGCCTCCTTCCGTCGGTCCGGAGCGTCGGCTACCTCTTCGACGCGACGTTCCACCCGAGGAGCGTCTCCTTCCTCCACCGGGCGCTCGGACCGGGCGTCGCCGAGTACGTCGTCGTCGACTCGCCGGAGAGCATGACGTTCGTCGACGCGCGGACGGCTTCCTCCTGGGGCGTGGAGCCGGACGAGGTGTTCCGGGTCGCGCGGGAGAACGGTCGCCGGCTGCTCGAGGTCCCCGCCGAGCTGCACGACGAGGGGGGACGGGACCGCCGGCAAGCTGCTGCCGGAGGCGGACGTCCTCGTCGCGGACGGGCCGGCGTTCGGGGGCGAGCTGGGCGTGCCCTGGGCGGAGGCGGTGAAGCTGCTGGCCGGGAGCCTCGAGCGGGAGCCCGACCTCGAGCCGGCCCGCTGGCGCGCCGTCCTCGCGCCGGGCGACGCCGCGATCGCCGCGCTCCGATCTGCGGCGCGGCCGCCGGACGCGGTGGAGCCGTGACCGCCGCGCGGGCCCCGCGGCCCCGCGGCGGCTCACGTCCACTGCGCGATCACGCTGAGGCGGCGGCAGGCGGCGCCCGCGAAGTGGTACTGGAACCCGCTCTCGTTCCCGTGGGCGGCGGCCTCGCGGGCGAACGCGCGCGACGCGTCCTCGAGGTCGCCTTCGAGCGCGCGGACCGGGTCGAACCGCCGCTCCGGGTCGGGCGGGAGCCCCCGCGCGAGCCGCTTGAGCTTCCACCGGCGGAGGGACTCGAGCACGCGCGGAGCGTACGACGCCGCGCCCGCGCGGGCGAGCGCTACGGGGCCGCGACGCCCACCTTCTCGAGCACGCGGAGCAGCTCGCGGACTCCGAACGGCTTCATCAGGACCGCGTCCGCGGACTCCGTCACGGTCCGGATCCCGGTCGAGCCGGTCGTCATCACCACGCGGACGCCGGCGAGGCGCGGGTCCTGCCGGATGCGGGCGAGCAGGTCGGCGCCGCTCATCCCCGGCATCTTGAAGTCGATCAGCACCACGCGCGGCGGCGGGTCCGCCGCGAGGCTGTCGAGCGCGGCCTCGCCGTTCGCCGCCACGACGACCGCGTACCCCTCGAGCTGGAGCGCCTCCGCGAGGTTGTCTCGGAGTGCCTCGTTGTCGTCCACGACGAGGACGCGGGCCGGGGAGGTGTTCATGCGGTCGAAGGGGGTTCTTAAGGGCGAGCCCACGGGAGGGCAAGCCGGATGGCGCCACCCGGTGAAATGAACGCTTGGCGGGCGCGTAAGCTACCGGACATGACCGCCTTCCTCGTGTGGCTCGTGCTGCTCGTCGTCGCGTGGCCGCTCGCGCTCGCCGCGGTCGTCCTGTACCCGCTCGTCTGGCTGCTCCTGCTGCCCTTCCGGATCCTGGGGATCGCGGTGGACGGCGTGCTGGCCCTGCTGAAGGCGATCGTGTTCCTGCCGGCCCGCGTGCTCGGCGGGCCCCGCGCGGCGCGCGGGTAGGGGCGCGCGGCGGCGGCTGGCCCGCTCTCGCGCGCTCGTTCGCGCCGCGTCCACCCGGCGCGTCGCGCCGGGCTGGGTTCGCCCGAGCGACCCCGGCCCACCCGGGCGGTGCGCCCGGCGACCGCGCGGCTATCCACCGGGGGTGCGCGGCCCTGGCGGCCTCCGGCCGCCGGCCGCACGTTCCGGCGTGGAGGGGGAGGAGGCGCGGATGTCGCCCACCGAGCGCGCGATCGCGGCCCTGCCGGCGCACCTGCGCCGCTTCGTCGTGGCCCAGGACTACGCGGCGTACACGCCGCGCGACCACGCGGTCTGGCGCCACGTCCTCCGCCGGCTCACCGCGCACCTCGCGGGGCGCGCGCACCCCCGCTACCTCGCCGGCCTCGCCGCGACGGGGATCGGCACCGAGGCGATCCCCAGCATCGACGAGATGAACGAGAAGCTCGCGCGCGTCGGATGGTCGGCCGTCGCGGTGCGGGGGTTCATCCCGCCCGCCGTCTTCACCGAGCTGCAGAGCCGCCGCGTCCTCGCGATCGCCGCCGACGTCCGCACGCACGAGCACATCGAGTACACGCCCGCGCCGGACATCGTGCACGAGAGCGCGGGGCACGCGCCGTTCGTGGCGGACCCGAGCTACGCGCGCTACCTGCAGGCGTGCGGCGAGGTCGGGTTCCGCGCGATCGCCTCCGCCGAGGACCAGGCGGTGTTCGAGGCGATCCGCACCCTCTCGGTCGTGAAGGAGGACCCCGCCGCCGACCGGGACGAGGTCGCCCTCGCCGAGCAGCGGCTCGAGGCGGCCTCCGCGAGCGTGCGCTACGCGTCGGAGTCCACGCGGGCGAGCCGCCTCTACTGGTGGACCGCGGAGTACGGCCTCGTCGGATCGCTGGACGACCCGAAGCTGTACGGCGCCGGCCTCCTCTCCTCGATCGGCGAGGCGACGCACTGCCTCACGCCCGCGGTGGCGAAGCTGCCGCTCGGCGTGGCGTGCGCCGACGTCGCCTACGACATCACCCGGATGCAGCCGCAGCTCTTCGTCGCGCGCGACTTCGACCAGCTCTTCGAGGTGCTGGAGGAGTTCGCCGCCACGCTGTCGTGGCGCCGCGGCGGCGACGCCGGCCTCGACGAGGCGATCCGCGCGCGGACGGTGAACCACCTCGCGCTCTCCGGCGGACGCGAGCTGTCCGGCGCGGTCGTCGAGCGGATCCCGGCGGCGGCGCCGGTCGCGCCGGGGCTCGCGACCGCGCTCGCCCGGCTCGCCGGGCCCGTGCTCGTCTCGCGGGGCGGCGCCGCGCAGGGGAAGCCGTGGCCGGGCGAGGTGGTGGTGGCGTTCGGGGACGGCGAGCTGCCGGAGCGCGGCGCGTTCGACGTCGCGCTCGGGTCCGGGCTCGCGCTCTCGGGGTTCGCCGTCGGAGACGGCGAGGTGGTCCGCCTCGAGGGTCGGCTGGGCGATCGCAGGCTGCCGCTCCCGACGTGGGCGCTCGTCTTCCTCTCGCGCGATCTCCGCTCCGTGGCGGGCGGCCCGGCCGACCCGGGCGCGTGGGACCGCTGGTTCGGCGAGCTGTCGTCGTTCGCGGCGGGCGACGGCGAGGCGCGGGCGCGGGCGCACAAGGCGTCGGCGCTGCCGCCGGCGCTCGCGGCGCTGTACGCGGAGGTCCGGCGCACCCGCGAGACGGGCGGCGCGACCGTGGAGCGGCTCCTCGCCATCCGCGACGCGGCGGCGCGGTTCGCCGACGACTGGCTCCTGCGCGCCGAGGTGGACGAGCTGCTCGCCGGCTCACCCGGGGCGCGCGAGCAGCGCGGGTCCGCCTGATCCCCCCTCCGCCCCGACCCGCGGTCCGGGGCACGGATCCTCACGACAGCCTGCGCCCGTCGTCGCGCGTCCGCCCGGCCGGCGCGCCCGCCGCCCTGCGCCGCGCGAGGTACGCGCCGAACGGCGCGTCGTTCACGCGCGTGTGGAACTTGAGCCACTCCGGCACGCGGCGGCGCAGCCCCTCCACGACCGTCGGCGTGGGCCCGAGCGCGCGCAGCTCGGCGCGGACCTTCTCGAACTCGGCCACGAACAGCTCGTGCGCGGACTTGTGGCGGACGCGCTCGGGGTAGAGCGTCTCGTCCATGAGGCGCTCCTCGACCGCGAGGTGCGAGACGAGGGCGTCCGCGAACTCGTCCACCGCCCGGTCGAGCGCGTCGCGCGGGGCGTCGAGCGCGGCGGCCGCGGCGGACAGCCGGCGGAAGAGGTCGACGTGCTGCCCGTCGAGCAGCTCGTTGTTCAGCGTGAGCTCGGGGCTCCACTCGCCGGGCATGCGCGACCTCCGCCCGAACGATCCCGCACCCCGCGCGGACCGGCAAGCCCCGCGTTTCCGCCCCCGCGCCCATTCCGGGGCCGCGCACGCCGCGTGACGCTCGAGGCATGAAGACCCACACGGAATACCTGACGTTCGACCTGCCGCGCCGACGCGGGCTCGCGCGGATCACCGACGACGTCGCGCCCGTCTGCGCCGCGAGCGGCATCGCGGAGCCACGAGTTCGACGGCCGGCGGCGCAAGCGGCTCGTGCCGAAGGCGATCGGCGAGTGAGGTCACGGCGACCCGCCCGAGCGCGCCGGGCGGTGCGGCGAGGGCGTCCACCGGCCCGGGAGGATGGCCGCCGCCGGATCCCGTCGCGCCGGCGTTGGGCTAGGATGGCCGAGAATGGCGGAGTTCATCACGAACCCGCGTCGCGCCCCTCGCGCCCCGGCGCGCTGCCGGACCGCCGTGCTCGCGCCGACGGGCTCGTTCGAGGCGGAGACCGAGGACATCGGCGCGTACGGCTGCCAGGTCGTGTCGCCGAAGGGCGTGAAGAAGGACGACCTCGTCCAGGTCACGATCGCGAACGACAACGTCCCCGAGCCCCTCCGCGTCGGGGGGCGGATCGCGTGGGTGAGCGCGCGGTTCCCATGGCGCGTCGGGATCGCGTTCGACGAGGCGGCGCTCGCCGAGACGACGGCCTGGTTCGAGCGGCTCGTGGAGGCCAACCCCGGGATGCGGACGCTGCGGCGTCTCCCCGATCGGATCCCGGTGGAGACGGCGGTCTACCTCGGCCAGCCGCCGCGGTACGTCCTCGACTTCAACGAGGACGAGGCGGCGCTCCTGCGCGGGATCGGGAGCGGCGCGCGGGTGGACGACCTCATGGCCCGGTTCCGCGTGCGCGGCGCGGCCATCGAGCGGGCGCTGTTCTCGCTCATCGCGCGATCGGCGGTGACCCTCGTCCGCGGGCAGGCGGTCCACCCGAGCGTCTGGAAGCCGGTGCTGGACGAGGTCGAGGCGTCGCTCGCCGCGGACTCGCTCGCGAGCGGCTCGCTGCCCGAGACGCTCGTCGCGCCGCCGGAGCCGCCGAGGGAGGAGCCCCACGCGCCGACTCCGGTGCCGAGCGCTCCGGTCGCGCCCGCCGCGACGCGGGGCGCGCCCGCGCCCACGCCGCGGTCGCGGCCTTCGTCCATCGTGCTCCCGTTCGAGCCGCCGGGCGCGAGCGCGACGCCGGTGCCGGCCGCGGCGGCGCCGCCGCGCGAGCCGGGCGGGGAGGGGGAGCCGGGCGACGGCGGCGCCGGGCTCAACATCGAGATCGAGGAGCCGACGCCGCGCGCCACGCCCACGCCGGCGGACGTCGGCGCGGACTGGGACGCGGCCGCCCTCGCGGAGGGCCCGGACGGGTCCGGCAAGGGGTTCGGCTGGCGCAAGCGCCCGAGGAAGCGCCCCGGCGAGGCGCAGGTCCTCTTCGATCGCGCCCGCGCGGAGTTCTCCGCCGGAAACGTGAACGGCGCGATCGCGCTCCTGCGCCGCGCGCTCGCGCTGGCGCCGGGCGATCCGGAGATCGCGCAGGTGCTCGGGAACCTCGCGTTCCGGGACCGCGAGCCGGGCGCCCGGTAGGCTCCCATCTCCGTACTATCATCGCGCGCGATGACGGACGCGTTCGAACCCGCGTACCTCGCCCTTCAGCGCCGGGGGGCCCTCGCCGCGCGCGCGGCCGACGCGGTGGCCCGCCTCGCGTCGTGCGACCTGTGCGCGAGATCCTGCCGCGCGGACCGGATCGCGCGGACCGTCGGCGCGGTGTGCCGGACGGGGCGGCACGCCGTCGTCTCGTCGTCCTTCGCGCACCACGGCGAGGAGCGGTGCCTCTCCGGCACGCGCGGGTCCGGGACGATCTTCTTCGCGTTCTGCAACCTGCAGTGCGCCTTCTGCCAGAACTGGGACCTCTCGTGGAAGGGGGACGGCGACGCGGTGACCGGCGAGGAGCTCGCCGGCCTGATGCTCGAGCTGCAGCGGCAGGGCTGCCACAACGTGAACCTCGTCTCGCCGAGCCACGTCGTGCCGCAGATCCTGGAGGCGGTGGCGATCGCGGCGGCGCGCGGGCTCCGGCTCCCGCTCGTGTTCAACACCGGCGGGTACGACGGGGAGGAGGGGCTCCGGCTCCTCGACGGGGTCGTGGACGTCTACCTCGCCGACCTCAAGTACGGCGACTCCGCCGAGGCCGTCCGCTACTCGCGCGCGCCGGGGTACTTCGAGGTCGCGAAGACGGCGCTGCGGGAGATGCACCGGCAGGTGGGGGACCTCGTCGTCGGGCCGGACGGCATCGCGCGGCGCGGGCTCCTGGTCCGCCACCTCGTGCTGCCGGGCGGACACGCCGGGACGGAGGCGGCGATGCGCTTCCTCGCGGAGGAGATCTCGCCCCGGACGTACGTGAACCTGATGGACCAGTACCGGCCGTGCTACCGGGCCGCAGAGCACCCCGAGATCGACCGGCGGCCGAGCGGCGCGGAGCTGCGCGCCGCGGCCGGGGCGGCGATCCGGGCCGGGATCACCCGGCTCGATCCGGACGGGGTGGGCGCCGGGTAGCGCGGCGCGCGGGCGGCCCCGCGCAGGGCGCGGCCGGTTCCCGGTCGAGCAGGTGCCGCACGTGCGCGCTCCGCCCACGTTTCCTCCGGTGGAGCCTCGTTCACGGCGAGTGGCGATCCTCGCGGCGCTCGCCGGCGCGGCGTGCGGCGGCGATCGCGCGCCGGCTCCGCAGCCGCGGTGCGGGCTCGCGGTGGCGGGGCCCGTCTGGACCGTGGAGGGCGTGCCCGTCCGCGTCCCGATCGCCTGCGCGGACGGCGCCTCCCTCCCTGACCTGACCGTGCGCGGCCTCCCCCAGGGGGCCCGCTGGGATCCGGCCGACGCGGCGGTCACCTGGACGCCCGCGCTCTCGGACGCCGGCGTGTACGACCTCGTGGCGTCGCTCCCGACGGGCGAGACCGCCACGGGCCGCGTCGGCGTGGCGGACGCATGGGACGCGCCCGGCAACGCGCCCCCCGAGCCGGCCCGCTACACGGAGGAGTACGGCCTGCCCGTCGTCCACCTCGCCTACCAGGGCCGGCTCGGCGACGCCCGGGAGACCCCCGCGACGCTCACGTACCGCGGCAGGACCCACGCGGTCTCGCTGAAGTACCGCGGGAGCCGCTCGCTCGAGTTCCCCAAGAAGAGCTTCTCGGTGAAGCTGGCGGACGGGACGCTCTTCTCGGACCCCGCGCTCGGGATCGTCGAGAGGAAGCGGTTCGTGCTCGTCACCACGTTCGACGACCAGACGCACGTGCGCGACCGGCTCGCCCTCGCGCTCTGGAAGCGGCTCGCGCCGGGACGGTTCGGCGTGAACACCGGGAGCGCCGTCGTCTACCTGAACGGCGCCTTCCAGGGGCTCTACGTCCTCTCCGAGAAGCTCGGCGGCCAGGTGCTCTCCTCCGCCGGGCTGAACGGCGACGGGAACCTCTACCAGGCGAAGTCGCACGCCGCGAACTTCGACGCGACGCTGCCGGACGGCGCGCCGAAGGCCACCTGGCACGACGGGTACGAGAAGGACGAGGGGCTGCCGCCTCAGGGCGAGCCCGGCGCGTTCGACGACCTCGACGCCTTCGTCGCGTTCGTCGCCGGGGCGGACGACGGGCGGTTCGCGGCGGAGCTGCCGGGCCTCGCCGACGTGGACGAGTACCGCGACTGGTGGGTGCTCGTGATGCTCGCCAGCTCCGCCGACTGCGCGGCCAAGAACGGCATCCTGTTCCACGATCCGCGCGGCGGGGCCTGGCGCGCCAGCGCGTGGGACTGGGGCGCGAGCCTCGGGCAGGACTGGCAGACCTCCCGCACGTCCGCCTGGGACGGCTACGAGTTCGCCGCGCCGAACCGGCTGTTCCGGCGGCTGCTCGCGCCGCCGTTCGGCGACGCGACCCGCGCCCGGCTCGGCGCCGCCGTGCGCGAGCGCGTGCCGGTCGCGGACGTGCTCGCGCTGTACGACGCCATGGTGGCGGAGACGGCCGCGGTCGCCCGGCGCGACGAGGCGCGGTGGGGCGACGCCCAGCGCGCCTTCTTCGGCGCAGAGGGGCGGGCGGACTGGGGCGGCGGCGAGGCCGAGGTCGCCTACGTTCGCCGGTGGATCCAGGACCGCTGGACGTTCCTCTCGCGGCGTTACTGAGCCGTTCGTCCGTCTCCGGAGCGAGCGGCTCCCGGCGGCCGGCGGGGGGGGGCGCCTGCCCGCCCGCCGCCCCCCGAGCGCCCGTCCGTCCGATCGGGTAGGGAACATAAGTCACCCCGCGGGGGTTCGACGACTGCACCCGGACCCGGGGAGGGTCCCGGCGTGCGTTCGGAGGCCTCCGCATGCTCGCTCGCCCGCTGCTGGCCGCCGCCGCCCTCGCGCTCGCGACGGCGTCGTACGCCGCGCCGTCGCAGGTCCACCTCGGCTGGGAGGGCCCGACCGACACCACGATGACGGTCACCTGGCGCTCCCCCGACCCGACGGGCCAGGTGATCTACGGCACGTCCGACGCGTACGGCGAGGTGGCCGCGGCGGCGTCGATCGCGTACGGCGGGTCGTGGCTCCACGAGGCTCGGCTCACCGGCCTGTCGCCGGGTACGACCTACCACTACCGCGCCGGCGCCGGCACCGACCTGGGCCCCGACCGGACCTTCACCACCGCGCCCGCGCGCTCGGCGCGCGCGGCGTTTCGGTTCGCGGCGTACGGCGACAGCCGGACCGACGACGCCGCCCGGGCGCGGGTCCGCGCGGGGGTCCAGGCGCGCCGGCCCGCGTTCTCGGTGGACTCGGGCGACCTCGTCGAGAACGGGAACGACCAGGCGATGTGGGACGAGTGGTTCGCCACGATGGAGCCGCTCCTCGCGACGACGCCGTTCGTGTCGGTGGTCGGGAACCACGAGGTGAACTCCGCCCGCTTCTACCAGCAGTTCGCGCTGCCGAACCGGGACGGCTCTCCGGACACGGAGACGTACGCGTCGTGGGACTACGGGAACGTCCACTTCCTCTCGCTCAACACGGAGATCGCCTACTGGGCGGGCAGCGAGCAGACGCAGTGGCTGGAGGCGGACCTCGCCGCGGCCTCCGCCGACCCGCGCGTGCGCTGGATCGTCGCCGTCTTCCACCGCCCGCCGTACTCCTCCGGCAGCCACGGCAGCAACATGAGCGTCCGGGAGGCGTGGTCGGCGCTCTTCGAGAAGTACGGCGTGGACGTCGTCTTCAACGGGCACGATCACCACTACGAGCGGAGCCTCGCGTTCGCGAACGGCGTCCCCCAGCGCGACGGGGCGGGGGTGGTGTACGTCGTGACCGGGGGCGCCGGCGCGCCCCTGTACGGCGTCTCCCGCAGCGACTTCACCGCGTTCTCGCGCTCCGTCCACCACTTCGTCGAGGTGGACGTCACGCCCACGACGCTGTCGCTCGAGGCGATCGACGACACCGGCGCCGTGATCGACGCGCTCACGCTCCGCAACGACGCGCCGCTGCCGCCGGACGACGGCGCGGGCGGGTCGGGGGGCGGGAGCGGGTCGGGGGGCGGGGGGGGCGCCGGCGTCGCCCCTCCCGTCGTGAACGCGGGCTGCGGCTCCGCCGGCGGCGCGGCCTCCCTCGCGTCGGTGCTCGCGCTCGTCGCCGCGGCGGCGGGCAGGCCGCGGCGGCGCCGGTGATGCGGATCGAACGCGTGCCCGCCCGCGTCCTCCCCGACGCGGCGCCCACCGAGGACCGCCAGGGGCCGCACGCCCCGGCCGTCGCGGCGCCCGCCGCGTCCGGCAGCGCGTGGCGGCGGGCGCTCGCGGCCACCGCCCCGCTCGCGGCGCTCCTCGGGTACGCGCTCGTCCGGTATGCGGTGCTCGCCCGCGAGCCGCTCGCGAGCGTGCCGCTCTGGATGACGAACAAGGCCGTGGCCGTGTTCGCGGTGGCGCTCGTCGCGGGCGCGGCGCTCCGGCCGCGCGCACCCTGGCGCGGCTGGGCCCGGTCCGTCGGCCTCGGCGCGGCGGCCCTCCACGCGGTCTCCTCGCTCGCCCTGCTCCGGCCCGCCTACTACGCGGCGCTGTTCGAGGGCGGCCCCGCGGGCCGGATGACCGCGGCGGGCGAGCTCGCGATCCTGTGCGGGGTGGCGGCGCTCGCCGTGCTCGTCTCCCTCCGGCCGCGCCCGGCCCGCGCCGGGGCGCGCTCGCGGGCATGGCTCGCGGCGGCGGGGGGCGCGCTCGTCGCCGCGCACTGCGCCGCGCTCGGCCTCCCGCGCTGGCTCGCGCCGGGCGGCTGGCCCGGCGGGCTCCCGCCCATGAGCCTCCTCGGAGCCCTGCTCGCGCTCGTGCCGGCGACGGTCTCGCTCGTCGTCTGGACGCGCCGCCGGGCGGGCGAGCGTCGCCTCGCACGCCTCCGCGCGATGCGCTGATCCGCCGTCGGCCGGGCGCCTGGCCCGCGGCGCCGAGGCCGTCGGCTGGGCGGACTGGGCAAGGAAGTGCCGCCGGAGTGCAAGCGCTTCGCCTCGCCGCCTCGCTGCGCGCGGGAACGCGCACAGGCACCGACGTTGCACGACGCGGCGCGGGGTGGGACCGCTTCGTCCGTCGCTCGTGAGGTGCACGCTGGCCGCCGCGTTCGTCGCGGGGGCGCCCGTGGGGGCGGCGCACGCATGGGTGCTGCTGCCGAGCGGGCCTGACGAGGTCGCCTCGGAGGGCGCGCTGCCGCCGGTCCGCGCGAGCCCCGCCCCCGGCGCGGCGGCGGCCGCCTCCGGTGGGACGACCGCGCCTGCGGTCGCGCGGCCGGGGGGCGCGGCGTCCGCGGCGGAGGCGGCGGCCGCGGCCGCGGCCGCGGCGAAGACGCCTCGCGACGCCACGCCGCCTCCCGGCGCGGCGCCGGACGGAGCGCGCAAGCTCCTCATCACGCTCCCGCTCGAGCTGGAGGTCCACGGGCGGTTCTTCGTGGGCGTGGCCGCGGACGAGCGGGACGCCTGGGGGCGCACGTTCGGGGTGAGCTCCGCCCGCCTCGGGATCGAGGCGCGGCTCCCCGGGGTCGAGACGGTCGTCGAGGCGGACCTCGCGTCGACCCCGCTCATCGAGGACGCGTACGTCCGGATCGACGGACCCGGGGTGACCCGGCTCACCGCCGGCCGCTTCAAGGCCCCGTTCTCGGAGCGCCGGCTCGACTCCGCCTGGAGCCTGCCCCTCGTGGATCGCGGGCTCGTCGATCGCTACCTCGTGAAGCGCAACGGGCTGGGCGGCCGGCGGGTGGGGCTCGCCGGCACGCTCCGGCCGTGGGGCGGCCGGCTGGACGCGACGGGCGGCGTGTTCCTCGGCGACAGCGAGGCCCTCGAGGCGAGGAGCGACGCGGGCGAGGACTGGGCGGCGCGGGTCGCGGCGCGGCGGCAGGGCGTCGAGCTCGGCGCGAGCGGGTACCGCGCCGGCCACGCGACCGGCGCGGCGCCCGTCCCGGCGCGGTGGGCGGCGGGCCCGTTCGTGAACCTCGACCTCGGGCCCGTCCGGGCGGCGCTCGAGGCGTTCGCGGGGAGCGTCGCGGAGGGCCCCTTCTCGGCGGGGACCGCGCTCCTGTCGTGGCGCCTCCGCGCCGGCGAGGCGCGGCGGCTCCGGCTGACGCCGGTGGTCGGCATGGAGGCGCTCCGGCTGCGCGGCGCCACGCCGGGCGTGGGCTACGGCGCCATCGCCGGGGCGGTGATCTCCTGGACCGAAGGACTCAAGGTGAAGCTCCAGGGGGAGTGGGCGCGCCGGCCGGGCGACGGGTCCCCGGCGGTCGCCGTGGCGGCCGAGGTGGGCTCGCGGTTCTGAGGGGGGCGGGAGGAGATGACGACGGTTCCGTTCGCGGAGGGCGGCGTCACCCGCATCCGGCGGGAGACGAAGATCCTGCTCGAGCCGGAGGAGGCGAGCCGCCTGGCCGGCCGGCTCGCGGCGGAGATCGCGCCGTACGAGTGCCGGGTCGCCTGCGTCTACTTCGACTCCC
This sequence comes from Anaeromyxobacter sp., assembly GCA_035708485.1. Taxonomy (GTDB): domain Bacteria; phylum Myxococcota; class Myxococcia; order Myxococcales; family Anaeromyxobacteraceae; genus Anaeromyxobacter. The sequence goes on along the minus strand of DASSSJ010000133.1, from coordinate 11,078 downwards.
CCGACGGGAAGCTCGCGCGGCGCGCGGCGACCACCCCGGACGACTGCGTGAAGATCCGGACGCGGTCGTACGATCCGGACCTGGGCGACCGCCCCGGGCGCGTCGCGCTCGACGTGAAGCGCGAGCGCGGCGGGATCACCTCGAAGGACCGGCTCTGGCTCCCCCCGGAGGACGTGCCCGCGGAGGTGCGGCGGGCGCTCGCGCCGACGTTCGGCGCCATCGCGCCGACCGTCGCCTCCACGTACCGGCGCCGGGTGTTCCAGGCCTCGCCGGAGTGGCGCGCGACGTTCGACGACGAGCTCCGCTTCCACGCCGCGGGCTGGAGCCTGTTCGCCCCGGGGACGCGGCCGTCGCTCGCGTCCCTCGCGCCGCCGTTCGCCGGGGAGCGGCTCGTCGTGCTCGAGCTGAAGCACGCGCCCGGCGCGCTCCCCGCGTGGCTCGTCGAGCTCGGGCGCGCGCGCGGCATCGCCTACAGCAAGTTCGCCGCCGGGAGCCGCGACGCAGGGCGCGTCGGCTCCTCCGGCGCGTGAGGGTGGCCGCCGTGTTCGTCGCGTTCGAGGGGATCGACGGCAGCGGGAAGACGACGCTGTCCAACCTGGTCGCGGAGCGCCTCCGCGCGGCCGGCAGGGACGTCCTGCACGCGCGCGAGAACGGGGTCCTCGCGTCCGCGGTCGCGCGGCGGGTGCGCGAGCTGACCCGCGACCCGGCGCTGCTCGAGATGTCCGCGCGCGCGGAGCTGTTCCTGAACCTCGCGCGGGAGGCGCAGCAGCTCGACCAGATCGTGCGCCCGGCGCTCGCGGCGGGCAGGCTCGTCATCACCGACCGGAGCCTGCACAGCCTCGTCGCGCTCGCGGCCGCGGGGCGGGCGCTGCCGCGCGCGGACGTGGACGCCGCCGCGCGCGTCGCGGCGAGCGGCACCCGGCCCGACGCGGTCGTGCTCGTCGACGTCGATCCCGACCTCGCGCGGCTGCGCAAGCGCGTCGGCAAGATCCTCGAGGGCTGCGATCGCGACCGCGAGTCGCGCAAGGGGCTCTCCGGCTCCGGCCTCCAGGTCCGCATCCGGAACCACCTGCGCGCGGAGGCCGCCGCCGATCCGGCGCGCTGGGTGGTTGCGGTGAACGACGGCCGCGCCCGGGAGGCGGTGGCGGACGAGATCGCCGCCGAGCTCCTCCGGCGGGCGGACGGCGGCGCTCCGCCGATCGGCGCCGCGCGGCGCCACCTCCCCGCGGCCGCGGAGGCGACCGACGCGTCGCCCGCCGCGGTGTCCGCGCGGTTCCTGGCGATGGTCCGCCGCTTCGCCGTCGCCGAGCCGGCCCTGGCCGCCCACCTGATCGCGGGCGTCCCGGGCGCGGCGGAGCACGCGCTGCGCGAGGAGCTCGCGCCGCGCGCGCCGCGGCTCGTCGCGCGCAGCCTGCGCGGGCTCGACGACCGCGACGCCGACGCGCTCCGCCGCGCCCTCGCGCCCACCGTGCCGGCGGACGTGGCGGAGAGCCTCGGCGCGGACGCGTCGCCGGCCGCCATGGCGCTGCGCGCCGAGCTCCTCGCGGCCGCCCCGGCGGCGGTGGCGGCCGGGCTCGCCGGGAACGGCACGCCCGAGGCGTGGGCGCTCCGGGCCGTCGCGCTCGACCGCGGCGCCCTGGACGGCGTGCTCGAGGGGCTCGCCGGCGTCGAGGGCCCGGCCGCGTGGGAGCTGCGCGAGGAGGGGATGCGGCGGCAGCGCTGGGCGGCCGTGGGCCGGAGCCTCGCGCGGGTCGCCGGGCGGCGCGCGGACGCGCTGCGCGCGGAGCTCGCCGCGCGCGATCCGCTCGCGGCGATCCGCGCGACCGCGGGGCTCGACGGCGAGGCCGTCCGGGAGATCCAGGAGCGCTTCTTCGCGCTCGCCCGCAAGCGGGTGCTGCGCGCCGTGACCGGCGTGGACGCGCCCCACGCCTGGGCGCTCCGCGAGCGCGCGGTCGCGGAGACCAAGGAGGCGCTCGACTCGATCGACGGCATGGACCACCCCCGGGCCTGGGCGCTGCGCGCCGCGGGGGTCTCGCGGTGGCCCGCGACGGCGGTGTCGTCGCTCGTCGCGCTCGCGGGGACGCCGCGCGGCGGCGCGATCGTGACGCGGGCGCTGGAGGTCGCGCCGGCGAGCGTCGCCGTCCTGAGGAACGCGCACGCGGCCTTCGCGCGGGCCGCCGCCGCGCGGCTCCGGCCGCTGCACGCGGTCGCGCCGCGCGCCGCGGCCCCGGGCGCCGTCACGCGCGTCGCGCTGGAGGAGACATGCCGGACCTGAACCCGTTCACGCACGGGAGCGAGCTGCTGCACGCGTTCCGGCTCGAGGCGTTCGCGCCGCGGTTCGCCGCGGCCGTCGCGATCGGCGCGCTGATCGCCGCCCGGCCCTGGCGCGTCCTCATGGGCCGGCGGCCGCCGCGGCCCGAGATGGTGCAGGCCCAGATCCTGCTCTGCGTCGCCGCCGCGCTCGTCATCGTCGTCATCGGCGACAGCGTCGCGAAGGCGTTCGGGCTCGTGGGCCTCGGGAGCTTCGTCCGGTTCCGGTCAGGCCTCAAGGACCCGCGCGACGCGGCCGTGCTGTTCCTCGTCATCGGCCTCGGGATGGCGTGCGGCCACGGCGCCCTCGGCGTCGCGTTCGCCGGCGCGAGCCTGGCGGCGCTCCTCCTCGCGGTCATGGACCTCTTCAACGTCCCCGACCTGCCGCCGAAGCCGGACGGCGACGCCGTCCCCTCGGCCCCGCCGCAGGCCACCTCCTCCAAGGAGATCGTCTGATGCGCGCCGCCACGGTCGCCGGAACCGCCGCCCTCGCCGCGGCGCTCGCCGCGTGCGGCGGCGCCCCGCTGCCGGCCGACGACGGCCCGCTCGCGGGCCCGCCGGTGCTCGCGCCGCTCGGGACGGGCGCGCGGTGGACGTACCGCGTCACCGATCCGGTGAAGGGCGTCTTCGACAAGGACGTCGTGGTGCTCGGCCCCGCCGCCGTCCCCGAGTCCAGCGCCGCCGCCATCGAGGTGCGGGACACGGAGCCGACGGGCGAGGAGACCGCCTGGGTGGGGGTCGAGGGCGGCTTCCTCGTGAGGCACCGCGAGGAGGACCGCAGGGCGGGCGTGCTCGTGCGCGCGACGACCTGGACCCCCGGCGCGCCGAAGACGCTCGCGGTCGAGGCGCGCGCGGGGTTCACCGCGCGGATCACCGTGAACGAGCGCGAGTGGCACCCGGACGACACCGTCAGCACGAAGAGCCCGGTGTACCGGTTCACCGTGGTCGCGACGGGCGTGAAGGTGACGGTGCCGGCGGGGACGTTCTCCTGCGTGCAGGTCGAGCGCGAGCGGCTCGACAAGGTCGATCCGAAGCGGACGTACTGGCTCGCGCCCGGCGTCGGGAAGGTGCGCGAGGAGGGCGAGCGGGTCGAGGAGCTGAGGTCGTACGTGGCGGGGACCTGAGCCGGCGACGCGGCGCGCGGAGGGGAGGAGCCCGATGAGCGCGAGACGGCATGGCGCGCGCCGCGCGGCGGTCGCCCGCGCGCTCGTCCTCGCCGGCGCGGCGCTGGCGCTCGCGTGCGGCGACGCCCCGCCGCCGGTCGCCGTCGGCCGCACCTACACGCCGCCGGCCGACGACGGCGTCGTGACCCGGCTCCCCGGGGCGTGCCCCGATCTGTACGCGGACGACGACCTCCCCACGTTCGAGCTCGACATCGCGGAGGAGACCTGGGCGGCGCTCCGGCAGGACCAGGTCCTCGGGCTGGAGGTCTACCGGCCGGCGGTGTTCCGGCACGGCGCCGAGGCGGTCCCCGACGCGATGGTCCGGCTGCGAGGGAACAACTCGCGGTGCGGCGACAAGCTGCAGCTCGCGATCTCCTTCAACCAGCTCGATCCGGATCGCCGCCACCACGGCGTCCGGCGCATCGACCTCGACCACGGCGGCTGCCGCGTGCTCGAGGAGCGGCTCGCGCTGTCGTACCTGCGCGACCTCGGGCTGCCCGCGCCGTGCGCGAACCACGCGCGCCTGGTCGTGAACGGCGCGTACTACGGCCTCTACGTGAACCTGGAGCACGTGAACAAGGACTTCCTGCGGCGGAACTTCGGGGCCGCGGCCGACGACGGCAACCTGTACAAGAGCGGCTGGCGCCCGCGGACCAACGAGGAGACGAACGACGGCTCCGATCTCGCGCCGTACCGCGCCGCCGCGGACGCGGCGACGCTCGCCGGGCTCGTGGATCTCGAGGAGGCCCTCGTCGAGTGGGCCGCCGAGGCGGTGCTGCCGGCCCGCGACAACTTCTGGCTGCACGGGTGGAACTACTACCTGTACCACCACCCGCAGCGCGGGTTCCTGTTCGTCCCCGTGGACCTCGACCAGGCCTTCCCCTCGACGCCCGGCGAGGCGGCGCTCCCGACCCTGTTCCCCGCCGTCCTGCAGCACCCGGCCGAGGTGGCGCTGGACGATCCGGCGTGGAGGGCGCGGTACCGCGAGGCGGTGCGGTGCGCCGTGGCCGCCTACGATCCGGACGCGCTCGCGGCGCGCCTCGACGCGTGGTGGATGCAGATCGCCGAGGCCGCGGCGCAGGATCCGTTCCTCTCGACGACGCGCGCCTCGGTGAGCGCGCTCGAGGCGCGCATCCGGGACCGAGCCGCCTGGCTCCGGGCCGCCGTGGCCGATCCCGCGTTCGAGGCCGACCCCGCTCCGACTCCGTAGCGCGACCCGGGTCGGAGGGCTGCGCGACGGCTTCCCGCACCGGAGCAGGCGAGCGCTCCCTCCGGGTGGCGATCGCGCGCCGCGGTGCGCCGGCCGAAAGTGGACCGGACGCATCGGGGATTCCCCCGAGATCTCGCGCCGATCCCTTGACGCCTCGGCGCCCGGCTTGATACCACCCGACCCTCCGCAGCACCCCCCAAAACCGCTCGGAGGAAACGGACTCCCGATGCCGTACTCCATCGTCCGCCGCGAAGCCTTTTCCGACACGACCTTCCTCTGGGAGGTCGCCGCCCCCGACGTCGCCGCGTCCGCCCAGCCCGGGCACTTCGTCATGCTCCGCCTGCGCGACGGCGGCGAGCGGATCCCGCTCACGGTCGCCGACTTCGACCGCAAGAAGGGCACCATCACGATGGTCGTCCAGACGCTCGGGAAGACGACCCGCGAGATGATGGAGGACTTCGAGCAGGGCGACACGTTCCCCGACTTCGTCGGCCCGCTCGGCCTCCCGCAGCACGTCGAGAAGTACGGGCACGTCGTGCTCGTCGGCGGCGGCCTCGGCGTCGCGCCGGTCTACCCGCAGCTCCGCGCCTTCAAGGAGGCGGGGAACCGGACGACGGGCGTCATCGGGTTCCGGAACAAGAACCTGATCTTCTGGGAGGACAAGTTCAGGAAGTACTGCGACGACCTCGTCGTCTGCACCGACGACGGCTCCTACGGCAAGCCCGGCTTCGTCACCGCGGCGCTGAAGGAGATCCTCGAGAAGCAGAAGCCGGACCTCGTCGTCGCCATCGGGCCGCTCCCGATGATGAACGCCTGCGTCGAGACCACCCGGCCCTTCGGCGTGAAGACGATGGTGTCGCTCAACGCGATCATGGTGGACGGCACCGGCATGTGCGGCTCCTGCCGCGTGACGGTGGACGGCAAGGTCGCGTTCGCCTGCGTGGACGGCCCGGACTTCGACGGCCACAAGGTGGACTTCAAGGAGCTGATGACGCGGCAGAGGCGCTTCACGAGCCAGGAGAAGCGCGCGTCCGAGGACTACGCGCACCTCTGCAACCTCGAGCAGCAGCTCTTCGTCCAGAACAAGAAGAACTACAAGAAGATCAAGGAGCTCGCCCCGAAGCAGACGCACATGCCCGAGCGCGACGCGCTCGAGCGGTCGCGGAACTTCAAGGAGGTGAACCTCGGCTACACGCTGGAGATGGCGCTCGGCGAGGCGGAGCGCTGCATCCAGTGCGCGAAGCCGACCTGCATCTCCGGGTGCCCGGTCTCGATCGACATCCCGCGGTTCCTCAAGCACATCGTGGTCCGCGACATCGACGGCGCGCTCGAGGTCATCAAGGAGGCGAACGCCTTCCCGTCGATCTGCGGCCGCGTCTGCCCGCAGGAGACGCAGTGCGAGGCGCAGTGCGTGATCGCGGCGAAGGTCGAGTCGGTCGGGATCGGCCGCCTCGAGCGGTTCGTCGGCGACAACGGCAAGCCGAAGCCTGTCACCGTCCCGCGGTTCGCGAAGAAGATCGGCAAGGTCGCGATCTGCGGCTCCGGCCCCGCCGGCCTCGCCGCCGCGGCCGACCTCGTGAAGTTCGGCGCCGACGTCACCATCTACGAGGCGCTCCACGTCGTCGGCGGCGTGCTCCAGTACGGCATCCCGGCCTTCCGCCTCCCGCGCGAGATCATCGATCGCGAGGTGAAGAACCTCGTCGACATGGGCGTGAAGATCGAGACCAACAAGGTCATCGGCAAGACCTTCACCGTCCCGCAGCTCATGAAGGAGAAGGGCTACGACGCCGTGTTCCTCGGCGTCGGCGCGGGCGCCCCGATGTTCATGGGGGTCCCGGGCGAGAACGCGAGCCAGGTCTACTCGGCGAACGAGTTCCTGACCCGCGTGAACCTGATGGGCGGCAACGTCTTCCCGTTCAAGGACACGCCCATCACCCTCGGCAAGAGCGTCGCCGTCATCGGCGCCGGCAACACGGCGATGGACTGCCTGCGCGTCTCGAAGCGCCTCGGCGCGCCGACGGTCCGCTGCGTGTACCGCCGCACCGAGGCGGAGGCGCCGGCCCGCGTCGAGGAGATCCGGCACGCGAAGGAGGAGGGGATCGAGTTCTTCTTCCTCCACGCGCCCGTCGAGGTCTACCGGGACGCCGACGGCAACGTGACGGGCATGAAGGTGGAGGAGATGGTCCTCGGCGATCCGGACGAGAAGGGGCGCCGCAAGCCCCTGCCCACGGGCAGGTTCAAGGACCTCGACTGCGACACCGTCATCGTCGCGCTCGGCACGAAGGCGAACCCGGTCGTCACGAAGTCCACGCCCGGCCTCGAGCTCAACAAGTGGGGCAACATCGCCGCGGACGACGGGAAGGCCGAGTCCACGCAGGCCACGAACCTCCCCGGCGTGTTCGCCGGCGGCGACATCGTCACCGGCGGCGCCACCGTGATCCTCGCCATGGGCGCCGGGCGTCGCGCCGCGCGGTCGATCGCGACCTACCTCACGAGCGGCAAGAAGTGGCCGATCACGAGGGAGGACGTCGCGAAGTTCGAGCCGCCCGCGCAGCTGCCCGCCGTCACCGCGCACGCCGGCGCCGTCGCGACCGGCGCGGAGACCCCCGCGATGAAGTGCCCGAAGTGCCACCAGCCGATCGAGGGCGACGAGGAGTACATCTGCTGCGCCACCGCGAAGCTCGAGTGGCGCTGCGACGACTGCGGCAAGGTGAGCGAGGGGTTCGCGTTCCCGTACGGCATGTGCCCGGCGTGCGGCGGCAGGCTCAAGGTGCTCGACCCGCGGAAGATCGAGGAGGCGAACGCGCTCGAGGCGATCCGCATCGCCTTCGAGATCGAGCTCGGCGGCCAGGCGTTCTACAGCCGCGCCCAGGCCGAGGCGCAGGATCCCCACCTCAAGACGCTCTTCGGCAAGTTCTCCGACATGGAGAGGGAGCACATGGCGACGCTGTCCCGGCGCTACCACGCGCAGGTGCCGGCGCCGTCGCGGGACTTCAAGGTGGACCGCGCCGCAATCTACGCGGGCATCCCCAACAAGCCGGAGGACCCGGCGAACCTGTTCCGGATCGCCATCGCCTTCGAGCAGCGCGCCGTGAAGTTCTTCGAGGAGCGGGTCGGCAAGACGCCGGAGGGCTCCGTGGAGCGCCAGCTCTACAAGGAGCTCGCCGCCGAGGAGCGCGAGCACGTCGCGCTGCTCACCACGGAGCTGGAGCGCTGGAAGGCGGGGAAGCCCGGGTTGATGTAGCCGCCCGGGCGCCGGCCCCGAGCACGCGGATCCCCTCTCCCCCCGCGGCGCAGGGGGAGAGGGGTCGGTGCCGGCGGCGCGGGCTCACTTCACCACGAGCGTCGCCTCACCCGACGTGCCCGCGTAGTAGCCGTTGCCGGGCGTGGTGCGCGCGACGACGCGGTACGTGCCGGGCGCGAGCCCGGTCGTGCAGTCGTACTTGAGCTTGCCGCTCGCGGCGGCGCCCGTCGACATCACGTTGGCGGGGCCGTCGACGAGCCGCTCGTTCGTCGCGACGTTCGTGAGCTCGAAGTACACCTTCGCGAGCGTGAGGTTCCCGAGCGACCCGTCGTTCACCTCCCGGATGGTGCCGAGGAACGTGACGAGGCTGCCGGCCTGCGCGGTCTGCGGGCTCGTGTAGGCGATCTCCGTGGCCTCCGGCAGGATCCGGAGGTCGATCGTCTTCACCGCGCGAAGCCCGGAGCCGTCGGTCACGGCCACCTCGACGAGGTAGGTGCCGCCGTGCCCGCCGACGTTGCCGGAGATGGCCGCAGTGCCGTCGAGGTTGTCCTCGAGGGCGAGCCCCGCGGGCAGGTTCCCGGCCGAGAAGCGCAGGAGCTGCGGCGGGCCGTCGGCGTCCGTCGCCTTGAGCGCGATCGCCACCGGATCGCTGTACTGCCCCTCGACGACCTGCGGGCACTCGAGCACGGGCGTCTGGCCCGGCTTCGGCGGGTCGAGCAGCGCCTGCGCCTCGAGCGCGTAGGCGAGGGCCGTGTTCAGCTCGGAGTGGATCTCGTCGGGGTTGTGGAACCCCATGCTGTTCTCCGCCTGGACGTAGTACTCCCAGCGCAGGTGCGCGTTCTGGTGCAGCCACACCGCGCGCTCGAGCTGCGGGGTCCGGGCGCCGCCGCGGTCCTTGTGGCCCCTGATCGCGGCGAGCGAGCGGACGAGCTCGGCCTGCACGACCTGCTGCTGGGCGAACGTGTCGTTCTGGATCGACCGGATCTCCGCCGTCTTCTGGGCGATGGTCTGGTTCTGGTGGCACTGCTGGCACGGGTTCATGGGCACGCCGTACGGGCTGTTCCCGTTCAGGTCCATCCAGTTGAGCGGCGAGGTGAACCAGTGGCTCGTGTACTGCTTCCCCGTCCGCGGGCTCGTGAGCTTCATCGCGTGGCAGTCGATGCAGCTCGCGCCCGCCTCGTACATCGCGTCGCCCCAGACCGTCTCCGCCTCGGGGTGCTGGCTCTTCACGAGCTTCTCGCCGATGGGGAAGAGCTGGCCCGGGTAGTAGCCGCGCGCGTTCGGATCCGTCGTCTGCCACGGACGCACCGGCCCGCCGTGGGTCCAGTCCTGCGCGTACCCGAAGATCTCGCGGTAGAGGGTGTCCACGCCGGAGACGATCTCGGTCCCGACGGCGCGGTCGGACGGTTTCGCCCACGGGAAGAACTCGCGATCGCGGCGGTCGTTCGCGCTGTAGCCGCCCACGTACTCGCTGTGGCACTGCGCGCAGACCGAGTTGATCTGGTCCTGCCGGCTCGCCTCCTCGAAGGTGCGGATGTTCCTCTTCGCCGGGTCGTACGGGTTCACGCCGTTCCGCGCGATCCCCTCGATGAGCGCCCGCTTCACGATCCGGAGCTTCGTCGCGTGCGGGTCGTGGCACTGGTTGCAGAGCTCACCGGACTCGATCGACGGCCAGTTCGCGCCCTCGCCCGAGAAGTGCGTCGGGTGCGCGGGATCGAGCGGGTGGAACTGGTAGTCGAGGCCGTCGAAGGCGAGGGCCTCGCCGACGGCGTAGAGCCAGTCGCGCGCGACGGTGGCGACGTTCGCATCGGCGGCGGCGTCCCCCGTGACGCCGTTGATGTCCGCCCCGGCCTCGGGGTAGCTGGCGATCGTCTGGAACGTCACGACCTTCCCCGTCGGGTTCCCGAAGACGTCCTTCACCTCCTGCGTCACGGGCTTCGGCAGGACGGCGACCGACTTCACCTGGTACGGGAACGCGGGGTCCGTGCCGTCCGTCGTGATCCGGATGGTCGTGCCGTTCGGCACGAAGGTGGTCGTGACCGCCTGGTTCCACGAGCCGTCGCGCTGCTTGTGCGAGGTGCCGTCGTGGACGAGGTGGCCCGTGTCCGGCCCGGCCGCGGGCAGGTAGAGCTGCGCCACCGGGTCCCACCGCCCGTCGCGGATGCGGCCCGTCGGGGCGGGGATGGTGACCACCTGGCCGCTGGCGTTGCGGTAGGTCTCCCCCATGTAGAACGCGACCTTGGTGCCGTGGCAGGAGAGGCACGCCTCCGAGCCGGGCCGGATCGTCTCCTGGTGGTCGATCTGGTTCACCGCCATCGGCCGGTCCTCGTACGTCTCGAGGACGAACGGGTGGCCGTCGATGAGCACGTTCCAGCTCGGCAGGTCGACGGTCTTGTTCCAGGCGCTCGCCGGGTCGGAGCTCCCGCCGTAGAACGTCCTGCCGAACACCTCCATCCGGAACGAGTCGTACTGCTCCTGGTGGCAGGGGAGGCAGATCTCCATCGTGAACGAGGCCTTCGGGACGACCGACAGCCGCGCGGCGTCGCCGCCGACGGCCACCGCGTCGGCGAGGTGGCCGCCCGAGTTCTGGTGACACGTGTCGCACGCGAGCGTCGCGTGCCGGGAGCGCGAGTACGCCGCCACGGTCGCGGAGTGGCACGTGCTGCAGTCGGCGTCCGCGGCGCGGGCGTCGGCGGCGAGCCCCGCGGCCAGGAGGACCACCGCAAGCTGGATCGATCGTCTCATCTCGTTCTCCTCGGGAGTGAAGGGCCGCGCCGTCCCGCGGAATCACTCCGGGTACGGATGAGGGCGCCGGCCGTGTCCAGTGGGATGCGACCGCTAGCGAGAGAGGTGAATCGCCCGAATGGTGACGGGCCCAACGGGCTGCGGATCGCTCCGCGGGCCGGCGGGGCGTCTCGTCGCGAGGCAGACTTGACCATAAGTGAAGGACGCGCGCGAGGCGCCGGGGGCCGGCCGCGCCCCGGGGCTCTCCGGGGCGCGCCGGCTATCCGGGGGCGCGGCGCCGCCGCCGCACGGCGAGGAGCGCCGCCAGCGCGAGCGCCTCGACGCCGACGCTCGCGCCGGCGCCGCACCCGCACCCGCCCTGCGGCTGCTGCGGCTCCTGCGGAGGCGGCGGCGCGGCCGCGGGGTT
>DASSSJ010000132.1:0-8376 GCA_035708485.1 Anaeromyxobacter sp. | reverse complement strand
AGGGCCGCCGCGGCGGCGAGCCGCCGCGGCCGGCCGGCCCCGGCGAGCCCCGCCCCGAGCGAGGCGAGCGCGGCGCCGACCCGCGGCGCGCGATGCGCGAGCCGGGCCGAGACGCGCGGCGCGCCGAGCGCCGTCACCGCGGCGACGGAGGCGAGCACGACGAACGCGGCCGCGCCGAGCACGACCACCCGGCCGGCGCCGGGCGTCGAGCGGACCGAGGCCGCCACGGCGCCGAGCACCACCACGTCGCCCATCTCGAGGAGCTTCGCCACGAGCTGCGACGAGAGCGCCGGGGCGAACGGCCGCCGCGCCGCGCGCGCCAGCACCCAAGCGGCGGCGACCGGCCCGAGCTTCCCGGGGATCGTGTTGTGCACGAGCGCGCCGAGCGCGGTCGCGTGGTACGCGTCCGCGGTCCGCGGCGCGGGCGGAGGCAGGACGGCGCGCCACACGAGCGCGCGGAGGGCGGGCAGGCAGGCCGCGAGGGCGGCGAACGGGACCACCCACCCCGCGTGGTCCGAGATGCTCCCGGCGAACGCCGCGAGCTCGAAGCGCGGCCGGACCACGGGCCCCCCGTCCCAGCCGACTCGCACGAACACGAGCGAAACGAGCGCCGCGCCCGCGAGCGCCCCGGCCGCCACCGCGACCGCGCGGCGGACCGCGAGCCGCCTCCCCGCCGCGTCCCCCGCGTGACGGTCCATGCCGCACAACGTCGGCATCGGGACCTCGCCGCGCCTCGGGTGGCGAGGCCGGAGGTTCGAGGGCCGGGGTCGCAGTCGAGGTCGCGGTCGCGGTCGGCCTCACCCAGCGCGTCGCGCACGCGACCGCCCGACGCGGCACGGCCGGCCCCGCGCTTCACGGGGCGGGCCGTGCATCACCAGAGAGGACCGGGAGAGGGCGGCAAGGAGCGGGCCGGCACATTTCGCTTCGCGAAAAGTGCCCGGCCCGGAGATGGGGCCGCCTCACCGCTTCGAGAACTGGAACCGCTTGCGCGCGCCGGGGCGGCCGTACTTCTTCCGCTCGACCGCGCGCGCGTCGCGCGTCATGAAGCCCGCCTTCTTGAGGACGGGCCGGAACTCCGGGTTGTACTCGCAGAGCGCGCGGCTGATGCCGTGCCGGATCGCGCCGGCCTGGCCGGAGAGGCCGCCGCCCTTCGCGTTCACGTAGACGTCGAGCTTGCCCATCTGGTCGACGAGCTTCAGCGGCTCGACCAGGATCATCTTGGACGTCTCGCGACCGAAGTACTCGTCCATCGGCCGGCCGTTGATCGTGATGTTGCCCGTCCCGGGCGCGATCCGCACGCGCGCGACGGACTCCTTGCGGCGGCCGACCTGGATGTTCGCCTGCGTCGCCATCTTCGCCTTCCTCACTGGAGCGCTTCGGGCTTCTGCGCGGCGTGCGGGTGCTTCTCGCCGGCGTAGACCTTCAGCTTCGTCATCATCTGCCGCCCGAGCGCGGTGCGGGGCAGCATGCGGCGGACGGCGTTCAGGAGGATGTCCTCCGGGTGCCGCTCGCGGAGCTTGTGCATCGGGGTGTGCTTCGCGCCGCCCGGGTGCATCGTGTGAGTGAAGAAGGTCTTGTCCGTCTCCTTCTTCCCCGTGAAGCGGACCTTCTCCGCGTTCACCACGACGACGAAGTCGCCGGTGTCGATCGACGGCGTGTAGAGGGCCTTGTGCTTGCCCTTGAGGACCGAAGCGATGCGGCTCGCGAGGCGCCCGACGGCCTTGTCGTTCGCGTCGACGAGCCACCACTTGCGGCTCTTGAAGGCCTCGGCCTTCGTCGCGCTGTGCGTGGTGCCTTTGGACATGGATAACCCTGCGGAATTCCGAATTGGAACGGGCCTTTTAGAGGAGGCACGCGGCGAAGTCAAGGGTCTTGGCCCGCGCCTGCCGCGGGTCCCCCCGATCGACCCCGCCCCACGCGCGCGCGCCGACGTCCGGCTCGCGCCCGCGGTCCGGCTACCCCGCGCCCCCGAGGCGCTGCCGGAACGCCGCCATGACGGTCGCCGCGGTGGCCGCGACGTCCTCGCGCGCCTCCCCCGCCGCGGGATCCACCTCCTCGCACGCGTCCGCGGGCAGGTCGTCGAGGAACCGCGACGGCGTGCGCGGCGCCACCTTCCCCCGCTTGGTGCGCGCGGCGGCGCGCGTCACGTACAGCCGCTCCCGCGCGCGGGTGAGGCCGACGTAGGCGAGGCGGCGCTCCTCGCCGAGGTCGCGCGCCTCGCCCTGGATCCCGGCGCACGGCAGGAGATCCTCCTCGGCGCCGACGAGGAACACCACCGGGAACTCGAGCCCCTTCGCCGCGTGGAGCGTCATCAGCGAGACGCCGCCGTCGGGCGCGGGGTCCTCCTCGGAGCGCGAGTCGAGGGCGAGGCGCTGGAGCCACGGGCCGAGCGACGGGCGGGCGGTCCGCTGCTCGTGCGCCTCCAGCGACCGGAGGATCCCGTCGATGGCGTCCACCTTCCGCTGCCCCGCCTCGAGCGACTGCACCGACGCCCGCGCGTGGCCGTAGAGATCCACCTCCGCGACGAGGGCGCGGGCGGCCTCGGCGAGCCTGCCCTCCGCGAACCGGGCGCGCTGCCGCTCGACGAGCGCGACGAAGGCCGCGATCCGCTCGGCGGCGCCGCGCGGGAGGTCCGGCACGCGCTCCGCCCCGCGCAGGGCGTCGAAGAGCGGCACGCCCTCCGCGACCGCCCACGCCTGGACGCGCTCGAGCGAGGCGTCGCCGATCCCGCGCGCCGGGACGTTCACGATCCGGGCGAGCGAGACCTCGTCCTCCGGCGCCGAGCAGACCTTCAGGTACGCGAGCAGGTCGCGGACCTCGGCGCGGTCGAAGAAGGCGGGGCCGCCGTGGACCACGTGCGGCATGGACGCGGCCCGGAGCGCCTCCTCGATCGGGCGCGACTGGGCGTTCAGGCGGTAGAGCACGGCGAGGTCGCTCCACCCTCGCCCCTCGCGCCGGAGCCGCCCCATCTCCTCGGCGATCCAGCGCGCCTCCTCCTCCTCGTTCTCGAGCGCGACGAGCCGGACCCGGTCGCCCGCGCCGGCCGCGGTGAAGAGCGTCTTGGGGCGCCGGTCCGGGTTCCTCGCGATGACGGCGTTCGCGCAGGCGAGGACGTTCCCGGTCGAGCGGTAGTTCTGCTCCAGCCGGATCTCCCTCGCGCCGGGGAAGTGCTTCTCGAAGCGCAGGATGTTCCGCACCTCGGCGCCGCGCCAGCCGTAGATCGCCTGGTCGTCGTCGCCGACCGCGCAGACGTTCCGGTCGTCGCCGGCGAGGGCCTTCAGCAGCTGGAGCTGCGCGACGTTCGTGTCCTGGTACTCGTCCACGAGCACGTGGCCGAACCGGCGCGCGTACCGCGCGCGGAGCGCGGGGTCCTCCGAGAGCAGCTTCACCGGGAGCGCGATGAGGTCGTCGAAGTCCACCGAGCGCTGCGCGCGGAGCGCCCGCTCGTAGCGGGGCTGCACCTCGGCCGCGACGAGGTCGTAGTCGTCGCCCTGCCCCGCCGCCTTCGGCCGGATCCGCCTGCGCCCCTCGTTCTTCGCGCGCGAGAGGATCGCCAGGACCCGCCCCGCGTCGAAGCTGCGGTCGTCCACGCGGACCTCGCGCATGCAGCGCTTGACGAGCGCGGCCTGGTCGCCCGCGTCGCAGATCGCGAACCGCCTCGGGAGGCCCGCCGCCCGGTGCTCCTGCTGGAGGAGCCAGAGCCCGAACGCGTGGAAGGTGGACACGAACACGTCCACGCCGGCGGCGCCCGCGACGGCCGCCACGCGCTCGCGCATCTCGCCGGCGGCCTTGTTCGTGAAGGTGACCGCGAGGATCGCCTCGGGGTCCACGCCGCGCGCCATGAGGTAGGCGATGCGGTGGACGATGACGCGGGTCTTGCCGGAGCCGGCGCCGGCGAGGACGAGCACGGGGCCGTCGATCGTCGTGACGGCCTCGCGCTGGGGCGGGTTCAGGGTCGAGAGGTCGAGCACGGCGGCGCGCGTTCATGGCACGGGGCGGGCGGCGGGACAAGGGTCGACCTCGATCCCGACGGCGACCCCGAGCCGGCCGCGACCGCGGCCCCGGACCGCGACGGCGATCCCCGCCGCCGCCGGCGCGACCCGAGCCGCCGAGCGACCCCGATCCGACCGCCTCACCTCGCCGCGGTGGACGAGGCCTGCGCCGGCGGCGCCTCGTGCGCCGGGGAGAGCGGACCCGCGACCGCCGCCCACGTCGCCGTCCAGAGCGCGATCCACGCCGCGAGGAGGAGCGCGCCGCCCACGGAGTCGCGAAGGACCTGGAGCGACGCCCGGCGCTCCTGCCGGCGCGCCGGCAGGGCCGGCTCCGCGCGCACCGCCGGAGCCTGCCGGGACGAGGGGAGAGTGGAGAGGACCTTCGCCCTGCTCGCAGCCATGACCGTGACCTCCGTCTTGTAACCGGCTTGATGCCGTCTTGCCGGTTATAGATGCCCCTGGCCATCTAACCTGTCAAGTGCTATGATGCAGGTTATGAGCGCCGCCCCCACAGGGATGGAGCCCCCGTTCGAGTTCTCGGGCGGGCGCCTGTGCCTCGACTTCGTGAACACGGTCTCGGGAGACCGCGCCGGTCAGCCGAGGGAGCGCATGGGCGCCTATGCCGACCTCGTCCGCTGGGCCCGGCAGGCCGAGATCGTCGACGACGCGGGGGCGCGGCGGCTCCTCGCCGAGGCGCGGCGGCGCCCGGGCAGCGCGGAGGCGACGCACGACGACGCGCTCGCGCTGCGCGAGGCGCTGTACCGGATCTTCACGGCGATCGCGTCGGGCCGCGAGGCCCCCGCCGGCGACCTGGCGCGCGTCTCGGACCACCTCGGGCGCGCCCTCGCGCACCGGCGCCTCGTCCGAGGCGGCCCGACGTGCTGCGCGCTCGAGTGGACCGACCCACCCGACGCGCTCGACGCGCCGCTCTGGCGCGTCGCCGCGTCCGCCGCGGAGCTCCTCACGTCCGGCCCGGACCTCGCCCGCGTCCGCCAGTGCGGGCTCCACGACACGCACGAGTGCTCCTGGCTCTTCATGGACAGCACGCGCGCCCGGACGCGCCGCTGGTGCTCGATGAGGGAGTGCGGGAACAAGGCGAAGGCGCGGCGGCACTACGAGCGCGCGAGACAGGGGACCTGACCCGGTCTCCTCCCCCGATCGGCTCCCCGTGCGGCGAGCGGGTCCTGCCGCGGCTCCGGACGACCCCGCTCGAGGCGTGAGCACCGTGCCCGCTCGGCGGGCAGGGGTACGAGGAAGCGATCGGTCCCCTCGCCGCCCGCTCCGCGTCGCACCGCGTCGGCTTCCCCGCGTCGGCGTGCGGCGCGTTGCCGCCACCCGGTCCTTCCCTTCGCACCCGCACGCGCGGTATGACACCACCCCGCACGTCGGCCGTGGTAGCTTCGCCCGTCGCGGCGTGGGGGGCGGGGTCGCAGGATGCGGAGCCTTTCCGTAGAGCTCAAGCTGATCTTCGTGGTGGTCGCGGTCTGCGTGGCGGGGAGCCTCGTCGCGGCCCGGATCGCCGGCGAGATCTTCGAGAAGAACGTCGAGGAGGCGGCGCTCGCGACGCTGCAGGGCGCGGCCCACGCGTTCGCCGCGCAGGAGCGGAGCGACGTCGAGAAGCTCGGCGCGACGCTCGACGCGCTCCTCGCGAACGACGAGCTGCGCGCCGCGTTCCTCGCCCGCGATCGCGAGCGGCTCCTCGCCGCCGCCGCCCCGCTCTTCGCGACGATGAAGGACCGCGACCGGATCACCCACTGGTACTTCATCGAGCCCGGCCCGGCGCCGACGGTGTTCCTGCGCGTGCACCGGCCCGCGCTCCACGGCGACGTCGTCGGCCGGACGACGCTCCGGATCGCGATGGAGACGCGCGAGCTCGGCGCCGGAAAGGAGCTGGGGAAGACCGCCTTCGCGCTGCGCGCCGTCCGCCCGTGGTTCCACGGCGGGAAGCTGCTCGGGTACATGGAGCTCGCCGAGGAGATCGATCACTTCCTCGCCGCCATGAAGATCCACACCGGGGACGAGTACGGCCTGCTCGTGAAGAAGAAGTTCCTCGACGAGAAGGCCTGGGCCAGCGTGCTCGGCCCGCGCTCCAACACCTGGAACGACCGGCCCGACGTCGTCGTCGTGGACACGACCACGTTCACGGAGGGCATCATCGACTTCGACGGGGACGTCGAGAGCATTCCCGACGCGGGCCTCGCGCTCGGCGAGATCGAGCGCGGCGAGCGCGCGTACGTGCGCGGCATGTTCCCGATCCGCGACGCGGCGGGGCGGAAGGTCGGCGCGCTGTTCGTGCTCCACGACTTCACCCGCCAGCACGCCGCGGTCGGGGCGGCGCGCCTCCAGGCGCTCCTCGCCCTGCTGACCGTCGCCGGCGCGTGCGCCGCCGTCATCGCGGTGGCCGTGCAACGGCTCCTCTTCGTCCGCCTCGCGCGGCTCCGCCGCGAGCTCGAGGCGCACGCCGACGAGGCGATGCTGCCGCAGGGGCGGATCGTCCAGCTCCGGAGCGAGGACGAGATCGGCCGGCTCGAGGCGCTCTTCCGGCGCGTGCTCCACCCGAGCCGCGCGCGCGACGAGCCGCCGCGGGATGCACCGGCGACCGGCTCCGGCCGGTGACGGCGCTCGCTTGACCCGGCGCAAGGCCGGTCCGGGGCTCGCGTTCCATCCTCCCCTCGGAGGAGGCGGCGCCCGCGCGGCACCGCCCCGGGGACATGCGACCGATGCGGGAAGGCGCCGAGGACGACGAGGCCCCGCCCCCGCAGCCGGCCGGCGGCGGGTGGCCGGTCCACGACGTGCTCGGGGCCATCCCGTTCAGGCACCGGCTCTCGACCAAGCTCCTCGGCATGAGCGCGGTGCTCGCGCTCGCCGCGATCGCGGCGCTCTGGTTCGCCGAGCGCAGGATGCAGCGCGACCTCGTCGACCAGCTCGAGCGCTCGACCGCGCTCCTCGCCGACGCCATCGAGGCGACCACGGCGGACGCCACGCTCGCGGCGCGCCCCCGGCACGGCTACGACGTCATGGCGCGCCTGGGCGGGCTCGAGGGGGTCGAGCGGATCCGCGTGCTCGACAAGCGCGGCCGGGTGGTGTTCTCGACGGAGCCCCTCGACGTCGGGACGACGATCGAGAAGCGCGGCCGCGCCTGCGCCGCGTGCCACGGCTCGCGCGCGCAGCCGCTCTCGCGCGCGCCGGCGGCGGAGCGCGCCGAGGTGCTCGACGACGGCGGCGGGCGCGCCCTCTCGCTCATCGCGCCGCTCCACAACGCGCGCGCCTGCTCGTCGGCGGCGTGCCACGTCCACCCGCCGGGCCGCCAGGTGCTCGGGCTGCTCGAGCTCCGGGTGTCGCTCGGCCACCTCGAGGCGAGCGTGCACGCGTTCCGGCGCGGCTTCGTGCTCGTCGTCGGGGCCGCCGTGGTGCTGCTCGCCGCGCTGCTCTACCTGTTCGGCCGGGCCGAGGTGGTGGAGCCGGTGGCGGCGCTGCTGGAGGGGACGCGGCGCGTCGCGCGCGACCAGCTCGACGTGGAGATCCGCGTCCACTCGCAGGGCGAGCTGGGGCTCCTCGCGGCGTCGTTCAACGAGATGACGCGCTCGCTGCGGCGACTCGAGGACGACCTCACCGGCTTCATGTCGGGCCTCGAGCGGCAGGTCGAGGCGCGCACCGCGGACCTCAAGGCCGCGCAGGAGACGCTCGTCCGCGCCGAGAAGCTGTCGTCGCTGGGGAAGCTCTCCGCGTCCATCGCCCACGAGATCAACAACCCCCTCGCCGGCATCCTCACCTTCGCGAAGCTCGTGTCGCGGACGCTCGCGGAGGGGCCGCCCGACGACGCGGGCCGGGCGGCGCTCCTCAAGAACCTGGGGCTCATCGAGCGCGAGACGCAGCGCTGCTCCGCCATCGTGCGGAACCTGCTCTCGTTCGCGCGCGAGCGGGCGCTCCAGCCGAAGCCGATGGACCCCCGCACCGCGATCGAGGAGGCGCTCTCGCTGCTCGCGAGCGAGGCGCGCACCCACGGCATCGAGGTCGAGCGCGACCTGCAGGACGTCCCCGACGTGCTCGCCGACGTGGGGCAGCTCCGCCAGGCGTTCCTCAACATCGCGATCAACGCCTGCGACGCGATGGGCGCCTCCGGGAAGCTGCGCGTCACCACCCGGTCGAGCGAGGAGGCGGTGGAGATCGCCTTCGCCGACACCGGACCCGGCATCCCGCCCGACAAGCTCCCGCACATCTTCGACCCGTTCTTCACCACGAAGGAGAAGGGGACGGGGCTCGGGCTCTCCGTCGTCTACGGGATCGTGGATCGCCACGGGGGCGTCGTCGAGGTGGAGAGCGAGGTCGGCCGCGGGACGACGTTCACCATCCGTCTTCCGATCGCGGCGACGCCCGCCGAGCG
>DASSSJ010000131.1:0-9444 GCA_035708485.1 Anaeromyxobacter sp. | reverse complement strand
GCTCTCGAACTCTCCGTTCTGGTACACCGCGAGCGCGCCGCCGTAGGCGCGGTCGAGCTCGGAGAGCGTGGCGCCGGAGGTCTGGCCGAGGAGCCTCGCCCGCATCGCCGGCACGTCCTCGACGCCGCCGATCCGGTCGCGACAGGCCGCGCGGAGCTGGTGCGCCAGCTCGGCGAGGTCCGCGTCCGGCCCCCCCGGCGGGTCCGCGACGGCGACCACGCCCAGCCGCTCGAACGCGGCCGCGGGTGTCGCGAGGACCCACGCGACGGCGAACGCGAGCGCGCGGGTCATGGCTGCGGCCCCGCGTGGTTGGTGTTGCGGGGGTCGTGGAACGCCTTGGGCCAGGGCGCGGCGGTGTCGAGCTGGCCGTCAACGATGACGGCGAACAGCTTGCCGCTCGAGCTCGCGACGTAGGCGGTGCTGATGACGTTCGAGGTCTGGCCTGGCGTGGTGAAGATGTTGGGGGCGCGGAGGGCCTTCGCGGCGTCGAGCGTCGTCGACCAGACCTCCGAGCCATCGTCGCGCAGCGCGAAGAGCTTCCCGCCAGCGGTGGGAACCACGATCGCTGCGCCGCCACCCGACAGCAGGCTCACCGCGTGGATCGCGGCGCCGAGATTCGCGCTACTCCAAACCGATGCTCCGGATGGCGTGAATCTATGCAGAACTCCAACTTGATCACCGACGAGTACATCGCCATTCGCGAGGATCACCGGCGAGTCTACGATTCTCGCCGGGAGCGTAGCGACGACGTTAGCGGTACCGCTAGTATCCCCGGGAACGGTCTTGGTCAGCTTCTCAACCGCTCCGCTCCAGATCGAACCGTCAGAGTCGATTGCGAGCGGAGAAGCGACCTCGACGCCGACCGGCACACGCCACGCTTCACTTAATGTCACCGCAGGAGAGGTAGTGAGGCGATACGCACCGAGAGATCCAGCGGCCGTACCTGCGTAAGCTCTGCCGTCGAGTCCGACAACCGGCCCCACCGAGAATGCCGTCGTCGGACCGACAAGGTCGTTTTCGTTCGACACCGTGCTGGCAACCCCGATGAATCCTGCGTCAGATGTCGCGAAGGCCCATTCCTTGCCGACATCTGGAAGCACCGCGACCGACCCTTTCAGCGCGCCACCCGTATTCACACCGACGCCGGCCTTCACCGCGCTCCCGTCCAACTCAACTCCGTACAGATTGAGGTCCTCGCTCCCCACCCAGATCGCATTGTCACCGACCGCCGGGGCGGCCGTGACGAACGAGCTGCCGCCGACGGACAGCGACCAGGCCAGACTGCCGTCGGGCGCGATCGCCCGTAGCTGATTCGCCGTGGCCGACACCCCGACCACCGCGGTCCCGTCGTCCATCACCGCCGGCGACGTGATCGGCGCCCCCGCGTCGTAGGTCCACCTGAGCCGCGTCACCCCCAGCGCCGCCGCGCTCCTCGGCGCGCTGTCGTTCCGCGCCCCGTCGCGCGCGGTCACGGTCGCGACCACGTTTCGCGAGAAGGCCGCGAACGGGAACGCCCGGAGCTGCACGTCGGCGACCCACCTCGTGCCCGAGCGCGTCATCGGGACCGGGCTGCCCGGCGCGAGATCGAGCGCCACCGCCGCGTCGAGCACCTCCGCGTCGTCGCCGACGGTCGCCTCGACGTGCAGCACGCCGTCGCGCAGGCAGGTCGCCGCCGGGCAGGACGCGGTGACCGTCTGGACGACCGGGTCCACGGCGTCCTCCCAGCACCTGGACTCCCCGTCCGCGTGCGCGCAGTACTGCCCGACGGGACACTCGGTGGACACGCCGCACGCCTGCCTGTCCTTCACCGACCCGCACGCGAGCGCCGCGACGGCGCAGGCGATCGACAGGATCCGCCTCATGCTTCCCCCTAGAACGCGAATCGCCACGTGAGCCCCGCCGCGAGCGCCGCGGCGCCGACCCCGAAGAGCACGCCGCTCGTCGTCCTCTTCCGCTCCCACTCGTCCCGCGCCTCGACCCACGTCCCGAGGTCGGCCGCCGAGTTCGCGCGGTCCGCCGCGTCGCGCGCCTGCCCCGCGACGACGACGCCGGCGATCACCGCCGCGGCGCCCGCGCCCGCGACGGCCCAGGCGGCGACGTGCTTCGGATCGGGGCCGGGCTTCCGCGGGAGCGTCTCCATCAGCTTCGCGAGGCTGGCCCGGAGCGGCGGGACCGCGTCGGCGCCGGGCGCGACGTCGAGCGACTGCCGCGCACGCTCCGCCTCCGTCGCCACGTCCGCGAGCACGAGCACGTAGTGGCTGCCGTCCACGCGACCCTCGGCGGTCGCGGACACCGCGTGGGCCAGGCCCGCGCGGCGCGCGGCGCGCGCGCTCTCGCCGGCGTCCACGCACGGCACGCCATAGTCGAGGAAGCGCTCCGCCCTGCGCGCGGCCTCGAGGACCGCCTCCGGGCGCGCCAGGGCGGCGTCGCCCGCGACGTTGGGACGGCACAGCAGCAGCCGGTCGCCCGCAGCCGCGCCGAGCGCGAGGACGAGCGTCATGACGCCGGAAAGGGCCATTCGGTGGTCGCCCTCCAGATTCGAACCCGGGGTGGAATACGTTCACCACACCCTCGGGGTTCACTGCAAGCGCCGGGCTCGCACCTACGCCGCCGCAACCGGCCGCCGCGCCGGCCGTCTCCGCGCGCGGCGCCGTCTTCGCCTCCGTCCGCGAGGGCGCCCGCGGTTCGCCCCGCGGACGTCCCCCGCGACGGAGAGCGGAGGCTCCCGACCCCTGCTCGGCGGTTCGTCCCGTCGTCGCGGGGCGTGACACGATCGCCCGCGGCGGGACGATCGGACCCTCAGTTCACCGAAGGGGGTCCCATGAGAGCGTTGCTCGCAGCCGCTGCGATGCTGTCGTTCGCCGTCCTCGATCCCGCCGCCGCCCAGGTCCGGCGCGGCGCGAAGGCCGCTGCCGCCGCGGAGAACGGCGGCGGCCTCCCCGCGCTGCACACCGAGCTGCAGGCCGAGACGGCCGCGCGCGTGAACGCGGACGCCATCGAGATGGCCAACCGCACGAACGCCGATGCGGCCTTGCAGGAGCAGATCACCCAGCTCCAGGCGACGGTGGCGGACCTGCAGAACCCGGAGGCGGCGCGCCCCGCCGTCGTGGGCACCGTCCGGATCGATGGCGTGCAGGGCGAGGGGAAGGGGGACACCTCGATCTACTCCTTCTCGTTCGGCGCGCAGAACAGCGGGACCGTGTCCGGTGGAGGCGGCGGCGCCGGAAGGACCACGTTCCAGGACGTGACGTTCACGATCATGCCCGGCCGCACGAGCCCGAAGCTGTTCGAGCTCGTCGCGACCGGCAAGCACGTGAAGGATGCCGTCTTCACGCTGCCCGGGAGGAGCGACGACGGCCGGCCCCCGCTGCCGCCGTATCGCGAGATCAGGCTCCAGGACCTGATCTTCACGAGCGCGCAGACGGGCGCCGTCACCGTGCCGGAGAGCTACTCGGCCGCGTTCGGCAAGATCTGCGTCAAGCACTTCACCGAGAGCGGGTCACCCACCGAGTTCTGCCACGACGTCGGGCAGCCGAGGCCGTGACGCGGCTCACGTAGAGCGGGGTTCGACGGCATCGCGGCGTGGCGCCGGGCTCCGCGCGCTACGCCGCGTCCGCCGCCCCCTGCTGCGCGACCCGCTTCCGCTCCAGCACCGCGTCCGCCGCCTGCGCGATCAGCTCGGGCCCGAGCGACTTCTCGAGCACCGCGTCCGCGCCGGCCGCCTCGAGCTTCCGCTCGAACCCGGGCTCCGTCACGCCGGTCACCGCCACGATCGCCAGCTCGGCCTCGCCGCCGGCCTGGCGGATCGTCCGGATGAACGTCTCGCCGTCGATCCCGGGCATGCAGGCGTCGGTCAGGAGGAGGTCGAGCGCGAGCAGCTCCTCGGTGAGCATTCGCAGGCCGCTCTCGCCGTCGTCCGCGGTGATCACCTCGAACCCGCGCGCGCCGAGCGCGTCCGTGAGGACCATCCGGATGAGCGCGTCGTCGTCCACGACGAGCGCGCGGCGAGGGCGGGCGGAGATGCGGGCGATCGCCGCCGACAGCACCTCGTCCTGCTCCGGGGAGAGCACGAACCGGATGCCCATCCCCTTCGTGTTCACGAAGGCGACGGCGCCCCGCGCCTCGAGCCGCGCGCCGTCGGGCAGCGCCAGCTCGAGCACCACCTCGGTGCCCTCCGGGAGCGGTCCGGGCGTCCGCACGAACGCGCCACCGTGCGAGAGGTTCTCGATCCAGTCCGCCGCGAGCTCCTGCTCCGACGCGTAGGCGACCCGCGCGCGCGGCGGCGGGCGCCTCGCCGCGGGCGACCGCGCGGCGGCGGGCTTCGCGGCGCCGATCGGCGCCGCGCCGCCGCCCGCCGCGGGCGCGGTCGGCGTCACCTTCACCGGCGCCTTCACCGGGAAGCGCGGCGCCGCGCGCGCGTCCCCGAGCGGGTCCGGCTGCTCGCGCGCGCGCCGGGCGAGCAGCTCGTGCAGCGCCGACGGCCCCTCGATGCGCAGCGTGAAGCCGGCCGGGCTCCCCGCGGTCGCGCGCTCGCGCGGGCGCACCTCGACGACCGTCGCCCAGCCCTCCACCGGCGCGGGCGCCTTGCGGTCGCGGACGGCCACGGTGAGCTGGTCGCCGCGCGGCGGCGCGAGGAGCCCCGCGACGAAGAGCGCGCGGCTCTCCGGCCGGTAGTGCACGCCGTGGCCGCCGGGGCCGTCGAGGTCCACGGCGAGCGCCGGCTGCGCGGCGGGATCCCTCGGCGGCGGCACGCCGAGATCCCCGAAGAAGCGACGGGCGAGGTCGGCGAGCTGCGCGAGCGGCGTCCTCTTCACGACGCGCTCGCAGAGCGCCAGCTCCGCGCCGAAGCGCGAGCGGTCGGCCTCGGAGAGCGCGCCGACGAGGAAGCCGCGCGCGCCCGTGCGCGCCGTCCAGAAGCCGAGCCGCGCCACGGCGTCGGGCGAGAACGCCGCCTCCGGCGCGCGCACCACCGCGGCGAGGTAGCCGGACGCGGCGCAGCGGTGGAGGTCGCACTCGCCGGCGCCTGCGCCGAGGTAGGAGGGCAGCGCGCGCACGAGCCGCTCGGCGGCCGCGAGGCGCTCCCTCGGAGGACGGACGAAGACGCAGGCGTACTCGGCGACGGACATGCGGGGACCTGGCGCGATGCCCCGGAGTGCAACGACGGCGCCGCCTCAGGGGCGCGAAACCCGTGGGACCAAGCGACCTTCCACGCGACCCTGGGTCGGGCGCGCCCCCGCGAGAATGGGCAGTCGGTCCCATCCGCGCGCGATCTCGCCCGAAAGAGCAGGCCGCAGGGCGCGGGCCGGCACGAATCGCCGCGAGGAGCGGGCCGGCACGTGTCGCTTCGCGAGACTTGCCCGGCGCGGAGATCGAGGCGGCCCGGTCCGGCCCGGCGCCGGGAGCGGCCCTGCGCCCGAGATCGGAGCCCGTGCGAGCGGCCTCACGCGTTCGAGAGCGAGAAGTGCGCCGTGTCGCGCCGGAGCACGCTCGGGATCCCGTCACGCCAGGCCTGGGCGAGGTCCGCCACGGGCACGTCGAGCGCGCCCTCCACGACGAGCCGCTCGCCGCCGACGACGCCGAGCCGGATCACCGGCGCGCCGCACTCCTGGGCGATCTCGAGGAGCCGCCGCGCGTTCGCGTTCGGGAGCGACACGACGATCCGGCTCGCGTCCTCGCCGAACAGGACGAAGTCCTTCCGCGCCGGGAACGGGATCCGCACCGCCGCGCCGAGCCAGCCCGGCGCGGAGCCGTCCGCCGGGGCGTCCGCCATCATGCAGCACTCGGCGAGCGCGACGGCGAGGCCGCCGTCGGAGCAGTCGTGCGCGGAGGAGAGGAGCCCCTCCCTCACCGCGCGCCGCACCGTCTCCTGCACCGCCTTCTCGCGCGCGAGGTCGAGGGCGGGCGGGCGGCCCGCCTCCTTGCCGAACTCGCAGGCGAGGTACTCCGAGCCGCCCACCGCGCCCTGGATCGAGCCGACGAGCGCGACGACGTCGCCCGCGCTCCGGAACGCGCTCCGGCAGGTCCGCTCCACCGGCTCCACGAGCCCGACCATGCCGACCGTGGGCGTCGGGAAGATCCCCTGCCCCTCGGTCTCGTTGTAGAGCGAGACGTTCCCCGAGACGACCGGGGTCCCGAGCGCGCGGCAGGCGTCGCCGATGCCGCGCACGCACTCGGCGAACTGCCACATGATCTCCGGCTTCTCGGGGTTGCCGAAGTTGAGGCAGTCGGTGACGGCGATGGGCTCGCCGCCCACGCAGGCGATGTTGCGCGCGCACTCGGCGACCGCGTGCATCGCGCCGAGGTGCGGGTCGAGGAAGCAGAAGCGCCCGTTCGCGGCGACGGAGAGCGCGATCCCCTTGCGCGCGTGCGCCGCGTCCCCGACCGCGATCCGCACGACCGCGGCGTCGCCGCCCGGGCGCACCGCGCCGACGAGCCGGACCATGTGGTCGTACTGACGGTACACCCACTCCTTCGACGCGACGGTCGGCCGCGCGAGGAGCCGGAGGAGCGCGTGGCCGAGGTCCGGCGGCTCGGGGAGCGTCGTCGCGTCGAACGCGTGCAGCTCGGGGAGCGCCGGGTGCGGCTTCATGGGCCGCTCGTACCTCGGCGCGCCCTCGGTGAGCGGGTCCACCGGGAGGTCCGCGACCACCTGCCCGTGCCAGTGCGCGCGCCAGCGGCCGGTGGACGTGACGCGGCCGATCACGGCGACGTCGAGGTCCCACTTGCGACAGACGCGGAGGACGACGTCCTCCTTCCCCTCCGCCGCGACGAGCAGCATCCGCTCCTGCGACTCGGAGAGGAGGATCTCGTACGGGGTCATCCCCTCCTCCCGGAGCGGCACCTGGTCGAGGAAGAGGTCGAGGCCGTTGCCGCCGCGACCGGCCATCTCCACCGACGACGAGGTGAGGCCGGCCGCGCCCATGTCCTGGATCCCGACCACCGCGTCCGTCTGGAACAGCTCGAGGCACGCCTCGAGGAGCAGCTTCTCCATGAACGGGTCGCCCACCTGCACCGTCGGCCGCTTCTCCTCCGTCGAGGCGTCGAACTCCGCCGACGCCATCGTCGCGCCGTGGATGCCGTCGCGGCCGGTCTTCGCCCCGACGTACATCACGGGGTTCCCGACGCCCGCCGCCGTCCCCCGGAAGATCCTGTCCGCGGGGAGGACGCCGAGCGTGAAGGCGTTCACGAGACAGTTGCCGTTGTACGACGGGTGGAACATCACCTCGCCGCCGACGGTCGGGACGCCGATGCAGTTGCCGTAGCCGCCGATGCCGGCGACGACGCCCTCGAGCAGGTAGGCGGTCTTCGGGTGGGCCGGATCGCCGAACCGCAGCGAGTTCATCGAGGCGATGGGCCGCGCGCCCATGGTGAAGACGTCGCGGAGGATGCCGCCCACGCCCGTCGCCGCGCCCTGGTACGGCTCGATGTAGCTCGGGTGGTTGTGGCTCTCCATCTTGAACGCGGCGGCGAGCCCGTCGCCGAGGTCCACGACGCCCGCGTTCTCGCCGGGGCCCTGCAGGACGCGGGGGCCCGAGGTGGGGAAGGTCTTCAGGTGGACGCGCGAGGACTTGTAGGAGCAGTGCTCGCTCCACATCACCGAGAAGACGCCCAGCTCCGTGAGGTTCGGCTCGCGCCCGAGGTGCTCCTGGATGCGCGCGTACTCGTCGGGCTTCAGGCCGTGCTGCGCGACGACCTCGGGCGTGATCTTCTCGGTCATGAGGCCGCGGATTCTAGCGACCGGACCGGCGGATTTCGACCCTCCCGTGGCGGCCGCCGGACGCCCCCGCCGCGGTCGCGCCGCGACGAGGGCGCCGCCCTGGCGGGCGGGCGGCCGTCAGAAGTCGAGGCCGAGCCGCAGCTGCGCGCCGATCGTGGTGCCGCCGAGCTCGAGCGTTCCGGGCGAGGCCGAGTCGGCGTCCCCGACCGTCACCGGCACGGTCGAGCTGTTCAGGTCCCAGCGCGCGAAGGCCCAGAGGCCGACGAGGACGGCGGTGTTGCCCTGGCCGACGGGCATCCGGACCGCCACGCCGGGCCGCAGGCCGACGTACATGAACCACTCGTTCGAGGAGCCCGAGGTCACGACGTTCGGGTTCTCCGCGAAGTTGCCGTAGCGCTGCGCGCCGAGCTCGCCGAGCGCCTCGAGCCGCAGCCAGCCGCCCATGTCGCCGCCGACGCCCACGAGGGCGCCGATGGCGGTCTGGCTCGCGGAGCCGGACTTCCAGCTCGTGTCGATGATGCCGCCGATCTCGAACAGCCCGAGGTGGAACAGCACGTCGCCTCCGGCGACGTTGAGCGAGGACGCGAGGAGGTCCGGGTCGTTCGCGGTGCCGCTCGCGGCCTGGCTGAAGCTGGCCGACTCCGGCCGCGACAGGCCGTAGAACACCTCGAGGCTCACGGCCGCGCGCGCGGCCTGCGGCGCGGCGAGGAGTGCGGCGGCGACGAACGGGACGATGCGTCGGGTCATGGTTGCCCTCCTGTCGGGTGAGCGACCGTCCAGGCGTCCGTGGCCGAGCGGTCGCGGCAGGGGCGCGAGGCCCCTCCGCCTGGACGATGGGTACGGGCGCCGGCGGACGGCAGCCGCCGCGGCGAGGGTGCACCCGGCGCGGGCAGGCGAGCGGACGTCCTCGTCGCGCACGCGGGGGGTCACGGCACCGGGCAGAGGATCGTCGCGGTCTCGCCGACGGGGACGACCACCCCGTGGCAGAGCCCGTCGCCGAAGTTCTCGAGCGTGCAGCCGCCGCGGACCGTCCCCGCGACGGCCCCCGCCGAGTGCAGCTCCGCGCGGGCTCCCGAGGAGAGGTCGACGAGCGCGCCCTCCGCCACCGGGTACGACGCGGCGTCCACCGACGAGTCGGACGCGACGACCTCGATGCGGCCGCCCCCGGCGCCCATCACCAGGACGCTGCTCTTCCCGCGCGCCTCCGTCTTCAGGAGGAGCGTCGCGACGCCGGTCGCCTTCACGTGGCTGTCGCCGCCGGCGTGGACGTAGCGCAGCTCCGCGAGCTCGACGCGGACGCGCAGCGGGAGCGAGGGGTCCACCGTGCCGCCGCCGCTCGCGACCCGCACGTGCAGGACGGGGCCGCTGCCCTGGTCGGACACGATCTCCGTCTTCACGTAGTCCTTCACGATGTTCGCGTCGCCGCTGACGACGACCTTCTGCTGGGCCGCCCCGGACGTGACGGTCGCCTCGATCCCGTCCTGGATGCGGACCCCGGTGAACGTCTCCGCGGGCGTCCGGTCCTCCTCGTGGTACACGCCGTTCCCCTCGACGTACGGGGTGCAGCCGGCCGCGCCGAGCAGGGCGAGCGCCAGCGCCCCGAACCAGGCGGGGCGTGCCGACCCGGGCAGGCGTGTCGCGGCCCGGCAACGATCGCGCGGAGTCCCGCGGCCGGACCAGGTGCGAGCGCGTGCGCCACCCGCCTCCACGCACGCGGGCGCGAGCGG
>DASSSJ010000130.1:0-8826 GCA_035708485.1 Anaeromyxobacter sp. | reverse complement strand
GAGATGCAGCCGGTCCCGAGCAGGGCGGCGGCGGCGGCGAAGGCGATGCGCTTCATTGGGATCTCCTCCATCTGTCGCGTGGCCCCTGGGGGCCGGGCGGCTTACGGTTGAGCAACGCGTGTGCCACGCCCATTGGACGCGCGATCCGAGGCGATTATGCAACGCCGGCCGCCAGGGCGGGTGACGGCCGGCCACGATCGTGGCGCGCCCCTCACACCGGCCGGAACGTCCGCGGGGGTACGACATGTCGGTCGCGGTCGCTCGGACGTAATCGGGCCGGCCGTGCGTTCCTTCCGGGGGCGCCGTCCGTGCTAAGAAACCCCCACTTCCCGGGTGCCTGACATGATCGTGCCGCACAGCGCGCCGTTCCCCCTCCCCCTCGCCGCCGCGGGCGAGGGGCTCGACTACCTCGAGATCGCCCGCAACTCCGGGCCGGTCGGGATCGCGGTCCTCGCGCTCCTCCTCGTCGCGTCGGTGGTCTGCTGGGCCATCATCATCCGCAAGTGGCTCCAGATCCGGCGCGCCCAGGACGAGTCGGTGAAGTTCCTCGAGACCTTCTGGCAGTCGAAGCGGCTCGACGCGATCTACCAGGCCGCGGAGGCGCTCCGGGCCTCGCCCATCAGCCAGGTGTTCCGCGCCGGGTACGTCGAGCTCTCCAAGGTGACCGCGCAGAAGAAGGAGGGCGGCGAGGGCGGGATGCACGAGCAGCTCGGCGGGATCGAGAACGTCGAGCGCGCCCTGAAGCGGGCCGCCGCCTCGGAGGTGACGCACCTCGAGGCGCGGATCCCGTTCCTCGGCACCACCGCGAGCGCGGCGCCGTTCGTGGGCCTCTTCGGGACGGTCTGGGGCATCATGCGCGCGTTCCACGACATCTACCGGATGGGGAACGCGAACCTCGCCACGGTCGCGCGGCCGATCTCGGAGGCGCTCATCGCGACCGCGGTGGGCCTCTTCGCCGCGATCCCGGCGGTCGTCGCGTACAACTACTTCGTCTCGAAGATCCGGGTCCTCGACTCGGAGATGACCAACTTCTCGAACGACTTCCTCAACATCGTCCGGCGCCACTTCTTCAGCGGCAGGGGGTAGCCATGGCCGCCCCGACCGGCGGCTCGGGCCGCCAGACGCTCAACGAGATCAACGTCACGCCGCTCGTGGACGTGATGCTCGTGCTCCTCATCATCTTCATGGTGACCGCGCCGCTCATCCAGCAGGGCGTCGAGGTGAACCTCCCCGAGGCGCGCGCGAAGTCGGTGGACGCCGACGAGCAGAAGCTCGTCCTCTCCATCAGGTCCGACAGGTCGCTCTTCCTCGGCACGAGCGAGGACGCGGCGCGGATCCCGCTCGACGCGCTCGAGGACAAGCTCCGCGCGAACGTGCGCGCGCAGAAGGACAGGGAGCTCTACCTCCACGCGGACAAGGCCCTCCCCTACGGCTTCGTGGTGGACGTGATGGCCACGGTGCAGCGCGCGGGCATCGTCAACGTGGGGATGATCACGAACCCGGTCTCGGACACGATCCGGGAGGCGCGCGAGGCGAAGCGGTAGATGGGGATCCCCGTCGCCACCGCGTTCGGCCGCCGCGACCGGCTCTGGCCGGCGGTCGTCTTCTCCGCGGCGGCGCACGTGGTCCTCGCCGGCTGGGCGGTGGTGCGCCGCGCGCCGCCGGAGATCGACCTCGACCAGAAGCCGATCGTGGCGCGCCTCGTGCGGCTCGGCGAGAAGCGCCCCGAGGAGCTGCTGCCGCGCAAGGAGGCGCCGCCGCCGCCCCCGGCGCCGCCCGCCCCCATGGTCGCGCCGGCCGCGCCGAGCGCGCCCGCCAGGCCGGCGGCGCCCGCGCCCGGCGCGCCGCCCGCGAAGGCGGGACAGCCCTCCACCGGCAGATCCGGCACCACGCTCGCCTCGGTGCTCTCGAAGGTGCAGCGCGACGTGGACGAGGAGCGGTGGGGCTCGCCCGACGGGGATCCGATGGGCGACTCGGAGACGGGGTCGGAGGGCGACCGCTATCTCGCGCTCGTCGTGCGAGAGCTGCAGTCGAACCACAACGTCTTCAGGACGCTCTCCGAGAGCGAGGCCCAGAGCCTCCGCGCGACGGTCGTCCTCCGGATCGACGCGAACGGCCGGATCCTGGGCCACGCGTTCGAGCGGCGCTCCGGGAACGCCTCGTACGACGCCGCGCTCGAGCGCGCGATCCAGAAGTCGCGGCTGCCGCCGCCGCCGGCCGCGCTGCGGGAGCGCTTCCGCACCGCCGGGCTCGGCGTGAACTTCCACCTCTGATCGAACGGAGCACCCGCATGCGACGCGCCCTGCTCGTAGCCCTCGTCGCGGCCTCGCCCGCCGCCGCCCAGGACCGGATCTACGTGGACGTCGGATCCCCGAACTTCCAGCCGCTCCCCATCGCGGTGGCGACCTTCCAGGGCGAGGGCGACGTCCGGGGGCCCGAGGTCTCGGACGTGGTCCGGAGCGACCTCGCGCTCTCGGGCCTGTTCGACGTGCTCGACCCGAAGGGCTTCCTCGCCGACCCCGCCGAGGGGTTCGCCGCGCCGACCATCCGGTTCGCGCGCTGGGCCGACGTCGGGGCGGACGGGCTCGTGAAGGCGCGCGTCCGCCGCGCCGGCGCCGACCTCGAGGGCGAGCTGCACCTGTACGAGGTGCGCGCGGGGCGCGAGGTGCTCGCCACGACGGCGCGCGCCGCGGCGACCGACCCGCGCGCGCTCGGCCACCGGCTCGCGGACGCGATCGTCCGCCACTACACGCGCGAGCCGGGCGTCTTCTCGACCAAGCTCGTCGCGATCCGCAAGGCGAAGGGGCTGTTCGAGCTCGTCCTGTTCGACGCCGACGGCAAGAACCCGCGCGTCCTCCTGTCGGAGCGGGCGATCCTGCTCACCCCGGCCTGGCGGCCGGACGGGAAGGAGATCCTCGTCACGAGCTACCGCGGCGGGCGCCCCGAGATCTGGGCCTACCGGCTCGCGGACCGGTCGTTCCGCCGGCTCACCGGCGTCGCGAACGCGATGGGAGGCGTCTACTCGCCGGACGGGACGCGCATCGCCTTCACCGCGTCGGAGGGCGGCAACAGCGACGTCTGGGTGATGGACGCCGACGGGAGCGGGGCGCGGCGGCTCACCGCGCAGTCCTCGCTGGACCTCTCGCCCGCGTGGTCGCCCGACGGGAAGCGGATCGCGTTCGTCTCGGACCGCGCCGGGACGCCGCAGATCTACGTGATGGGCGCCGAGGGCTCGGACGCGAAGCGCCTCACGTTCCAGGGCAACTACAACCAGACGCCGCAGTGGAGCCCGCGCGGCGACCTCATCGCCTTCACCGCCCGCGACGAGCGCAAGGTGTTCGACGTCTTCGTCATCTCGGCCGCGTCCGGCCGCATCGACCGCGTGACGCAGGACCAGGGGCGCACGAACGAGGAGCCCTCCTGGGCGCCGAACGGCCGGCTCATGGTGTTCAAGACGGACCGGAACGGCGCGACGCAGCTCGTCGTGTCCGACGCGAAGGGCGAGCGGCAGACGGTCGTCGCGGGCGGCGTGGGGGACCTCACCGCGCCTGCGTGGGGGCCGCTGGAGCGCTAGACTCCCGGCGTGCCCGAGCGCCTCGCCGCCATCGACGTCGGCACGAACACGGTCCTCCTCCTCGTGGCGGAGCGCCGCGGCGGCGCGCTCGCCCCGGTGCTGGAGCGCGCCGAGATCACCCGGCTCGGGCGCGGCGTGGACGCGACCGGGCGCCTCGATGCGGCCGCGATCCGCGAGACGGTGCGGGTGCTCGCCGAGTTCGCGGCGTCCGCCCGGAGCCTCGGCGCGGCGCGGATCGCCTGCGTCGCCACGAGCGCCGCGCGCGACGCGTCGAACGGGGGCGAGTTCTTCGAGGAGGCGCGCCGCGCGGCGGGGCTCGTCCCGGAGGTCATCTCCGGGGACGAGGAGGCGCGCCTCGTGTGGGCGAGCGCCTGGCGCGACTTCGGCGCGGCGGGCGGAGCGCTCGCCGTCCTCGACGTGGGGGGCGGCTCGACCGAGCTGTCCTTCGGCGACGGCCCGCTGCCCCGCGGCCACGCCAGCCTGCAGGTCGGCGCGGTCCGGCTCACCGAGCGCCACGTGCGCGCGGACCCGCCCTCCCCGGCGGAGGTGTCGCGCGTGCGCGACGCGGCGCGCGCCGCGCTCGCGCCGCTGCGGTCCGCGCCGCTCCTCCCGGGCGGCCGGCTCGTGGGCGTCGCCGGCACCGTCACGACGCTCTCGGCGGTGGCGCAGGCGCTGCCCGTCTACGATCCCGAGCGCGTCCACGGCGCGCCGCTCGCGCGCGCCGAGGTCGAGGCGCTGGTCGGGCGCCTCGCCGCGCTCACCGTCGCCGAGCGCGCCGTGCTCCCCGGGATGGAGCCGAAGCGCGCGGACGTGATCCTCGCCGGCGCGATCGTCGTCGCCGAGGCGATGGCGCTCCTCGGGTTCGACCGGCTCACCGTGTCGGACCGCGGCGTACGCTGGGGGCTCCTCCACGACCGCTTCGGCGACACATAGCCCGGTCGCGCGGCTCTACGCGCGGTTCGCCTTCGGCCCCGCCGCGGCGGCGTACGACCTCCTCACCGACCACGCGGAGTGGCGGGAGGACTGCCGCGCGCTCGCCGCGCTCGTCCCGGGCCCGCGCGTGCTCGACCTCGGCGTCGGCCCGGGCACCGGCGCCGTCGTGATGGCGCGGGCCGACCGCTCGCGGCGCCACGTCGGGGTCGACGTGTCGGCCCGGATGCTCCGGCGCGCGCGCCGCCGCGCGCGGCGCGCCGCGGTCGCGCTGCCGCTCGTCCGCGCGGACGCGCTCGCGCTCCCGGTCCGCGCGGGCGCGTTCGACGGCGCGACGGCGCACAGCCTCCTCTACCTCCTGCCCGATCCCGGCGCGGCGCTCCGCGAGCTCCGGCGCGCCGTGCGCCCCGGCGGCGCCGTCGCGGTGCTCGAGCCGCGCGCGGGCGCCCCGGACCGCCGCCGCGCGCTCGCGGCGGGGCCGCACCACGCGATCGCCATGGCGATGTGGCGCGGGATGTCCGGCCTCCACCGCCGGTTCGAGGAGGAGGCCCTGGCGGACCTCCTCGGCGCCGCGGGGTTCGTCGGGGCGCGCGCGTGGCCGGTGCTCTCCGGCTACGGCGTGATGGCCACGGCGGTCCGGCCGGGTTGACGGCGGGCCGCGGGCCCCGTAAGGAAGCGTCCCGTGCGCGCGCCCTGGGCCATCGTCTGCGACTTCGACGGGACCGCCCTGACCGAGGACCTCGGCGACCACGTCGCGTTCCGGTTCGCGGGCGAGGACCACTACCGCGCCGCGGAGGACGCGTACCGCGCCGGCGCCTACCCGTTCGGCGCGCTCCTCGCGCGCATCTTCGCCCCCATCACCGCGCCGCGCGACGAGATCGCCGCGTTCGCGCGGGCGAAGGCGGTGTGGCGCCCCGGCTTCGAGCGGTTCCTCGCCGCCTGCCACGCGGGCGGCCGCCCCTTCCTCATCGTCTCCGCCGGGCTCGACGCGTACATCGAGCCGGTGGTGGCGGGCCTCCCCCCCCACCTCCGGGCGCACGTCGAGGTGCGCGCGAACCGCGCCGTCATCACGGCGGCGGGCACGGAGGTCGCGTTTCTGGGCGAGGACTGCGGGTTCTGCGGCTCGTGCAAGGGTCACGTGGTCCGCGAGCTCCAGGCTTCCGGGCACAAGGTCCTCCTCTGCGGCGACGGGACCGGGGACCGGCACGCCGCCGACGCGGCGGACGCGGTCTTCGCGCGCAGGGGCTCCTCGCTCGTCCGCTACTGCGCGGAGCGCGGGATCCGCCACGAGGTCTTCGAGACCTTCGACGAGGTGATGGACCGGTTCCCCGCGTAGCGGGGCGTCGCGTCGCTCGGCGCGCGGCCCGTCAGAAGAGCCCGACCGTGAAGTGGAGCGCGGCCGACCGCTCGTTGATCGCCTCGTCCGGGTCGAGGTTGAAGCCGAGGTCCAGCACGGCGGGGCCGATCGGCGTCACGAACCGGAGGCCGAAGCCCATGTTCGCGCGCAGGTCGAGGATCCGGTACGCGCGCGGATCGAGCCAGAGGTTCCCGACGTCCGCGAACACGCCCGCCTCCAGGCTCCCGCGGAGCCGGAAGCGCACCTCGGCCTTGCCGAGCAGGTAGGCCTCGGCGCCCTCCGAGACGGGCCGGGCGCCGGCGGCGATGGATGCGCCGCGCTCGCTGCAGCCGACGCCGCTCGTCGACGTCGCGCACGCCTTCGCCTCCTCGGCGAGCACGCTGCGCACGTCCTGCGGGATCATCTCGTCCTCGGCGAACCCGCGCATGCTCCCCGCGCCGCCGAGGAAGAACCGGCGCGGGATCGGCGTCTGCGACGCGTCGTCGAGGGGGAGGACCCGTCCGCCCCGGACCGAGAGCGCCACCACCGTCCCGCTGCCGACGGGCAGGTACCCGGAGGCGACGCTCGAGAGCTTCAGCATGTTCGTGTGGATGTCGGAACCGGGGAGCGCGCCGAGGAGCACGCGGCTCTGCGGATCCCCGAGCGAGCGCGCGTACTCGACCGCGCCGGCGGCGAACCAGCCCCGGCGCGGGTGGGCCGAGTTGTCGCGGAAGTCCGCGGTCGCGGTCCACCGCAGCGCGTGGAGCGTCGTCACGCCCTCGTCGAAGCGGAGCCGCTCGTAGTCGGCCAGGGTGAGGTTCGCCGACGCCCCCTCGCTCTTCTCGATGCGGTCCACCTCGAGCTCGTACTGGAGCGAGAGGCCGACGCGCGCCGTCGCCGCCACGTCGAGGCCGGCGATCCCCATCGCGCGCCTCAGATCGTAGGCCTTGCGGTGGAGGATCTCGGCGATCGCGTCGGTGCGGACGGTCACGGGGAAGGCCACGATCCCGAGCGCCTGGGAGCGGAGCCCGACGTCGGCGCGCCCCTCCAGCTTCTCCACGGGCGTCTTGCCCTCCAGGTCCGGCCGGAACACGACGAGCGGGTAGTTCACCTTGCCGAGCGCCGACAGCTCGAGCGCGCGGCCGAGCAGGTTCGGCTGGTTCCACTCGAGGAACGCCCGCGGCCCGTTCGCGATCGAGAAGCCGACGCCTTGCGTGAGCGTCGCCCGCGGCCGCTCCGCCACGTCCACCGCCACGTCCTTCGTCTCGTGCGGCACCTCGGCGTCCTGCACCCGCAGCGCCACGGAGCGGAACACGCCGAGCCGCAGCAGCGACGCCTGGCTCTCGGCGAACGCCTCCGGGTCGTAGACCTCACCCTCCTTCACCGCGAGCGAGCGCCGGACGACGGACTCGCGCGTCCGCCGGTTGCCGGTCACGACGATCCGGCCGATCCGGACCCGCGGCCCCTCCGAGACCACGAACCGGAGCGCCGCGACGTGCCGCTCGCGGTCCACGTCCTCGCGGGCCTCGACCCGCGCGTAGAGGTGGCCGCGCGAGAGGTAGGCGCGCTGGATCGCGGCGCGGGTCTCCTCGACCCGCTCGAACGCCAGCGGGTCGCCCGGGGCGAGCCGCGTCCGGCGCGCCAGCTCCGCGATCGAGACCGCGGACGTCCCCTCGAACGAGATCGACTCCACCGTGGTCCGCGGCCCCTCCCGGAACCGGAGCGCGACCCGCACCGTGCCGCGCCGGGCGTCGAGCGCGACCGTGCTGCCGAGGTACACCGCCTCGAGGAACCCCTCCGCGCGGTACCCGTCCACGAGCCGCTCCGCCGCCCGGTCCCACGCGGCGGCGTCCCAGGTCTCGTGGGGCAGGAGCGCGCCGGGGACCGGGCGGGCCGGGCGGGCACCCGGGATCGAGAACGCGAGCGCGCGCGCCTCGTCGTAGGCGCTGTCGTCCGGCTCGGGGGCGTCCTCGTCGAGGAGCGCCGCGAGGCGATCGCGGACCCAGCGCTGGGAGCGGTGGGACGTCCCCTCGATCGCGACCTGCTCGAGGCGGTAGCGGCGCCCCTCGTCCACGTGGAAGAGCACGACGAGCTCGCGCCCGCGCCGGATCTCCTCCGGCTCGACGCGCGCCGCGACCCAGCCGCGCGCGCGGTAGAAGGCGGCGAGCCGCTCGGCGGCGCCCCCCACCGTCGGCACGTCCACCGGCTGCCCCTCCTCGAACCCCAGCTCGCGCCGGAGGACCGCCGAGGGGATCTCCTCGTTGCCGCGGAACACGAACGCGAGCCGCGGCCCCGCCTCCACCGGGAACTCCACCTGCGCCGCGCCCTCCCGGAGCCGCACCGACGGGGCGCCGACGCGCGCCCGCCGGTACCCCGCCGTGTGCAGGGCCGACCGGAGCCGGCGCGCGTCCGCCTCCAGCACGTCGCGGTCGAGCACCGCGCCCGGCCGCGTGCGGAGGGCGCCCGCGAGCGACGCGGCGCCCGGGCCGGCGTCGCCGCCGAGCCGCACCGCCTCGACCCGGACCGGCGTCCCGGGGCGCACGCGCAGCTCGACCACCACCGCGCGCTCGCCCCGCGCGCGGGCGGCCACCTCGGCGCTCGGGTAGCCGCGCCGCGCGAGGGCGGCGCGCACGCGCGCCTCGAGCGGCGCGAGGTCGGAGTCGTCGAAGGCGGCGCCGGGCGCGACGCCCAGGGCGGCGCGCACCGTCTTCTCGTCCACCCCGGGTCCCGCGAGGTCGAGCGCCACGTCCTCGAGCGTTCGCACCGGGAGCGCCTCCACGAGCACGTGGACCCACGGGCCGTCGCGGCCGGGCGGCGGCGGCGCGGGCGCCGCGCGGACGATCACGTTGCGGTAGCGCCCCGTCTGGAAGAGCCGCAGCACGGTCCGGCGCGCCTCGCCGGTGGCGAGCGGATCGCCGGGCGCGAGCGCGACGAGGCCGCGCACCGCCGCCACGTCGTCGCCCGCCGGCAGCGAGAGCTCGACGTC
>DASSSJ010000129.1:0-9743 GCA_035708485.1 Anaeromyxobacter sp. | reverse complement strand
CGGCGGTTGGACCCTCTCGCACCGCTTCGCGGTGCTCTCTGGTCACCCGCTCATGGACCGAAGCCGCAGAGCGACCGGCCACGCCGCAGAGCGGCCGGCGCGCAGGCGCGCGGTAGTGAACGTGCTCGCGCGCGCGGCCCTGAGAACCCGGAGTCGCGCCGCTGCCTGTCTGAGCGCCGGCAGCGCGAGCGCAGCGAGCGCACTGCCGGCGCGAGTCGCGGCGGCGCGACGAGCGTGCCGAGCGGGGACGCGCGCGCGCCCCGGATCGAACGCGCCGAGCACACGGCCGCGGCGCGGCGGGGCCGGGCGCCGGCGGCGTGGACCAAGCGAATGGAACTGAGGGATCCGCAGGGGCCGGGGAAGGATCCGCAGGGACCGCGCCGGTGGGGAGCGACAGGTCAGGCCCGCTTCGCCGCCAGGAACCCGACCTCGAGATCGGCGACGAGGTCGGCGACGTTCTCGATGCCGGCGGAGATCCGGATGAGGCCGTCCGCGATCCCGAGCCGCTCGCGGACGTCCCGGGGCACGGAGGCGTGCGTCATGATGGCGGGGTGCTCGATGAGGCTCTCCACGCCGCCGAGCGACTCCGCGCACGCGAAGATGCGGACCGCCCTCAGGAACGCGGTCGCGGCGGGCAGGCCGCCCCGGATGACGAACGTGAGCATCCCCCCGAAGCCCGTCATCTGGCGCGCCGCGAGCGCGTGCTGCGGGTGGGACGGGAGCCCGGGGTAGGTGACCTTCTCGACCTGCGGGTGGCCCTCGAGGAACCGCGCGAGCGCGAGCGCGTTCTCCGCGTGGCGCGCCATGCGCACGTGGAGCGTCTTGAGGCCGCGCAGCACGAGGAACGCGTCGAGCGGCCCCGGCACGCCGCCCACCGCGTTCTGGAGGAACGCGAGCCGCTCGTGCAGCGCGTCGTCCGAGGTGAGCACGGCGCCGCCCACCACGTCGGAGTGGCCGTTCAGGTACTTCGTCGTCGAGTGCACCACGGCGTCGATCCCCAGCGCGAGCGGGCGCTGGAAGAACGGGGTCGCGAACGTGTTGTCGACGACGGTCCGCGCGCCGTGCGCGCGCGCGATGCGCGCGACCTCGGCGAGGTCCACGAGCTTGAGCATCGGGTTGGTCGGGCTCTCGATCCAGACGAGGCGGGTCTCGCTCCGGAGCGAGCGCTCCACGTTCCGCGGGTCGCTCATGTCCACCGCGTCGAACGCGAGGCCGAGGCGCCTGAAGACCTTGTCGAAGAGGCGGAACGTCCCGCCGTACACGTCGTCCGAGTAGAGGACGTGGTCGCCCGCGCCGAGGAGGTGGAGGATCGCGTCCGTCGCGGCGAGGCCGGAGGCGAACGCGAGCCCGTGGCGGGCGCCCTCCAGCGCGGCGAGGCAGCCCTGCAGGGCGTCGCGCGTCGGGTTGCGCGTGCGCGAGTACTCGAATCCCTTGTGGACGCCTGGCCCGTCCTGCACGTACGTGGACGTGAGGTACACCGGCGTCATGATGGCGCCGGTCGCGGGATCGGGGGCCTGGCCGGCGTGGATCGCCAGCGTCTCGAGGTGGAGGTCCTTCGCTTCCTTCATGTCCGCTCCGCGCCGCCGTCACCCGCGGGCCCGCGCGCCGCGGCGGGCGCGGCGCGGCGGGGGCTACTTGAGCCGCTGGCCGAGGAAATCGATGAGGTCGATCTTGGTCACGATCCCCGTGACCTTCTCGCCCTCCTTCACGACCGCGACGTTGTCGTCGTTGAAGATGTCGCGCAGGCGCGCGATCGGCGTGTCCGGGCCGACCACGCCCTGCAGCGGCTGCACGAGCGGGTCCACGATCTCCGAGAGGCGGTGCTTGCCCTCGATGAGGAAGTTCAGGAGGTCGTACTCGTGGATCATCCCGATGGCGCGACCCGCGTCGTCCACCACCGGCATCTGCGAGATGTCGTTCTCCTTCATCTTCTTGACGACGACCTCGACCTTGTCCGTCCGCCGCGCGACGATCACCTCGCCGCGCCGCTTGCCGAGCACGTCCTTCACCGTCGCCGCCGACACCGGCTCGCCCCCGTTCACCTGGAAGCCGTTGTCCCGCATCCACTCGTCGGAGAAGAACTTCGAGACGTAGGAGCGCCCGCCGTCCGGCAGCGGGACGACGATCGTCTTCCCCCTGCCGAGCTCCCGCGCGACCTGCACCGCGACGTACACCGCCGCGCCGGAGGAGCCGCCCGCGAAGATGCCCTCCTCGCGCGCGAGCCGGCGCGCCATGGCGAACGCCTGCGCGTCCGTCACCTGCCGGACGTCGTCCAGCACCGAGAGGTCCATCGCGCCGCACATCATGTCCTCGCCGATGCCCTCGACCTTGTACACGCTCGGCTGCGAGAGCTTCCCCGTCTTGAACATCGCGTGGTAGACGGAGCCGATCGGGTCGACGCCGACGTTCAGGAGCTTCGGGTTCCGCTCCTTCAGGAACCGCCCCGCGCCGCTCATCGTCCCGCCGGTGCCGAGCCCGGCGACGAACGCGTCGATGCGTCCGCCCGTCTGCTCCCAGATCTCGGGGCCGGTGGAGCGGTAGTGCGCCTCGACGTTGTCCGTGCTGTGGTACTGGTTCAGGTAGAAGCTGTTCGGCGTCTCGGCGGCGAGCCGCTTCGCGACGGAGTAGTAGCTGTCCGGCGAGTCCGCGGGGACGTTCGTGGGCGTCACCACGACCTGCGCGCCGAACGCCTTCAGCGCGTCCTGCTTCTCCTTCGACATCTTGTCCGGCATCGTGAAGACGCACCGGTACCCGCGGACGGCGGCCCACATCGCGACGGCCGAGCCCGTGTTGCCGCTCGTGTTCTCGACGATCGTTCCGCCCCGGCGCAGCAGCCCCGCCTTCTCCGCCTGGTCGAGGATGTGGCGCGCCATCCGGTCCTTGATGGAGCCGCCCGGGTTCAGGAACTCGAGCTTCGCGAGCACGGTCGCGTCGTCCGCGCCGGCGAGCTTCTGGAGCTTCACGACCGGGGTGTGCCCGATCGCGGAGAGGACGGTCTCGTGGTAGCTCATGAGGGCGGGCTCCCGGAAAGGCCGGAAACGTCGGCGGGAACGACGGGTTATATGCACCCGCTCCCGGCCCCGTCAACGCGCGGAGAGCGAGGCACATGAGCGATCCCCACACGGAAGCCCGCGCCCGCGAGGCCGTCGGCCGCGTCACCGGCCGCGACGCGTCGCGCGCCCCGGTCCGCCGCCTCGCCGGCCACGCGTCGATGCGGAGCTACTGGCGCGTGGGGGTCCCGCCCGAGTCGCACGTCGTGATGGTGCTGCCCGCCGAGCGCAGGCCCGAGGAGGTGACGAAGGGCGGCGCGCCGGCGGTGGACCCGTTCGTCGACGTTCAGCGGTACCTCGCCGGGATCGGCGTGCGCGTCCCCGCGATCCGCGCGTTCCTCGAGCCCGAGGGGCTCATGGTCCTCGAGGACCTCGGCGACGAGATGCTCGAGACGCGGCTCCTCGCCGGCGACGCCCCCGCCCCGCACTACGAGCGCGCCGTCGACCAGCTCGCGCGGCTGCGCGCGCGCGCGGAGGCCCGGCCCGGCGGCTGCGTCGCGTTCACCCGCAGCTTCGACGCGGACCTCTACCGCTGGGAGCTCGAGCACTTCGTCGAGTGGGGGCTCGAGGCGTGGAAGGGCGCGAGGCTCTCGCCCGCGGAGCGCGCGGTGGCCGACCGCGAGTTCGATCGCATCGCGCGGGCGCTCGAGGCGGAGCCGAAGGGCTTCACCCACCGCGACTACCAGTCCCGCAACCTCATGCTGCTCCCCTCGGCCGAGCAGGCGGTGATCGACTTCCAGGACGCGCTCCTCGGGCCGCGGCAGTACGATCTCGTCGCGCTGCTGCGCGACAGCTACGTCGAGCTCGAGCCCGAGCTCGTGGACGCGATGCTGCGGCGGTACCTCGAGCGGCTGCACGCCGAGGGCGGACCGCGCCTCGCGTACGGACCGTTCCGGGAGACGTTCGATCTCCTCACCGTGCAGCGGAAGCTGAAGGACGCGGGCCGCTTCGTCTTCATCGACCGCGTGAAGAAGAACCCGGGCTTCCTCCCGTCCATCCCCGCGTCGCTGCGCTACGTCCGCGAGGCGTTCGCGCGGCGCCCCGACCTGCGCGCGCTGCGCGAGCCCCTCGCGCGCCACGTCCCCGAGCTGAGGGACTGAGCCCTCGCACGACGTGGCTCCCCGAACCCAGGGTAAAGAGCGACCCCGCGGCTCGCGGTCCGGCTCGATTCTGGCATCGACGCGCCGTCAAAGGAGATTTGCGCGGCCCGGCGTGCGGCAGCTGGCCGCACGCGCTGCGCCGCCCATCTTGCAGGGTCCCAGGGAGCGCCCGTGTCGGCGCGGACCTTCGTCGAGGGAGAGGACACTCATGCGAAACATGGCGATCGGCGTGCGGCTCGGGCTCGCGTTCACGGCCATGCTGCTCATCACGCTGGGTGTCGCGGTGTCCGGGTACACCGGGCTGGCGCGCGTGACCGGCACGGTCGCGGCGATGCTCTCGGGGGAGGCGGAGATCGCCCGGCTCGCCGACGACGCGCGCGCACAGGCGCTCGAGCTGCGGCGGTACGAGAAGGACTTCCTCCTCAACATCGGCGACGCCGACGCGCAGTCGAAGTACATCCGCGAGTGGACGGAGGCGCGCCAGGCGATGAGGGAGGAGCTCGCGAAGCTGGAGTCGCTCGTGGCCGACGCGGAGCGGCGCGAGGTGAGCGCCCTGCAGCGGGACCTGGAGGTCTACGCGGCCGGCTTCGGGCGCGTCGAGGAGTCCGTGCGCACGGGCGAGCTCAAGACGCCGCAGGAGGGGAACGCCGCGCTCGCTCCGGTGAAGGACGCCGCGCGGACCCTCATCGCCGAGACCGACGTCATCGCGGAGAACCACCAGAAGCAGCTGCGCGCGCAGGGCGACGTCGTCGGCGCGACCTCCACCTCCGCGCGAAACACGATGTTCGCGATCCTGCTCGGCGCCATCGTCCTCGGGATCGCGGTCAGCTTCGCGATCACGCGGTCGATCACGGCCCCGCTCGGCGCCGCCGTTCAGGCCGCGGAGCGGGTCGCGAAGGGCGACCTGCGCGAGGCGATCGCGGTCACGAGCAAGGACGAGGTGGGGCAGCTGCAGGTCGCGATGCGCGAGATGGGGGACAAGCTCGCCCAGGTGATCGGCGAGGTGCGCTCCGGCGCCGACGCGCTCGCGGGCGCGGCCGCCCAGGTGTCGGCGACGTCGCAGACGCTCTCGCAGGGGACCGGCGAGCAGGCGGCGAGCGTGGAGGAGACGACGTCGTCGCTCGAGGAGATGAGCGCGTCGATCACCCAGAACGCCGAGAACTCGCGGCAGACCGAGGCGATGGCCAAGGAGGGGGCCCGCAACGCCGACGAGAGCGGGAAGTCGGTGATCGAGACGGTCGAGGCGATGAAGTCGATCGCGGATCGGACCTCGATCATCGAGGAGATCGCCTACCAGACGAACCTGCTCGCCCTGAACGCGGCGATCGAGGCGGCGCGGGCCGGAGAGCACGGCAAGGGGTTCGCCGTGGTGGCGACGGAGGTCCGCAAGCTCGCCGAGCGCTCGCAGAAGGCGGCGAAGGAGATCGGCGAGCTGGCGGGCTCGTCGGTGAAGGTGGCGGAGCGCTCGGGGAAGCTCATCGTGGAGCTCGTGCCGGCCATCCGGAAGACGGCCGACCTGGTCCAGGAGGTGGCGGCGGCGTCGGCCGAGCAGTCGGCGGGCGTGTCGCAGGTGTCGAAGGCGATGGCCACGGTGGACCAGGTGACGCAGCGGAACGCGTCGGCCGCCGAGGAGCTCTCGTCGACCGCCGAGGAGATGGCGACCCAGGCGGAGTCGCTCCAGCAGCTCGTCTCGTTCTTCGCGCTGCACGAGCACGCGGCGTCCGCGAGGTTCCGGGCGCCCCTCCCGCACGCTCTCGCCGACGCGGACGGGCACGCCCACGCGACCGCCGCCGCGCACCCGCCCCCGGCGGCGCACGGCGCGGCCGGCCGCGGCGCCGCGAGCGTCGCCGCCGCGTTGCCGGCCGCGAAGACCAACGGCGCGGCGCAGGGCCCCGGCGGCTTCAAGCGGTTCTAGGAGGGATCCATGCAGGAGAACGTCGAGACCCGCGCCCCGCAGTACCTGTCCTTCGACGTGGCCGGCACCGGCTACGGGCTCCCGATCCTGACCGTGAAGGAGATCCTGCAGTACGAGGAGCCGACGCGCGTCCCCGGCTCTCCCGCGTCCGTCCGCGGCGTCATCAACGTGCGCGGGGCGGTCGTCCCGGTGCTCGACCTCGCGGTCAAGTTCGGGAGGAAGGAGACCGCGCCGACGAACCGGACCTGCATCCTGGTCGTCGAGGCGCAGGCCGGGGCGGAGCGGCTCACGCTCGGCGTGCTCGCCGACGCGGTGAGCGAGGTGCTCGACCTCCCGCCGGAGGCGGTCGAGCCGCCGCCGGCCTTCGGGACGGGCGTGCGCCTGGATTACCTCACCGGCATGGGCAAGGTCGGCAAGGCGTTCGTCATCCTCCTCGACGTGGACCGGGTGATCTCCGCGTCGGAGGCGGACCTCGCGACGCAGGCGGCGGTGGCGGCCGCGAGCCAATC
Organism: Anaeromyxobacter sp.; assembly: GCA_035708485.1. Taxonomy (GTDB): domain Bacteria; phylum Myxococcota; class Myxococcia; order Myxococcales; family Anaeromyxobacteraceae; genus Anaeromyxobacter. Next base: position 3,169 of record DASSSJ010000129.1, on the reverse strand, counting down.
CCCGGACGCGGCGGCGGAGCTCGCGGGGCAAGCGGCGGCGGCGGCCACGGGCCATTCCCCGGACACCGCGGCGGAGCTCCTGGCGCAGCCGGCGGGCGAGGGCCCTTCCCCGGCGGTCGCGGTTCCCCCCGCGAGCGAGGGCGCGCCCTAGCTTCGCCGGCCGCGCGGGCCGTCGCCGCTTCGGGTCAGGTCGCGGTTCGCAGACGAACCGTCTCGGCGCGGTTCGCCCCGTCCCCGGCCGAGCCGTGCTGCGGAAGCTCGAGGACGCGGGGCGGGTGGTCTCCTGCGCTGGTGCGCGAGGTGTGCCGCCGGCGCCCCGACTCGGCGTCCTGCGCGAGGTCCTCGCCCGGCGTGTCCCCGACCCGAGGGACGCGCGAAGCCTTGCGGCCGAACCGCGCGCGACAGCGCACCCAGGGTGAATGGCGACCCTTGCGGGTCCGCACAGCGACTTGGAGTGAACCACCGCGAAACCACGGATGAATCCCTTCATGCGCCCGCGTCAATTTGCCGCAGCGCCGCGGGCGGTGGGGTTGCACGGGGCTCCCCTGTCTCCGGGCACTCGCTCGGGAGGGGAGGGTCTCACGTGAACAAGCTCTCGATCGGCTCGAGGCTCGGCCTCGCGTTCGCGGCGCTCTGCGCGTTCCTGCTGGGCGTCGGCTGGCTCGGCCTCGACGGCATGGGCCAGATGGACGAGCTGAACGACGACATCACGCGGCGGCTCTGGGTGAAGGCGCGCCTCGCGAGCGAGGTGGCGGACTCCGCGATGGAGCTGACCATCCTCGGAGACGAGGCCGTGATCGAGGCCAGCTCGGAGTTCTCGCGGCTGGCGGGCGAGGCGGAGAAGCACCGCCGCGTGGTGGGCGAGAAGTTCGACGCGCTGGAGGCGCTGGCGGACGCGCAGGATCGCCGCGACATCGGCGAGGCGAAGCGGATCATCTCGCAGGCGGCGCCGGTGTTCACGGAGCTGGGCCGGCTGATGGGCGGCGGGGACCGCGAGGCGGGCAAGGCGAAGATGGAGGAGCACGACGCGCTCATGACGCGCCTCGAGGAGGTCTGCGCGGAGATGACGACGCGCGCCAACGCGGCCGTGGACGCGGCCGCCGCCGCGCAGGACGTGACCTACGGGCAGAAGCGCACCCTCACGGCGGTGCTCGTCGCGGTGGCGGTCCTCCTCGCCATCGCCGTGTCGTTCGTCGTCACGCGCGGGATCACCCGTCCGCTCGCCACGTCGGTCGCGGCCGCCGAGCGCATCGCCGGCGGCGATCTGCGGGACGCCATCCAGGTGAGCGGCACCGACGAGATCGCGAAGCTCCAGTCGGCCATGCGCGAGATGGGGGAGAAGCTCGCGCAGGTGATCGGCGAGGTGCGGTCGGGCTCGGACGCGCTCGCGGGCGCGGCCGCCCAGGTCTCGGCGACGTCGCAGACCCTGTCGCAGGGGACCGGCGAGCAGGCGGCGAGCGTGGAGGAGACGACCTCGTCCCTCGAGGAGATGAGCGCGTCGATCACGCAGAACGCCGAGAACTCGCGGCAGACCGAGGCGATGGCCAAGGAGGGGGCCCGCAACGCCGACGAGAGCGGGAAGTCGGTGATCGAGACGGTCGAGGCGATGAAGTCGATCGCCGATCGGACCTCGATCATCGAGGAGATCGCCTACCAGACGAACCTGCTCGCCCTGAACGCCGCCATCGAGGCGGCCCGGGCGGGCGATCACGGCAAGGGGTTCGCGGTGGTCGCGACGGAGGTCCGCAAGCTCGCCGAGCGCTCGCAGAAGGCGGCCAAGGAGATCGGCGAGCTGGCCGGCTCGTCGGTGAAGGTGGCGGAGCGCTCGGGGAAGCTCATCGTGGAGCTCGTGCCGGCCATCCGGAAGACGGCGGACCTCGTGCAGGAGGTGGCGGCGGCGTCGGCCGAGCAGTCGGCGGGGGTCGCGCAGGTGTCGAAGGCGATGGGCACGGTGGACCAGGTGACCCAGCGAAACGCCTCGGCGGCGGAGGAGCTCTCGTCCACCGCCGAGGAGATGGCGACCCAGGCGGAGTCGCTCCAGCAGCTCGTCGCGTTCTTCATGGTGAACGAGCACGTCCGGGCCGCGTCGGCGCGCGCCCTCCACGTCGGGCACCCGGGGAGCGGCCACCCGCCGCACCTCCCCGGAGCGACCCGCCCCGCCGACGTCGTCGCCGCGGCGGCGAGCGGCCCCGCGGCCCTGCCCGCGAAGGCGCACGGCGCGGCGCACGCCGACGGCTCGTTCAAGCGGTTCTAGGAGGCGGCCGTGCAGGAGAGCGTGGAGACGCGTGCGCCGCAGTACCTGTCCTTCGACGTGGCCGACACCGGCTACGGGCTCCCGATCCTCGCGGTGAAGGAGATCCTCCAGTTCGAGGAGCCCACCCGCGTCCCGGGCGCGCCGGCCTCGGTGCGCGGCGTCATCAACGTGCGCGGGGCGGTCGTCCCGGTGCTCGACCTGGCCGTGAAGTTCGGGGAGGGCGAGACGGCGCCCACGAAGCGCACGTGCATCCTCGTGGTGGAGACGCGGGCCGGGGTCGAGCGGCTCACCCTCGGCGTCCTCGCGGACGCGGTGAGCGAGGTGCTCGACCTCCCGCCGGACGCCGTGGAGCCGCCGCCGGCGTTCGGCACGGGCGTCCGCCTCGACTACCTCACCGGCATGGGCAAGGTCGGCAAGGGCTTCGTGCTCCTGCTCGACGTGGACCGCGTCGTCTCCGCGTCGGAGGCGGACCTCGTGGCCCAGGCCGCCGCGGTCGCCGCGGCGCCCCCGCCGGACGTCGTCGCCGCGGTCGCCGCGCAGGCGCCGGACGGGGAGGCGGCGCCCGTCGAGAGCGCGCGGGCGAGCTAGCCGCGCTCCCGGCTGGGGGGTCCCTTTGCGCCCCGGCTGCTCCGGTGGACCCCGGGCACGCGGCGCCGACGAGGAGCGGTGTTGCGAGCGGAGAGGAAAGAGCTCGAGGCGACCGACGCTGTCGAGGCGCGCGGGGAAGCGGCGGCGCCCGATCGCGGCCCGGAGCCCGCGCCCTTCCGGCCCGAAGACGTCGTCCCGTTCTTCCGGCTCGACCTCCGCGTGGCGCGCGGCGCCTCGCCGGGGCTCTTCGAGGTCTCCGACCCGGCGAGCGGGAAGAGCTTCACGCTCTACGAGTTCGAGCTCGCCGTCGCCCGGATGCTGGACGGC
>DASSSJ010000128.1:0-53630 GCA_035708485.1 Anaeromyxobacter sp. | reverse complement strand
GCCCACGCAGACCAATCCGATGACGGAGAACCGCACGATGCGCGCGACCGCTGCGCCGTAGCCGTCGCGCACGCGGTCGATCGACCGCATCACGACGCCGATCACGCCGCGGCGCGGGCCATGATGCGGGCGCAGCAGAATTCCGCACAGCGCGGGGGAGAGCGTCAGCGCGTTGATCGCCGACAGCAGCATCGACACCGCGACCGTGATGGCGAACTGCCGGAACAATTCGACGGAAATGCCGGGAATGAACGCGACCGGCACGAAAACGCTCAGCAGCACCAGCGTGATCGCGATGATCGGCGCGGTGATCGTCTCCATCGCCGCCTTGGTGGCCTCGGCGACCGAGAGCGAGGGGTCCTCCTCCAGCTTCGCCTCGACCGCCTCGACCACCACGATCGCGTCGTCCACCACGATGCCGATGGCGAGCACGAGGCCGAGGAGCGAGAGCGTGTTCACGGAGAACCCGAGGAGCGGGAACACCATGAAGGTGCCGACGAGCGAGACGGGGACCGTGAGCAGGGGGATGAGCGTCGCGCGCCAGTTCTGGAGGAACACGAACACCACCAGGATGACGAGCACCACCGCCTCGAAGAGCGTGTGGATGATCTCGTCGATGCCGGCGGTGATGGCGGCGGTGGTGTCGAGCGTCATCTCCTGCTTGACGCCGGGCGGGAAGCGCTTCTCCAGCTCCGCCATCGTCGCCTCGACCGCCTTCTGGATCTCGAGCGCGTTGGACCCGGGGATCTGGTAGATGGCGATGGCGGCGGCCGTCTTGCCGTTGAGCCGCCCGACGGCGTTGTAGAGGACCGATCCCAGCTCGAGGCGCGCGACGTCGGCGAGGCGGACCACCGAGCCGTCGGGGTTCGCGCGGACGATGACCTTCCCGAACTCCTCCGGCGTGAGGAGGCGCCCCTGCGTCCGGACCTGGTAGGTGAACTCGGTCCCCTTCGGAGCGGGGGGCCCGCCGATCTGGCCCGACGGCTGGAGCAGGTTCTGGCTCTTCACCGCGTTCACGAGGTCGATGACGGTGAGCCCCATCGCCTGGAGCTTGTCCGGCCGCACCCAGATCCGCATCGCGTAGTCCGACCCGCCGAAGAGCTTCACCTCGCCGACGCCGCTGATGCGGGCGAGCTGGTCGTTGACGTTGATGAGGGCGTAGTTGGAGAGGAAGTTCGAGTCGTACGTGCCGGACGGCGAGGTGAGCGTCACGAGCAGGAGGGGGAACGAGAGCGACTTCTTGACGCTCACGCCGTAGGTCTTCACGTCCGCCGGCAGCGCCGGCGTCGCCACCGACACCCGGTTCTGGGTGAGGACGTTCGAGATGTCGAGGTCCGCGCCGACCTCGAAGGAGACCTCGAGCTTCAGCGTGCCGTCGTTCGCGTTCGTGGACTTGAGGTAGATCGAGCGCTCGACGCCGTTCACCTGCTGCTCGATCGGCGTCGCGACCGACTGCTCCACGTCGAGCGCGCTCGCGCCGACGAAGGTGGTCGTGACCTGGATGAGCGGCGGGGTGATCTCCGGGTACTGCGCGATCGGCAGCCGCGCGAGCGAGACGAGCCCGACGATCACGGTGACGATGGAGATGACCATCGCCACGATGGGGCGGCGGATGAAGAAGTTGCCCATGGCGTCACCTCGGCGGCCGGCGGCCGGTCACTTCGCGGGCGGGGCGGCGGGGGGAGCCGGGGTCGGCGCCGGACCGGAGCCGGTGGACGCGGGGACCGGCTGCGCGCCGCCCGGCGCCGCGGGGGCCGGCGCGCCGGCGGCGGTGGCGCCCGGCGCCGGGGTGGGGCCCTCCGGCGGGAGCGGCTCCGGCGGGACCGCGGTCGCCTTCACCACCATGCCGTCCTTGACCTTGGCCGCGCCCTCCACGACCACCTTCTCGCCGGCCTTCAGCCCGTCCTCGACGATCCAGAGGCTGCCGATCCGCGGGCCGACCTTCACGGTGCGGGCCGCACCCTTGCTCTCCGCGTCGACGACCACCACCGAGTACTGCCCCTGCACCTCGAGCACCGAGCGCTGCGGGACGAGGAGCGCCCCGGCGCGCCGGTCCGCCGCGTACTTCACCTTGCCGTAGAGGCCGGGGCGCAGGAGCTTCTTCGGGTTCTTGAAGGCCAGGTCGGCGCGCAACGTGCCGGTCTGCGGATCGACGGCGCGGTCCACGAGGACGATGTAGCCGCGCTCCGGGTAGACGGAGCCGTCGGCGAGCACGAGCTCCGCCCCGGGGCGCTCGGGGGTGGGCGTCTCCGGCACGGAGCCGTCCGACGGCAGCTTGCTCGCGTACTTGAGGTAGAGCGCCTCCGGGATGTTCACGCTCACTCGGACGGGGTCGATCGAGGAGATCGTCGTGAGGAGCGTCGCCTCACCCTTGCCGACGAGGTCCCCGACCTTGCGCTGCGCCTGGCCGGCGAGCCCGTCGATGGGCGAGGCGATCCTGCAGTAGCCGAGGTCCAGGGAGGCCTTCTCGACCGCCGCCCTCGCGGCGTCCACCTGCGCGCGCGACGAGCGCTGCGCCGCGATGGCGTTGTCGAGCTCGGCCTGGCTGATCGCGCGCTGCTCGGCGAGCGGCTTGAAGCGCGCGACGTCGAGGTCCGCCTTCGCGAGCATCGACTGCGCGCGCGCCAGCTCGCCCTTCGTCTCCGCGAGCTTCGCGCGGTAGGGCTGGTCGTCGATGGTGAAGAGGAGCTGCCCCTTCTTGACCTCGCTCCCTTCCTTGTAGTCGACGCCCTTGAGGTAGCCCTCGACGCGGGCGCGGATCTCGATGTCCTCGAAGCCGCGCAGCGTGGCGGTGAGCTCGCCGCCGACGGCGACGTCGCGCTGGACGACGTCCGTCACGGTGACCTCCGGGGGCGGAGGCGCCTTCGCCTCCTCCTTCTTCCCGCAGGCGAGCGCGGCGACGAGGGCCACCGCCAGCGCGGCCCGGACGGGGGTGGAGGACGTCGCGGTGAGGCGTGCGGACCGGCTCGGGGTCGGCGTCATGGATCCCTCTCGGTGGGAAATCGACGAGGAGTCTCGCCGGGAAGCTGCTGGAGAGCGAGTGGACCTTGGTCCGACATGGCCCGGACGGGCTCGTCCGCGGCGCCCAGCCGCAGGATCAGCGGAGCGCGAACAGGTGCCAGGCTCCGGGCTCGAGGTCGACGAAGAGGCCGGGGCCCGCCATGTCCGCGCCCGAACGGTCGAACACGCCGCCGTCGAGGGCGTCCTCGAGGCGCCAGACCCGGGTCGCGAGCTCCGGCCACGGTACGCGCACCAGCGCCTGCGAGCGCACCTCGCCGAGGTTCACCACGACGAGCCGCCGGTCGTCGGGCTCCGTCGCATCCGCTCCGGTACGGGCGCGCTTCCAGCACCAGGCGGCGAGGTTCTGGTGCGTCCGGTTGTCGTTCCAGCCGCGGAGCGTGCAGGTCGCGAACGCTCCGTCCCGGTAGACCGGGTGGGCCGCCTCGGCGAGGAGCTTGCGGTAGAACCCCGGCAGCGCCGGGTCTGCCGGCTCGTCGGGGCGGCGGCCGAGGAACACCGGGAGGCGGACCTCGCGCCCCTCGAACTGGCCCTCGTGGAAGAGGCGCGCCCCGGGGAGCGTCGCGACGGCCACGGCGGCGGCGCGCGCGCGCGCGCCGAGCTCGTGCGCGGCGCGCGGCTCGTCGTGGTTCTCGACGAAGCGGACGAGCTTCTCCTGGTAGTCGAGGCCGGCGGAGAGGTGCTGCATCACGCCCTCGCCCGATCCCGCGACCATCCGATCGTAGAGCCGCTTGTCGTAGCAGAAGTCGAACCCGAGCTGCTGCAGCTCCCACTCCATCTCCCAGTAGGCCTCGGCCATGAGGACGAAGCCCGGACACCGCCGCTTCACGTCCTGGAGGACCTCCCTCCACAGCTCGGCCCTGGGCGGCTGGCCCACGCGATCGGCCCACGTCCGCGCGAAGATCCGGCTCACGAGGAGCATCGCCATGTCGGTCCGGACCGCGTCGCACTGCCCGGCGATCTCGACGATCGTGTCGGCGAGCGCCTTGCGGTACCCGGCGGAGAACGCGTTCAGCTGGAGCACGTCGGGCCAGGGCGGGAAGTACGGGTCGCGGCCGCGCGCGAACACGGACGCGCCGACCCGGAGGAACGCCTCCGGCGAGCGCAGCGCCTCGTCCGCCGTGCCGCGCACGAAGAAGTCCGGCGCCTCGCGCGCCCAGGGGTGATCCGGCGCCACGTGGTTCGGGACGAGGTCGAGGACGAGCCGGAGGCCGCGCCGGGCGAGCTCCGCCCGCGCCTTGGCGAGGCCGGCCGGCCCGCCCAGCCGCGCGTCGACGACGTAGCGGCGGACGCAGTACGGCGAGCCCGGCACGTCGTCGTCCGGCCGCAGGTCGGGGAGCGCCGCGCGGAAGGAGCGGACGAGCTCCTCGTTCGCGAGGGCGATCCGCCGCCCCTCGGGGCTCCGCTCCCAGACGCCCATGAGCCAGACCGCGTCGGCGCTCCACGCGGCGAGCGCGTCCCACTCCGCGTCCGCGACGTCACCGAGCGTCACGGCCCCGCCGGCGCGCGCGCCGACGTCCCGGAGCCACGCCCAGGTGTTCACCTCGTAGACGATCGGGTGGCGGGGCCAGGCGGGGCCGAGCGGCATGGCGTCCTCCGGTTCGACGGGCGGATCCTACACCGCCTTCCCCCGGCCGGACGGAGCCGTCGATTGGACGAACGTCCCACGCGGCGGATGGCCGCTGACGGCCCCGGACCGATCGCGCACAATCGCCGCGCATGGCTCCCCTCCTCGCGCTCGCGCTCGCCGCCGCCGCGGCTCCCGGCGCCGGCGCGTCGCCGGCCGAGGCCGCCGCGCGGCCTTGCGCCCGGAGCGCCGAGTGCGCCGGCGAGGTGGGATACGGCAGCGTCTGCGCCGACGGGCGCTGCGCGCCGTACATGGACGGGCGCGATCTCCTCGAGGTGATCCGGCTGAAGAAGGGGCGCGGAGTCGTCGAGCCGTGGAAGCTCTACCCCTCCGTCATCCCGTCCGTCGGCTACACGCCGCAGAACGGGTTCCTCCTCGGGATCACGACCCTCACCGGCGTCTACCTCGGCGACCCGGGCACGACCACCATCTCGAACGTCGCGCTCATCGGCTTCTACACGTCGAAGGACCAGACCATCCTGATGTCCCGGCACGTGGCGATGCTGGCGGAGAACGCCTGGCAGCTCCAGGGCGACTACCGCTTCTTCCTCACGAACCAGCCGACCTACGGCCTCGGCTCCGGGCGCGGGTCGGAGTTCGGCGTCAGCGTCGGCGGCGCGGGCACCACCGCGGTCGTCCGGGGCCAGCAGTCGATGGACTTCGACTTCCTCCGGATCCACCAGTCCGTGCTGAAGCGGCTCGGGAGGTCGGCGTGGTACGCCGGCGCGAGCTACCGGCTCGATCGCCACTACGCCATCGTCGACCAGGAGCTCGATCTCGCCGCCGTGCCACCCGTCGTGACGAGCCACTGGGCGTACTCCGAGCAGTTCGGGTTCTCGAAGAAGGCGTACGGCGCCTCCGGCGTCGGCGCCGAGCTCGTCTACGACAGCCGCGACTCGACCATCGCGGCGTACCGGGGGTGGTACGTGAACCCCTCGTTCCGCTGGTACCCCACGGCGCTCGGCTCGAGCCGGGACGCGACGTTCGCGCAGCTCGACCTCCGGACCTACGTCGGGCTCTCGGACGAGGTGCCCCGGAACGTCCTCGCGTTCTGGCTCCTCGCCGCGGGCGTGACGAGCGGGCGGCTGCCGTACCTCGCCCTCCCCTCGATCGGCTGGGACTTCGGGAACCGCAGCGGCCGCGGGTACGTGCAGGGCCGGTTCCGCGGGGACGCCGAGCTCTACGCGGAGGTGGAGTGGCGGTTCCGGATCACGCGCGACGGCTTCCTCGGCGGCACGGTCTTCGCGAACGCGTCCACGTTCTCGCGCCCGGCGGTGGACGTGGCGGGCCACTCCGAGCCGCGCGAGGAGCTCCTCTCCACCGTGCGGCCCGCGGGCGGCGTCGGCCTGCGGTTCATGATGAACCGCGAGGCGCGGAACGCGGTGACGCTCGACCTCGCGGCCGGGCAGGACTCGTTCGGGATCTACTTCGGGGCCGGAGAGGTGTTCTGAGTCCGGAAGGACGCGCCGCACGCGGCGCCCGGCGACGGCCGCCAGAGGCCGGCTGGACCGTGCCCGCGCCCCGGATCGGGGCCGCCGGGCGGCACGCGGATTGCCAACGTTTCGTCGCATGGCATCCACATCGGACCGGCGGTTCGGCTTCCTCCTCGTCGTGGTCGTCCTCGCCGGAGCGCTGCCCGGCTGCCTGGCCGCGACCGCCGCGGCGGCAGGAGCGGGGACCGGGATCTACCTGACCACCCGCGGCGCCGAGTCCGTCGTGGACGGCGCGATCGACGACGTGGAGCGGCGCGCCCGGGCGGTGTTCGCAGCCGAGGGGATCCCGGTCACGGATTCCCGGATCGAGAGCAGCGGCGCGAGACGGGAGATCAAGGGGACCCGGGGCGATCTCGAGATCTCCGTCTCGATGCAGCAGCAGGGCGCGCAGACCACGAAGGCGGAGGTGTCGGCGCGCAAGAACGTCGCCGTCTGGGACCAGGAATACGCGCAGCGGCTCCTGGGGATGATCGTGAAGCAGAAGTGAGGCGTCACAGCACGTCGAACCGGTACTCGGCCGCCGCGAGGTACGTCGTGCGCCCGTTCAGGAACGTCGCCTCGAACCGGAAGTGCCAGTTGCGGTCGAGGGCGTACTGGGCGCCGAGAATCATGTTCCAGGTGCCGGCCGGCTTCTTGTCGAGCGAGTAGTCGACGGTCGAGTTCGGGTCCTGGAGCGCCTCGAGGAACGCGTCGCAGAGCGGCCCCCTCGGGTCGAGCGGCGGGATGGAGGCGCACCTCGCCTCGAGACCGGCGAGCGCGTCCGGCGGGACGACCTCGCTCAGGCGCACGGAGCCCTCCGTCTCGACCTCGAGGACCTGGCCCGCGGTCCCCGCCCAGAGCGCGACCCCGCGCCCGGGCGGGCCGAAGCGGTGGTTGTAGCCGACCCGGAACGAGAGCATGTTCGCCCCGACGGTGTCGGCGAGCCGCTCGACGTCGGACACGGCCCCGTTGAAGTCGGCCACGCCGAAGAAGCCCTTGTAGCCGAGCTGGAACGTCCCCCCGAGCGTCACCACCTGCGCGCCGCTCTTCGCGAGCGTGTCGAACGACGCGGAATCCCCGACCTGCACGTTCACGTTCGTCGCGGTGTCGCCCACCGCGTACACGGCGTACAGCGAGAGGAACGGGAAGATCATCACGTTGGGCCGGATCGCGAGCGCGGTCGCCTCCGTCGTCGCCTTCGGAACCTTGATGAGCCCCGAGAAGTCCCGCATCGGACCGCCGTTGAACCCGAGCTTCAGGTTCGTCACCTCGATGTCCGACCGCTGGAAGTAGTAGTTCACCATCACGCCGTAGGGCTCGGGGAGCTCGAACCCCTTCGCGCGGACCTTGTCGCCCCAGAGCGGGAAGATGCCGTGCTTCCGCTCCGCGGGCGCCGGCGCGGCCGCCTCGGCGGTCACGATCGGCGGGGCGGCGGGCGCGGCCGACGACGCGGCGGACGGCGCGGGCGCGCTGAGGTCTGGCCGGGGCGCAGCCGTCGCGTCACCGGGGGGCTGCTGCGCGCCGGCCGCGAGCGGCGCCGCGAGAAGTGCCGCGATCACGATCGTCTTCGATGTCACGAGTCTCCCTCCGCGCGCCGGCCGTCCGGTCTGGACCGCCGGCTGGCTCCTGCGAGTCAACGTTCCGTTCCGGCGCGCCCCTACCGCCTGCGCCCCCCGCCGCCCCCGCGCCCGCCACCGAACCCGCCGCGTCCGCCGCCGCCGCCGTAGCCGCGCGCCGCGGCGTCCCGGCTCAGGCCCGCGGGCGCCCCGCCGTACGACGCGGGCTGCGGCGACGCGCGCGCGCCGCCCGCTCCGGCCGCGCCGCCCGCGGGCTGCTGCCGCGGCTGCGCGCCCGCGCTCTGCCATCCGCCGCCGGTGTTCCTGTCCCATCCCCCGCCCTGGTTCTGCCGGTAGACGTTTCCGCTCCTGTCGCCGTAGACGTTGTTCGGCTGCGCGGAGAGGTTCGGCTGCTGCCGGTTCGAGACGCTCGGCTGCGCGTTGCGCGCCGAGTTCTCCGGGCGGCTGTAGAGGTTGTTCGCCGGCAGCGTCCCCGCGCTCGGGCCGCCGCCGGGGCGCTGGCCGCCGGCGGGCAGCTGGCCTGCCTGCGGCGGCCCGCCCGGACGGCCGGGGCCACCCGGGCCGCCGATCCCGCCCGGCCCACCGGGGCCGCCCGGCCCGCCCACGCCTCCGACACCGCCCACGCCTCCGACGCCTCCCACACCCCCGACGCCTCCCACGCCCCCGGCGCCACCCGGCCGGCCGCCGCCGTAGCCGGGAGAGCCTGGATACCCGCCGTGCGGCGGCCGGTAGCCGGGCGGCGGGGGCCGGTACCCGTAGTACGGCGGAGGATGGTGGTGGTAGCCGGGCGGTCCGTAGTACCCGCCGTAGCCGCCGAAGTGGAAGCCGACCGAGAAGAACGGCGTGCCGTAGCTGACGCCGACGCCCCACCCGCCCCACGGGCTGTAGCTGACGTGGACGCCCCACGTCGCGTGGTACGGGTAGCAGACCGTCGGGCCGATGTACGGCGGGTAGTAGAACCCGGTGCCGTAGACGACGGTTCCGTAGTACGGGTACGCGCCCACGTAGCCCGGCAGGTAGCCCACGTACACGACCTCGGGCGTGGACTGGTACACGTAGACGTACTTCGTGTTGTACACGGGCGCGGTCGGCGGCACCTGGTCGATCGACGGCGGCCGCTTGTCGCTCACCTTCCACGGCCCCTGCGGCGTCGGCGCCGCGTACCAGACCGCCTGGTGGCACGCCCAGTACTGCCCCGAGTCCCGGATCACCGAGAACGGCGTGTTGACCGCGTACGCGAGGCTCGTGCCCTCGATCGCCTTGAACCTGGGCTCGCCGTCGTACGTGACCTCGATGGTCTGGTCGCGCTTCACCGCGGTGGTCTGCGGGATCTGCGCGTCCGCGAGCGCGTCGGCCGCCTCGTCCGTCCCGCTGACGAAGGGTCGGACGGCGGCGACGGGCGAGTCCGGGGGGATCGCGCGGAACGCGGCGGGGAGCTTGTCGGGGCGCACGTGGGTCCACGGGCCCGCGAGCGAGGTCGCCCTGTACCAGCGCCCGGAGAGGAGCAGGAACGTCTCGCTCGTCGGGACGTGCACGAGCACCTTGCCGTCGGTGTTGTCCGCGTGGAGGAGGTTGCCGTCCTTGCCCACGGGCGCGTAGCTCGGCTTCCCGTCGAAGACGACGAGCTCGGTGGGGACGGTCGCGACGACGATCCGGGGCGGCGCCTCGGGCGGCGCGGCCGCCTTCGGCGGGGCCGCCTCGCCCTCCGCGGCGGGCGCCGGCGCGGGCGGCGGCGGCGGCGGGTTCTTGTCGTAGATCGCCTTCACCGCCGGCGTGGGCGTCGCGTCCGGCGTCCACGGGCCCTTCGGATCGGGCGCCTCGTACCACCAGCTCCCGCCGGCCAGGTACAGCTTCTTCGCCGAGGGATCGCCCACCACGAAGAGCGGCGTGTTCACGGCGCGCACGAGGCCGGTCTCTCCGAGCGGCCGGAGCGCGGGCTCGCCGTCGTAGAGGAGGAGCACCGCCGGGTCGTTCGAGATCACGATCTTCGGCGGCGCGGCGGAGAGCCCCTTCTCGCTCCTGAGCTCCTTCTGCGTCACCGCGATCGCCCCCTGGATCTCGTCGAGGCTCCCGGTGATGTCCCACCGCGGGACCTCGGTCTCGACGAGCTTCGCGACGGACTTCTCCTTCTCCGGCGTGACGTTCGGGAAGCGCACCTTCGTGACGGCGAGCTCCTCGACGTGGACCGTGCGCGCGTCCTTGTCCACGAGGACGCGCGCGTCGAACCAGAAGACGCCGAAGACGGGCTGGCCGCCGCCCGCCGCCTGCCAGGACACGGCGGAGCGGCCCGAGAGCGTGACGCCCTCGAGCTTCTCGAGCTGCGGCTGGTAGACGGTCAGGGTGCCCTGCTCGATCTGGATCGCGCGGGGCCAGCGGGCGGCGGCTTGCTGCGGCCCGGGCTGCTGCTGCGCCGGCGGCGCGGACTGCGCCGCGGCGCCGCTCGCGACGGCCGCGAGGGCGAGGATCGCGATGGTCTTCATGGCACTCCTGTGCCGCAGGAGCGCCCCGCGGCGGTAGGCGACCTTGGCCCGACCCCGTTCGGGGGAGGCGCCCCGCTCGCTCAGGGGGCGCCTCGCTCCTTCACTGCGCGGCCAGGCTGGAGAAGCCGTACCTCGCGGTGAGCTGGACGCGGAAGTCGTCGCCGCTCGTCCCGTCCTTGTTCTCGCGGCGACCCCAGAGCGCCTCGGCGCCCACGAGGAGGTTCTTCACGGGAGACACGAGCAGGTTGGCGGACGCGTAATGCCCGCGCTTGAAGGCGCTGCCGAGCTGGAGGTTCGTGTTGTCCTGCTGCACGGCGCTGTAGCCGAGCGCGGTGGTGAGCCCGTCGCGCCACGTGTGCTCGTAGTACGCCATGGCGCCGTAGAGCGGGACCGCGGCACCGTCGGCGCTCCCCTGCGCGCCCTCGGCGGCGAGGTCGACGCCGCCGTCGTTCATCACCGCGGCGATGCCCTCGCCGCCCGAGAGCGAGAGGAGCAGGCGGCCCTTCCACGGGAGGTCGATCCGCGAGGTCGCGGCGAGGCCCCATCCCACCGTCTCGCCGCTCGGCTCGTTCCCCGGCGCGTTCTTCGTCTCGAACGCGAGCCGCCGCAGGAGCCCCGCGATCTGGACGTGGCCGAAGCCGCGCGCGAGGCGGACGCGGGCGGCGAGGTCGGGCAGCTTCGGATCCGTCTGGACGTTCCCGGCGAGCGAGGGATCCCACTCCCGCGCCTCCCCGAGGTCGACCTCCTGGCCCGACCGCTCGAGCGCGACGGCGACGGTCACGTCGCCGCGGATGGGCGTCACGCGGATCTGCTCCCTGCGCGTGGCGATCCGCCCGTTGGGCGCCCAGTAGTCCACCACGTTCGGGATCACGTCCTCGTCCATGAAGGTGGTCCACGTCTGCCCCGCGAGGAGCCACCGCCACTCGCCGTAGGCGTGCCGGAGCCGGATCGTCGTCTGGCCCGCGTCCGCGCCGACGCCGAAGAAGTCGAACTCCACGCGCGCGCGGACGATCTCGCCCGCCGCCGGCAGCGTGGCCCTCGCCCCGATCCGGCTCTGGCGCACGCTGAAGATGGACTGCCCGTCGCTGCCGTACTGTCCGTCGACGGTCTGGATCTTGCTCGGCCGCAGGGTCGCCTGCCAGCTCGGGTCCACCCGGTTCAGGTCCGCGATGTAGTCGAGCTGCGCGTGGCCGTAGATCTCGACGCTCGCCTTCGGCGGCGTCTGCGCCGGGCTCGCGGCCGGCCAGAGCGCGGCGGCGGTGAGCGCGGCGAGCGCGGTCCTCGTTCTCATGCTGTCCCCTCCCCCTGCCGCGCGACGCGCGGCGGGCTCCGCCGATCGCGTCACCTCTTGTCCTGGTCCCCGTCCTTGAACCAGACCTGCTCGTGCTTCATCGCCTGCGCGCCGGCGATGCCGGGCTTCGTCATCTCGAACGGGTCGAGGATCGCGTCGAGCTGCTCCTTCGTGAGCACCCCGTCGCGCAGGATGAGCTCGCGGACCGGCTTCCCGGAGACGTTCGCCTCGCGCGCGATCTTCGCGGCCGTCTCGTAGCCGACGTGCGGGTTGATCGCGGTGATGACGCCGACGCTGTTGTCCACGTAGGCCTTCATGCGCTCGGCGTTCGCGGTGATCCCCTCGACGCAGAACGTCCGGAACACGCGGAAGGCGTTGGTCATGATGCTGATCGACTGGAGCAGGTTGAACGCGAGCACCGGCTCCATCACGTTCAGCTCGAACTGGCCGGCCTCGGAGGCGAGGCAGACGGTGGTGTCGTTCCCGATCACCTGGAACGCGACCTGGTTGATCACCTCCGCCATGACCGGGTTCACCTTGCCGGGCATGATGGACGATCCGGGCTGGCGCGCCGGGAGGTTGATCTCGCCGAGCCCGCAGCGCGGCCCGGACGCCATGAGGCGCAGGTCGTTCGCGATCTTGGAGAGGTTCATCATGCAGACCTTGAGCGCCGCCGAGACCTCCGTGTACGCGTCGGTGTTCTGGGTCCCGTCGACGAGGTCCGGCGCGCTCACGATCGGCCAGCCGCTGAACTCGCCGAGGTACCTCACGACCGCCTCGATGTACCTCGGGTCGGCGTTGAGGCCGGTGCCGACCGCGGTCGCGCCCATGTTGACCTCGACGAGCGTCTTGCCCGTCCCGCGGATCCGCTCGATGTCGCGGCCGATCACGCGCCGGTAGGCGCCGAACTCCTGGCCGAGCCGGATGGGCACCGCGTCCTGGACGTGGGTGCGGCCCATCTTGATGAGCCCCTCGAACTCCTTCTCCTTCTTGCCGAACGCCTCGTGGAGGAGGCGCAGCTCGGCGACGAGGAGCTTGCCGAGGTCGAGCGTCGCGAGGTGGATGCCCGTCGGGAACGCGTCGTTCGTCGACTGGGCCATGTTGACGTGCGAGTTCGGGCTGATCACCTCGTACTGGCCCTTCGGCTGGCCGAGCAGCTCGAGCGCGCGGTTCGCGATCACCTCGTTCGTGTTCATGTTGATCGAGGTGCCGGCGCCGCCCTGGATCGGATCGACGATGAACCACCGGTCCAGCTTGCCGGCGATGACGTCGTCCGCCGCCTGGGCGATCGCGTTCGCGATCTCGGGGTCGAGCTGGCCGGTGTCCCGGTTCGCGAGGGCGGCCGCCTTCTTCACGATGCCCATGGCGCGGATGAGCGCCGGGTGAAGCGGCAGCCCGGTGATCGGGAAGTTCTCCGCGCCGCGGAGCGTCTGGACCCCGTAGTACGCGTCGGCGGGCACCTCGCGGTCGCCCAGGAAGTCGTGCTCCATCCGTGCGTTCGCCATGACCGCTCCTTCCGGCGGGACGAGCCCGCCGCTACATCAGGATCCTCCCGAGCACGAGGCCGACGACGACCGCCACGATCGTCGCGACCAGGCCGGGGAGCTGGAAGCTGTGGTTCAGGACGTACTTCCCGATGCCGGTCGTCCCGGTCCGGTCGAAGTTGATGGCCGCGACCACCGTCGGGTAGTTCGGGATGAAGAAGTAGCCGTTCACCGCGGGGAACGCGCCGACGAGCCCGGCGGGCTCGAGCCCCAGGGCGACGCCGAGCGGCCCGAGGGCGCGGACGGTCGCGGCCTGGCTGTAGAGCAGGATCGAGAGGACGAACATCGCCACCGCGAACAGCCACGGCGCCGCCCGGACGACGTTCTCGAGCGGCGGCTGGATCTCGGCGAGGTGGTTCTGGAAGAACGTGTCGCCGAGCCAGGCGATGCCGAAGATCGCGATCACCGCCTGCATGCCGGCGCGGAAGACCGTGCCCTTCGCCACCTCCTCGACGTGGGCCTTGCAGAAGAGCACCATCAGCGCCGAGGCGGTGAGCATCACCATCTCGATGGCGTGGGCCATCCCCATCCGGACGACCTTGTCGCCCACCGTCCAGGCCGGCCGCAGCTCGGGGATCGATCCGAGGAACACGATCGCGATCGCCGCGACGAGGAACAGCAGCACGGCGATCCGGGCGGTGGGGGGCGTCACGGGCACGCCGCCGTCGGCGGCGGCGGCCGCCTTCGGCTCCGGGGCCGCGAGCTCGCCCGACGCGAGCCGCTGCTTGTAGACGGGGTCGTCCGCGAGCTCCACGCCGCGCCTGAACACCACGATCGCGCCGGCGAGCACGCCGAGCAGCGTCGAGGGGATGCAGACCATGAGGATCTGCACGAGCGTGACGTTCGCCGGCGCGAGCAGCCCGAGGAGCGCCACGGTCGCCGCGGAGATGGGGCTCGCCGTGATCGCCTGCTGCGAGGCGATGACCGAGATGGAGAGCGGCCGCTCCGGCCGGACGCCCGCGTCGCGCGACACCTCGGCGATGACCGGCAGGATGGCGTAGGCGACGTGACCCGTGCCCGCGAACAGGGTGAACAGGTACGCGACGAGCGGCGCGACGAAGGTGACGGCGGGCGGGTACTTGCGGAGCGCCTTCTCGGCGAGCTTCACGAGGTAGTCCATCCCGCCGGAGGCCTGGAGGCACGCCGCCGCGGTGCAGACCGCCGCGATCATGAGCATCACGTCGATGGGCGGCTCCGTGGGGCGCTCGCCGAACACGAACGCGAGCAGCGCCACGCCGAGCCCGCCCATCATGCCGAGCCCGGCGCCGCCGACGCGCGCGCCGACGAAGATCATCGCGAGCACCACCGCGAGCTCGATCCAGAGCATGCCGTCCTCCTCCGAGGACGAAGCATGGACCACGAGGGGGACGCGCCCCCATCCGACGAAGGGCCTACCCGAACTCGCACACCCGGTGGAGGCAGGCTGCGGTCGCACGGCGCACCTCCCGCCGGGCTCCGCGGCGTGCTATCCGTGCCGGCATGGTGCGCTCGCGTCACCCTCGCCGGTCCCGGCGCCGCGCGGTCGCCGCGGCGTCGCTGGCCATCGCGCTCCTCGCTGCCTGCGCGCGCCCCGCGAGCGAGGGAGGCGCGGCGCCGCAGCCCGGAGAATGGCGCTCGTTCGAGGGGACCTGGACCGCGGCCGGGGATCGGCACACCGTCGAGGCGGGCCCCGACCGGCAGGCGACGATCCTCGATCTCTCCGGGTCGATCCTCCTCGTCGGAGAGCGGGGTCTCGGCGCCGGCTTCCAGGCGCGCGCGCTCACGTTCTCCGACGGCGCGGCGACGACCGTGGGCCGCGCGGTCTGGACCGACGAGCGGGGCGACCGGATCTTCAGCGAGCTCCGCGGCGCGCCGGTCTCGACGGGCCGGCGCATCCAGGGCGCCATCACCGGCGGCACCGGCCGCTGGAGCGGGATCACGGGCGAGTACGCGTTCGACTGGCGGTACGTCGTCGAGACGGAGGGCCGGATCCAGGGACGGGCGGTCGGCCTCCGCGGGCGGGCGCGGATCGTCCCGCCGGACGGAGGCGCGCGATGAGCGCCCCCGCCGTGCGGCCCGCCGCCGCGCCGTCCGCGGCGCCCGCCCCGCGCGAACGCCGCCGGGCGCTGCTGCTCCGCGCCGTCCCCTTCGCGCTCGGGCTCGGGATCTGGGCCGCGCCCGTCCCCGAGGGCCTCACCGCCGCGGCGTGGCACCTCTTCGCGATCTTCGCGGCCGCCATCTCCTCCGTGATCCTCGGCGCCTTCCCCCTCCTCACCTCCGCGCTCCTCGCCGCGGCCGCCACCGTGCTCTCGGGCACGCTCCCGCCCGCGAAGGCGTTCTCGGGGTTCAGCAACGGGAGCGTGCTCCTCGTCGTCACCGCCTTCCTCGTGGCGAAGAGCGTCGTGAAGTGCGGCCTCGGCCGGCGGATCGCGCTCCGCGCGGTCGCGCTCCTCGGGCGCTCCACCCTCGGGCTCGCCTACAGCGTCTTCGTCACCGACGCGCTCATCGCGCCCGCGTTCCCGAGCAACACCGCCCGCTCCGGCGTGCTCTACCCCGTGGTCCTCTCGCTCGCCGAGAGCGCCGGCTCCTCGCCGTCCGATCCCGCGCGGCGGCGGACCGGCGGGTTCCTCATGTTCTCGGGGATGGCGAGCCTCGCGGTCTCCTCGGCCCTCTGGATGACCGCCACCTCCGCGAACCCCATCGGCGCGAGCATCGCCGGGCAGCTCGGGCTCCGCATCGACTTCGGCTCGTGGCTCGTCGCCTCCTGCGTCCCGGCGCTCGCCGCGATCGCGTCGCTGCCGCTCTTCCTCCACTGGATCCACCCTCCGGAGGCGAGGGCGACGCCGGACGCGCCGGCGAACGCGCGGCGCGAGCTCGCGGCGATGGGGCCGCTCTCCCGCGACGAGTGGATCGTGGCGGTCGCCTTCGTGCTCATGGTCGCGGGCTGGGTGATCGGACCGAGGGTGAAGCTCGACGGCACCGCGGTGGCGTTCCTCGGCCTGGGCGGTCTCCTCGCCACGAGGGTCCTGACGCTCGACGATCTCGCGTCCGAGGGCGGCACCCTCGCGACCTTCCTCTGGCTCGCGATCCTGTTCGCGATGAGCGCGCAGCTGAACGAGCTCGGCTTCATGGGCTACGTCGGCGAGCGGCTCGCCCACCGGCTCGCCGGGCTCGCCTGGCCGGCGGCGTTCGTGGCGCTCGCGGCGCTCTACGTCGTCATGCACTACCTGTTCGTCAGCCAGTCCGCGCAGGTGCTCGCGCTGTTCGGGGTCTTCGCCGACGTCGGCGTCCGCTCGGGCGTGCCGGCGCCGCTCATGGCGTACACGCTCCTCTTCGCCTCGAGCTGGTTCTCGACCATCACGCCGCAGGGCGGGACGCAGAACGTCATCTTCGTCGGGAGCGGCTACCTCACGCAGCGCGAGCTCTACCGGCTCGGCGCGCTCACGACCGCCTTCTGCCTCGCCGTCTTCCTCGCGGTCGGGACGCCCTGGCTGCTGCTCGTGGCGCGCTGACCGGCCGCGCCCTCGTTCAGTAGCCGACGAACAGGCCGAGGATCACGGCGAATGACTGCGCGTCGCTCACCTTCTGGAAGGTCGCGGTGGTGTAGGTGTACCGGACCGCGAGGTTGAGGCCGGCGCTCGAGGCCCCGCGAGCGGCGGTGAGCAGGATGCCCGCCTCCGGCGTCACGATGAAGTCGAAGCCGTCGTCCGCGACCGCGAGGTCGGCCGTCTGGGAGTAGGAGTACGACCAGACGCCGCCGATCCCGAGCCCGAGATACGGCCGCAGCTGGCCCGGGCGCAGGTAGAGGTGGCCGAGCCCCTTGAACGCGAACTGGTCCGCGTACCGGTACACCGGGCCGCTGATCGTGCCGCCGTTCCCGGTCGGCTGGGTGATCCGCGCGAACTCCTGCGAGTACCGGTTGAAGTCGAACCCGAGGCCGACCGACACGTTGTCGCGGATCATCGACCGGCCCTCGAACCCGAACCCGCGCCAGCTCGTCTCGCTGATGAAGTCGTCGGAGAAGCTGCCGACGGCGCTCGAGACCTCGTAGTTGAACATGTACAGGCTCTCGCGAGGCTTGTACGTCTCGTACCACTGCGCGTCCGCGGCGGAGGCCGCGAGGAGCGCGCCGACCACGGCGGCCCTGGCGATCGTCTTCTTCATGGCGTCCCCTTTCACGGTCCGTCAGTGGGTGTCGAGGTACTGCGACTGCCCGAAGGCCACGTCGATCGCGCCCGCGATGCGCTGGACGTCGTACCCGACGGTGGTCGCGACGCCGTACATCGCCGCGATCCAGCGGATCGGGAGCGTGGTGCCCGGGCCGGCGGTCACGGAGAAGTCGTTGAGGGACATCATCACGGTCCCGAACTTGTAGCTGCCCGCGTAGTACCAGTCGTAGTAGCACCAGTAGTAGTAGTACGGATCGCACCAGTACCCGCCGTACCAGTACTCCCCCGTCCCCTTCGAGACGGCGACCCGGAGCACCGCGGTCGCGGCCGTGCCGTCCGAGGGGAACGCGGGGTCGATCGGCGGGCCGGCGCCCAGCTTGGTGTACCCGAGCGCCTCCATGTTCGCGTCGATGGCGCTCACGATGCCGGGGTAGTCGGTCAGGTCGTCGAGCGTGGGGTTGTCCGGGTCGTCCTCGTAGACCTTCACCGCCGTGTCGAGCCAGTAGAAGTCGAGCGCCTTGAAGCCCGTGAAGGCCGGATCCGGCTGCGTGTACACGGCCTCGCCGTAGAGCACGTTGTCCGGCACGCTGTAGTCCGCGCACGAGGCGAGGAGCGCCGCGGCGAGCGCGCAGAGGTAGCGGTGGATTCTCATTCGGTCCTCCAGGAGCCCGGGTCGAGATCGTCTCCGCGCTCCTACATCGCGCGTCGGGGGCGACGCGAAAATTGGACGATGGACCTAGAGCGCCCGGGGAGGCTCACCCCGGAAGCCTCGACGCGCGGAGCGGCGCCCCGATCCCGCGTGGGGCGCCGCTCCCGAGCGCTTCGACGACCTTGCCTCGACGCGCGGCGTGCCGGGGCGGCACGCCCGCCTCACTTCGGCTTCTCGACGACCGGCGGCTCCTCCGCCGCGGTGAGCGCGATCTCGATGCGCCGGTTCTGGCTCCGGTTCCCCGGCGTGTCGTTCGGCACGATCGGCCGGAACTGCGAGAACCCGGCGGCGCCCAGCATCGCGGGCGGGACGCCCTTCGCCGCGAGGTAGCGGACGACCGCGATCGCCCGGGCCGAGGACAGCTCCCAGTTGTCCTTGTACTGCCCGGCCGCGACCGGGACGTCGTCGGTGTACCCGGCGACGATCACGTTCTTCCCCTGCATCTCCTTGAACACCCCGGCGACGACGTCGAGCGCCGCGCCGCCCTCCTTCGAGAGCTTCGCCGAGCCGGACGGGAAGAGGACCTTGTCCTTCAGCTTCACCGTCATCCTGCCGCGCAGCTCGGAGACCTCGATCTGCCCGGCCTGGATCTGCTTCTGGAGCTGCCCCGCGAGCTGCTCGTACTGGGCGCTCTTCGCCTCCGCCGCCCCCTTCGCCTCGGCGAGCTTCGCCGCCTTCACCTGCAGCTCGTCGCGCGCCGTGGAGGCCGCCGCGAGCTCCTTCTGCAGCGCGTCCGCCTTCTGCTCGCACGCGGCCGCCTGCGCCGCCGCCGCGTCGGCGCGGCTCGCCGCGTCCGCCGCCTCCTTCGACTTCTTCTCGTACTTGCCCGAGGTGACGCACCCCGCGGCGAGGAGCAGCGCGGCGACGAACGTCATCGTCCTTCTCATGGGATTCCTCCGTGCGTTGGAGTCTTCGGATCCCCAGGGCTTACCAGGGCCGCGGCTCGACCGGAAGTGGAAGAAATCGCGCGGTCCCGGAATGGGGCCGCTCGCCCCCCCCGTGCGAGCGGCGTGGGCCGTTCGTCCGATTGCCGCCGCGGGTTCCGTCTGGGACCCTGCGGCTCCTGGGAGGTGACCGGTGAGCACGAACCGCCGATGGACCCCGCGCGCCGGCGCGGCGCTCCTCCTCGCCCTCGCCGCCGCCGGCGGGGCGCGCGCGGACGCGCCGTGCGTGGACGACGCCGCCCGGCTCTGCCCCGGCATCCCGGCGACCGACGGCCAGCTCTGGGCGTGCCTCGTGCGCAACCAGGCGCAGCTCTCGTCCCGGTGCGTCCGAAACGTCCAGGAGGTCCAGCGGCGCGCCTCCGAGCTCGGCGCCGACTGCGGCGCCGACGTCTACCGCTTCTGCCCCTCGACGCCGCGCGGGGAGGGCCGGCTCCTCCAGTGCCTCGCGAACCACGTCGGCCGGCGCGAGCTGTCCACGAACTGCGAGGACGCGGTCGTCACCGCGGTCGAGAAGCTCCAGGAGTTCGCGGCCGCCTGCGAGAACGACGCGGCCGCACTCTGCCCCGGGGTCCAGCCCGGGCGCGGCAGGGTGTTCCTCTGCCTGCGCGGACAGTCGGACCGGCTCTCGAGCCGCTGCAAGCGCGCGGTGAACCCGTGACGGGCGCGCTCGCGTCGCTGCTCGCCGCGTCGCTCGCGGCGGCCCCCGGGCCCGGCGGCCCGCCGTCGAGGCCGGGCAGGGCCCCGGCCACCGGGCTCGTCCGCGTCGAGTACGTCGAGCCGACGGACCCCGCGCACCGCGCCGCGTACGAGCGGCTCCGCGACCGGAAGGTCCTCGAGCCGTTCGCCGAGGTGCTCGGAGCGGTCCGCCTGCCGCGGCCGCTCACCCTCCGCTTCGCGGGGTGCGACGGCGAGGTCAACGCCTGGTACGACGGCGCGGATCGGTCCATCACCTTCTGCTACGAGTTCGTCGCCGACATCGAGCGCGGCGCGGAGGGCGCCGCGCAGCACGGCGTCCCGCGGGAGGACGCGGTCGAGGGCCCCATCGCGTTCATCCTGCTCCACGAGTCCGGCCACGCCCTCTTCGACCTGCTCCGGGTACCGATCCTGGGCCGGGAGGAGGACGCGGCCGACCAGGTCGCCGCGTACACGCTGCTCAGGGCTGGAAAGGGCGTCGCCCGCCGGGCCCTCGGCGGCGCGGCCTGGATGTACAAGCGCGACGCCGCGGGCCGGAAGCTCGACGAGAGCGACTTCGCCGACGTCCACGGCCTCGACGTCCAGCGGTTCTACAACGTCCTCTGCATGGCGTACGGCAGCGACCCCGGCGCGTTCGGCGGCCTGGTGGAGCGGGGCTACCTGCCGAAGGACCGCGCCGAGGGCTGCGCGGACGAGTACGCGCAGGTCGGGTTCGCGGTCGGCAAGCTCATCTCGAGGAACCTCGACCCGGCGGCGGCGGCCCGCACGCGCGCGAAGCACAAAGCGAGGTGGGACGCGCCGGCGGCGCCCGCGCCGACGCCAGCGGCGGCGCCCGTGCCGGCGCCCGCGGCGGCGCCCGTGCCGGCGCCCGCGGCGGCGCCGGCCCCGCCGCCCGGGAAGCGGTGACCCGGCGCACGGCCGGCGATCGGCAGGCGATGCGCGCGCACCTCCTCGTCGCAGCGGCCGCGATCGCGGCATCCGCCGCCCCCGCGGCGCGCGCGCGGGACGAGCGCCCCGCGCCCGGGGTGGACGCGCGGATCGTCCCGCAGGTCCCCCTCCCGTCGCCGGTGCCGCCCTTCGGCGAGGAGCCCGCGCCCGAGCCGCCGACGCGCCCGGCGGCCGGCGAGCCGTGCCAGTCGAGCCGGGCGTGCGCCGCCCACCTCGGCCGGGGCCACGTCTGCGTGGCCGGTCGCTGCGTCGAGTACTTCGACCGGCGCGACCTCTACTCCGTGCTCGGCCTCAGGAAGGCCGCGCCCGCCGGGGCCCCGCGCCCGTTCGCGCCGCTCGTCGCGGCGATCCCGGTGATCGGCTACTCGCCCGCGTCGGGGCTCCAGGCCGGGCTCGCCGGCACGGTGGGCGTGCTCCTCGGCGATCCGGCCGACACGACCATCTCGAGCGCGACGGGCTCGCTCCTCGTCACGACGAGGAAGCAGCTCACGCTGCAGGTCGCCGCCACCGCGATGACGTCCGGGAACGCCTGGGAGCTCCTCTCCGACTGGCGCTTCCTCGTCTACAACCAGAACACGTTCGGGCTCGGCACCGGGACCACGCCGCTCGCGTCCGGGGTGAGCCTCGGCGGCTGGGGCGAGCTCGAGGCCGTCCCCGGCGCGCAGCCGATGGACTTCAACCTGCTCCGGCTCCACCAGAGCGCGCTCCGGCACGTGAGGGGGAGCATCTACCTCGGCGCGGGCTACCGGCTCGACCGCCACTACGACATCGTGGACGCGCGGCTCGACCTCGCCGCCCCGACGCCGGTCGTGACGAGCCACTTCGCGTACAGCGCGATCGAGGGGTTCGACCCCGGCGCGTACACCGCGTCGGGCCTGAGCCTGGAGGCGATCTCCGACTCGCGCGACTCGACGATCGCGCCGTACCGCGGCCACTACGCCGTCCTGCGCTTCACCGGGTATCCGACCTGGCTCGGGAGCTCGCGCTCGGCGACGGAGGTCTCGGCCGAGGCGCGGTACTACGTCGGGCTCTCGCACCAGGACCCCCGGAACCTCCTCGCGCTCTGGGCGATCGGGACGGGGGTCACGAGCGGTCAGCTCCCCTACCTCGCGCTGCCCTCCAGCGGCTGGCACGCCCGCGCGAGCACCGGCCGCGGCTACGTCCAGGGGCGCTTCCGCGGGACGGCGATGGCCTACGCCGAGGCGGAGTGGCGGTTCCGGCTCACCGGCGGCGGCCTGATCGGCGGGACCGTGTTCGCGAACGCCCAGACCTTCTCGCGGCCTGCCGTGAGCCTCCCCGCCTACGGGTTCGCGGTCGAGGGCGAGGCGCTCTTCGACACGGTCCGGCCGGCGGCGGGCGTCGGGCTGCGGGTCATGCTCCTCAAGCAGTCCCGCACGTCGCTCCGCGTGGACGTCGCCGCCGGCGAGGACTCGATCTGCTTCTACCTGGGAGCGGGCGAGGCGTTCTGACGCTCGCACCGGGCGCGCGTGGGACGAAGGTCCGATGGCGGGGAGCCGGCGGGAGCGGAAGGATCCGCCCGTCCCCGGCCGGGCGTGCGCCCGAGCTCGCCCGAAGGAGAGAGATCATGACCCGCATGCTCGCGCTCGCGGCCGCGCTCCTCGCGGTCTCGGCGTCCACCGCGGCGCAGACGCCCGTCGTCGCCCCTCAGCTCGTCCCGGAGGTCGCTCCGGCGACCGCGGCGCCCGCCGCCGCTCCTGCAGCCGCGACCGCTCCCGCGACCGCGCCGGCTGCCGCGACCGCTCCCGCTGCCGCGACCGCTCCGGCTGCCGCCGCCGCCCCCGCCGCCGCGGCCGCTCCCGCGACCGCGGCCCCCGCGCTCGCTCCCGCGGCGGCCCCGGCCGCCGCGCCCGCCGCCGCAGCGTACGCGGCGCCCTCTCCCGCGACGCAGGCCGCGCCACCGCCGGCTCCGCCTCCTCAGCCCGCCGCCGCGCCCGCGCAGCCGCCGCCCCCAGCCGCCGCGGCCGCGGCGCCGGCGCAGGACCAGCCCCGCCGCAGGAAGCTCTTCACCTGGTTCAGCGCCGGCTACACGTTCGCCTACGGCGAGCAGTACGGGAACGCGAACCTCGGCGCCGGCTACCCGTGGAAGCTCGGCATCACGCCCAACGTCGAGGCGTCGTACATGTTCGGGAACTCGCCGACGATCTGGGCGGTCCGGCCCGGCGTGACCTGGTACTCGAGCATCCCCGTGCTGCGCCCTTACATCGGCGCGTATTACACGCACTGGTTCGTCGACGGGAACCCCGACCAGGACGGCGTCGGCGGACGGGCCGGCATCTCGCTCGGACGGCTGTTCTCGATCGGCGTCACCTACGACCGCGCCCTGAGCTGCGACCGGAACTGCGACATCTGGACGCCGCAGGTCTCGGCCGGTCTGTCGCTCTAGCGCCGACGGCGCAGGCCGGGGTTCCTCGCGCGCAGCCTCAGGGCGCGCTCGCGGCCGCGGCCTCCGCGAGCGCCGGATCCCACTCCGCCGGCGCGATCTCGGGGGACGCGCGGATCCCGAGCCGGTCCGCCATCCGCACCAGGTCCGCGAGCGAGCGCGCCCCCATCTTCTCGATGACCCGCGCGCGCTGGACCTTCACGGTCTTCTCGGAGGTCCCGAGCTCGAACCCCACCTGCTTGTTGAGCAGGCCCGCGGTGACGAGGGCGAACACCTGGCGCTCTCGCGGCGTGAGGGTCTCGTACCGCTCGCGCAGGACGTCGATCCGGTGGCGGCTCTCCGCGTCCTTCCGCGCGCGCTCTAGCGCCGCGGCGACCGCGGGGAGGAGCACGGCGCTCGAGACGGGCTTCTGGAGGAAGTCCACGGCCCCCTGCTTCATCGCGCGGACGGAGGTCGGGACGTCCGCGAACCCGGTCAGGAACACGGTCGCGACCGGCACGCCGCCGGCGCAGAGCTCCGTCTGCAGCGCGAGGCCGTCCATGCCCGGCATGCGGACGTCGGAGACGACGCAGCACGGGGCGGCGACGCTCGGGAGCCGCGCGAGGAGCGCCCGCGCCCCGTCGAAGACCTCCACCGCGTACCCCGCGGCGCGCAGCGCCCGCGACAGGCTCCTCCGCACGGACGCGTCGTCGTCCACCACCAGCACCAGGGTGTCCGGGATCATGCGGGCTTCCTCCTGCGCGAGGCGCCGGCGTACGGCGCCGAGGGGAGATGGAACTCGAACGTCGCGCCGCGGTCGTCGTTGTTGCGCGCGAGGAGCCGGCCGCCGTGCGCCTCGACGATCCACCGGCTGATGCGCAGCCCCATGCCGAGGCCGTGGGGCTTGGTCGTGTAGAAGGCCTCGAACGCGTGGGCGAGGGCGTCGTCGTCCAGGCCTGGGCCGCTGTCGCGGACCGACACGTCGATCCCCTCGGGGTCGGTGGGCCGCGCCCGGATCGCGAGCGTCCGCGGCGCGTCGCCGCCGGGCTCGCCGAGCGCCTCGACGGCGTTCAGCACGAGGTTCGTCGCGACCTGCTCGAGCTGGACGGGATCGCCGACCACGGCCGGGAGCGCCGGCGCGACCTCGACCGAGATCCGGATCGATCGCGCCACCGCCTCTTCACGGAACCGGCGCGCGACGCTCGCGAGGAGCGCGCCCATGTCCACCGGCACGCGCTCGATGTCCCGGCGCCGGAGCATCTCGCGCATCCGGCCGAGCACGTCCGCCGCGCGGCGCGTGTCGTTCACCACGTCCTGCAGCGTCTCGCGCAGCTCGTCCGTCTCGCGCGCAGGTCCTGCGGGGAGCAGCCGCTGCGCGGTCTCGGCGTTGCTCAGGATGGCGGTGAGCGGCTGGTTCAGCTCGTGGGCGATCCCGGAGCCCATCTCCGCGAGCATCGCCGTCCGACCCATGAACGCGATCTCGTTCCGGAGCCGGAGGGTCTCCTCGCGGGCCCGGCGGTCCTCGCTCACGTCGCGCACGGCGCAGCAGAGCAGCGGCTCGCCTGGCGTCCGCAGCTCTCGCACCGTCACCTCCACCGGGAGGGCGGAGCCGTCCCCGCGTCTCGCGACGAGCGGGACCGGCGCGTCGCTCATGAGCAGCGCCTCGATGGTGCTCCGGCCCCGAGCCGGGACGTCCTGGACGGGCGCGAGCAGGTCCTGGACCCGCGCCGCGCAGAGGTCCTGACGCGTGCGGAGGAAGATCGCGGTCGCGCGGCCGTTGGCGACCTGGACGCGCCCCGACCGGTGGACGAGCAGGAACCCGTCCTGCCCCGCCTCGAGCACGCCGGAGAGGTGCGCGTCCGTCTCGAGCGAGGCCTCGTGCGCGCGCAAGCGCACGAGCGCGGCGGCGAGCGCCACGGCCGCGCCCTCCAGGAGCGCGCGCGTCGCGCCGCCCCAGGCGCGGTCGGCTCTCACCGATCCCGCGACCAGCACCGCGAGCGTCGCGTCGCCGACCACGAGCGGGACGAACCAGGCGGAGCGCGGGCCGTGCCGGGCGAACAGCTTGCGCTCGCACGCGGCCTCGCGGGGCAGCTCGGCGATCGACCGGAAGCCGACGGAGCGCCCCTCCCCCATCTCCTGCATGAGCCAGGGGATCTGCTCCGGCGCGAGCGACGTGACGGGGGCCGCGCAGCCCGGGCGCGACCACTGGTGGATGAGGGCGAGCCGCCGCTCGCCCCAGCGCGGATCCCACAGCGTCACGCGGTCCGCGCGGACCCGGCGCCCCACCGCCGCCAGCGTCGCGGAGACCGCCGCCTGCAACTCCGCGAACGGCGCCTGCACGAGCCGTCTCGCGTGTGCGGCCAGGAGGTCGGGAGAGCCCCTCCCTCGCTCCCGCCCGAGCTGCCGCCCCTGCTGCATCCTACCCCCTTGACGCCTTCCTGCCCGGCTGGAGAGGCATCCTTACCGAGACGCGCGGCAGGGGACAACTGCACCCGAGGGGTGTGCGATTTCACGTCGCTGCGGAGGACGTCACTCAGGGCGTAAGCGATTTCTTCACGGCGCGGCAAACGGCCGCACTCGATCGCGATCCCCCCATGAGGACGTACGGGTCGCTGCGGAGGGCGGCGGCCCGGACCGCATGTCCGGCCGGAGCGCGCCGGCGCGTCCGCCGGCGCGCTCGCGGGTTGACGTCACTTCTTCTTCTCGGCCGCCTTCGCCGGCGCCGCGGCGGGCGCCTTCGCGGGCGCCTTGCCCGGCGTGACGGAGAGTGCAAGCGTCTCGCTGTAGGCGAACCCGATGCGCGTGCCGACGGTGACGCCGTCGAGGTTCTCGGGGTTCCGCACGGCGAGCTTCACGAGGTTGCCCTTCGGCCCCTTGAGCGTGACGGACTTCTTGTCGGCCGCGATCGTCTCGACGGTGGCGACCCCCGCCACGTCCGCGGTCATCAGGCCGCCCGGCTTCTGCCCGGGCGCGGCGCGGTAGACGTCGGTGCCCACGGAGAGCTCCGGCGCCGCCTGGTCGGCCGCGAGGATCCAGAGCGTGAGCGTCTGGTCGAGCGTCGTCGAGACGACGTCGCCCGCCTTCACCTTGTCGAGGTTCTTCACGTCGGGCCCGGCCTTGAACGTGGTCTCCACGCCGTCGTCCCCGACGAGCGTCACCTCGCGCGTCTTCTGGTCGATGTTCTTCACCTTCGCGGTGATGGTCTCGCTGCGCGAGGCGCTGAGCTCCTTCTGCGCCGCCGAGGCGTTCGAGGCGGCGAGGCACAGCGCGAGCGCCATGGCGATCCTCGTGAGCATGGGGCGAATCCTCCGGTCGTCCCGCGAGGGGCGGCTCCATGCCGCTCGGTCACCGGGGACGCGGCCGGCAGTATTCCCGGTACGCGGATCGCCCGTCATTGGCCGAAGGTCCAAGTGCTCCGCGCGCGAGATCGGGTCAGAGTGGCGCGCGAACGGACCCGCGTCGGTCGGTCCGTAGACGATGCTGGCTCCGCACCCGCGCGCGAGCGCGCCCGAGGAGACCGCGAGCATGCCCCGCGCCACCGGACGCATCCTCGTCGTGGACGACGACGCGTCGGTGTGCCGCGCGCTCGCGCGGTTGCTCCGGTCGTACGGGTACGAGGTGATGACGTTCGGCTCCGCCGCCGAGGTGCTGTCGAGCCTGCCCGAGGACGCGCTCTGCCTCGTCGCGGACGTCCGCATGCCGGAGATGGGCGGCGTCGAGCTGCGCGAGGCGCTCCACGCGGCGGGGCGCGACGTGCCCACGGTGTTCGTCACCGCGCACGGCACCGAGGGGCTGCGCTCGCTCGCGCTCCAGGACGCGCCGGTCCTGCAGAAGCCGGTGGACGGCGAGCAGCTCGTCGCGGCGATCGCCGAGGTCTGCGGAAGGAGCGTCCGCGCCGCCCGCCGGTGACGCGCGGTGCGGCCCGGAGGGCGAACGTGCGCTCGCGCCGGACGGTGATCGCGCTGCTCCTCGCGCCCGCCGCCGTCGGCCGGGCGGAGGATCCCGCCGCCCCGGCGCCCGTGCCCGAGGCCGCGGCGCCGTCCGGAACGATCGCGACCGCGCCACCCGAGCCGGCCGTCGCCTGGAGCCGCTTCTCGGTGCACGCGGGCTGGGGCTACTACGAGGTCTCCCACGCCGGCGCCTCGTACCACCTCGGCCCGCGCGCGGCGCTCGGGCTGTTCGGCGGATGGGGCCTCGGGCGCAGCGAGCAGGACGGGACGCTCGGGGTCTCCTACGCGCACGCGGTCCTCGCGCCGGCGTGGGGCTGGCAGCCGGGGTGGGCCGCGAAGGCGATCTACTGGACGCAGTCCGACCCGAACTACGACTGGAAGAACCTCTCGCTCGTGCTCGGCCCGCGGTTCGTGGCCGACTTCGGCGACGGGCTCCGCCTCGCCCTCGACGCGGGCGTCGCCCTCACGTTCGCGCTCGAGTCGGACCGGAAGCAGGAGTTCAACTTCGGCAGCCCCACGCGGTGGAACGGCAGCGTATGCCTCGAGATCGAGTACCGGCTCGGCGGGCGGTGAGCGGCGCCCTCGCCGCCGCGGCGGCGCTCGCGCTCGCGCTCTCCGCGTGCGAGAAGATCGAGTACCTCCCGCCGGACCCGCTCGCGGGCTGGCCGACGAAGGTGCTCATGCACCGCGGCGGCGGCGCGGACGGGCCGTACCGCGACAACACCCTCGACGCGGTCCTCTACGGCGCGTCGGTCCTGGACGGCGTCGAGGTGGACGTCCAGATCAGCAAGGACGGCACGCTGTGGCTCGGGCACGACAACGAGGTGCACGCCTGCGACGACGTCACGGTGGTCGGCTGCTTCCAGGACCTCCTCGACTCCGAGATCGAGCCCCACGCGACGTGCGGCGGGACGGAGCACTACTCGCGGCTCGACGAGGTGTTCGCCGCCGTGAAGCTCGTGTACCCGGAGACCCTGTACTCGCTCGACGTCAAGGGCCAGTACTGCCGCGCGCTCGGGGTGGACGAGGCGCGCGCCATGGCGGACGAGGTGGCGCGCCTCGTCGCGGCGAACGGCCTCGACGGGAAGGTCATGGTCGAGAGCTCGCAGCGGGAGTTCCTGGAGCGGATCGTGGCGAGCGCGACGCCCGTCCCCAGCTTCGTCGTCGCGCTCGACGACATCGACGGGCCGCTCTCCGCCTCCGCGAACCTGGGCGCCACGGGGATCTCGTTCAAGTACGGCGTGGAGCCCCTCGACGCCGGCGTCGTCGCCGGGATCCACCGGGTCGGGAAGCGGATCGTCGTGTGGACCATCGACGCGCCCGAGGACATCGCGGCGGTCTGGGCGGCGCAGCCGGACGTCGTCCAGACCGACGAACCGGACTTCATGAGCTACACGGGCGGCGCCGCGCCCGCTCAGGCGGGGACGAAGTAGGCGAGCAGCGCGAACAGCGCGTAGACCGCGACGAGCTGGACGCCCTTGAACCAGTTCGAGCGCCCGTCCCCCGCGACGGCGGCGCCCACGATCACCGCGATGAGGCTCGTGCCCACGAGCACGCGCGGGAAGAGGAGCTGGAGCGGCGCCGGCCCCATCACGTAGCTCAGGAACACGAGCGCCGGCGCGACGAAGAGCGCGATCTGGATGCAGCTCCCGATCGCGATGGAGACCGCCATGTCCATCCGGTTCTTCCGCCCCATCGCGATCGCCGAGCCGCTCTCCGCCGCGCCCCCCACGATCGCGAGGAACACGAGGCCGACGAACGCCTGCGACATCCCGAGCGCCTCGCCGGTGCCCTCGGCGGCGCCGACGAGCACCTCGCTCATCCAGGCGGCGAGGACCGACGCGGCGATCAGCGTCGCGAGCGCGCGCGCCACGCTCCAGCGCTCGCCCCCCTCCCCGTGCCCCTCGCCCCCGCCCTCGCTCGCGAAGAGGTGCGGGTGCGTCTTCAGCATGAAGACGAGGTACAGCACGTAGAGCGCGACGAGGACGATCGCCACGGCGAGGTTCAGGTGCTGCTCGGCGACGACCTCGCCCTTCGAGAACGTCCGGAAGGTGGACGGCACCGCCATGCTCGTCACGGCGAGCAGCATCATCGAGACGTACACGCGCGTCGCGTCGGCGCGGTACGTCTGGTCCCGGTGCCGCAGCCCGCCCAGCAGGAACGAGACGCCGAGGGCGAGCAGGAGGTTCGCGAGGATCGCGCCGACGAGCGACGCGATCACCATCTCGTGGAGGCCTGCCCGGAGCGCGACCGCGCCGATGATCAGCTCGGGCGCGTTGCCGAAGGTGGCGTTGAGGAGCCCGCCGACCGCCTCGCCCGTGTAGTGGGCGAGCTGCTCCGTCGAGCGGACGATCCACGCGGCGATCGGCACGATGGCGAGCGCCGCCGCGAAGAACACCAGCGGCGGCCGCGCGCCTCGGTGCTCGAGGACCAGCGCGACGGGGATGAACGCCAGCAGCCAGCTGACGGACGGCCTGAGCCAGCTCGCGGCCGGGCGCGGCGGCTCGAGGGAGAGGTCCTGGGCCATGGCGGGTGCTCCTCCTAGAACTCGAGGGCGCCGGTGAGGAGGTACGAGGGCGCCGAGGTGGCGATGCCGTAGGCGTAGAAGCTGAGCGACCAGCTGCCCGGCTTGCCGGCGCCCACCATCGGGCCGACGTCCACCTCCGTCGGCGTCTCGACGACGCGGAGCCGCTGGAGCGAGCCGCCCGCCCACAGCCACGGAACGATCGACACCGTCAGCTCGGACCACGTGTAGAGGTAGTTCCCGGCCGAGTCCTCGAGGTCGAGGAGGTACTCCGCCTCGAGCCAGTAGGCGACGCGCCCCCACTGCGCCTCGACCTCGAGGCCGGGGGCGACGCCGTTCACGTCCCCCGCGACGCCGCCGAGCATCGGCGTGAGCCTCAGCCACCGCTCCTCGCCGCCGAGCTCGAACGCCCAGCCGGCCCAGAGCGACGTGGTGTCCTCGGCCTCGTAGTTGTAGCGGACCTCGAGGTGCAGCGGGCCGCGGTCCGCGAACAGCGTCGGGATGACGAACACGTCTTCGTCCGGCTGCGCGTACGCGTCCACGTAGAGCGCGGCGGACCACTGCGGCCGCGCCTCCGCCGCCGCCTCGGCCCGCGCCGTCGCGACCGGCGCCGCGACGGCGAGCAGGAGGGCGTGGACCGCCTTTCTCATCTCCGCCTCCGGGGCGACGACGCGCCCTGCCCGTCGCGCGCGCGTGCGAGGCGCCGGGCCGGCACGACTCTAGCCCGCGGGGTGCGAGCGGACCGTTGGGCCTTGGGCCTATGCCGGCGGCGACCTGCGCAGGCGCCGGTACCGCCGCACCAGCGCGTTCGTCGAGCCGTCGTGCGCGAGGGCCGGCTCGTCCGGGCTCTCCAGCTCGGCCGCGATGCGCTGCGCGAGGACCTTGCCGAGCTCGACGCCCCACTGGTCGAAGCAGTCGACGTCCCAGATCGCGCCCTGCGTGAACACGTCGTGCTCGTAGAGCGCGACGAGGCGTCCCAGCGCGGCGGGGGTGAGGCGGTCGAGGAGGAGCGTGTTCGAGGGCCGGTTCCCCTCGAAGACGCGGTGCGGGACGAGCGCCTCCGGCGTGCCCTCGGCGCGGACCTCCTCGGCGGTCCTCCCGAGGGCGAGCGCCTCGGCCTGGGCGAGCGCGTTGGCGACGAGGAGGTCGTGGTGGCGGCCGAGCGGGTTCTCGCTCTGCGCGAACGCGACGAAGTCCACCGGCACGAGCCGGGTGCCCTGGTGGAGCAGCTGGTAGAACGAGTGCTGCCCGTTCGTGCCCGGCTCCCCCCAGTAGACCGCGCCCGTGTCGTGGTCCACCGGCCGGCCGTCGAGCGTCACGCGCTTCCCGAGGCTCTCCATGGTGAGCTGCTGGAGGTAGGCGGGGAAGCGCTTCAGGTACTGGTCGTACGGCAGCACCGCGTGGGTCTCGGCGCCGAAGAAGTCGTTGTACCAGACCGCGAGGAGCGCCTTCAGGACCGGCAGGTTCCGGTCGAGCGGCGCGGTCCGGAAGTGCTCGTCCACCTCGTGGAACCCGGCGAGCAGCTCCCGGAAGCGGTCGGGGCCGATCGCCAGCATCGTGGAGAGGCCGATGGCGGAGTCCATCGAGTAGCGCCCGCCCACCCAGTCCCAGAAGCCGAACATGCCGGCGGGGTCGATGCCGAACTCCGCCACCTTCGCGGCGTTCGTCGAGACGGCGACGAAGTGGCGCGCCACCGCCCTCGGGTCGCCGCCCAGCCCCGCGAGCGCCCACTCCCGGGCGCTGCGGGCGTTGGTCATCGTCTCGAGCGTCGTGAAGGTCTTCGAGGAGACGACGAAGAGGGTCTCCGCCGGGTCGAGGTCGCGCGTCGCCTCGACGAGGTCGGTCGCGTCCACGTTCGAAACGAACCGGAAGGTCAGCGCCCGATCGGCGTAGGGGCGGAGCGCCTCGTACGCCATCACCGGCCCGAGATCCGAGCCGCCGATCCCGACGTTGACGACGTTCCGGATGCGCTTGCCCGTGTGCCCCTTCCAGCGGCCGCCGCGCACCTCCCCGCAGAACGCGGCCATCCGGTCGAGGACCGCGTGGACCTCCGGCACGACGTTCTTCCCGTCGACGAGGATCGACGCGCCGCGCGGGGCGCGCAGCGCCACGTGGAGCGCGGCGCGGTCCTCGGTGACGTTGATCCGCTCGCCCCGGAACATCGCGTCGATCCGCTCGCGGACCCGGGACTCCTCCGCGAGCGCGACGAGCAGCCGGAGCGTCTCGTCCGTGACGCGGTTCTTCGAGTAGTCGAGGAAGAGCCCCGCGGCCTCGAGCGTCAGCCGCTCGCCGCGGCGCGGATCGGAGGCGAAGAGGTCGCGGAGGTGCAGGTCCTTCACCTGCGCGTGATGGGCGGCGAGCGCCTGGAACGCGGGGCGGCGGCGGAGGGGGACGGTGGGCATGGGGGTCCTCCCGACGTCTTAGCGGGCCTTCCGGAAGGCGGCCAGGACCTCGCGGATCGCGGGCACCTTCGCCCGCGCGGCGGCCGCGCCCGCCGCGATGGCGCGGTCCTTCGCGGCGAAGTCGAGGAGGCCCACGTCGCCCACCGCGGGCGCGACGACGACGTCCGCGGCGCGCGCGGCCTCCGCCACCCCCTCGTGCGTGAGGATCGTGACCGCGCGCATCACCACCTCGACGAAGCTCGACGGCTCGGCCTTGCCGGTCACCTCCGTGACGTCCACCGCGACGACGACGTCGGCGCCCAGGGCGCGCGCGACCTGCACCGGCAGGTTCGCGACGACGCCGCCGTCCACGAGCAGGCGGCCGTCGAGCAGCACCGGCTCGAACACCCCCGGGATGGCGCTCGACGCGCGCACGGCGCGGGCGACGTCGCCGCGCCGGAGCACGACCACGCTCCCGTCGTCGAGATCGGTCGCGACCGCCGCGTACGGGATGGCGAGCTGCTCGATGTTCCGCGCGCGGAGGTGGTCGGCCGTCCACCGCTCCAGGCGCGTGCCGCTCGCGAGGCCGAGCCCGAACAGCGCGGGGCCGAGCCCGAAGTCGAAGAAGTCGTCGCGGTCGAGGTCGCGCGCGAGGGCCTCCAGCGCGCGCGCGTCGTGGCCGTCGGCGTAGAGCGCGCCGACGAGGCTGCCGACGCTCGTGCCGACGACGAGCTCGATCGGGATCTCCTCGTCCTCGAGGACGCGCAGCACGCCGACGTGCGCGAACCCGCGCGCGGCCCCGCCGCCGAGGACGAGCGCGACCCGCGGCGGCCGATCGTCCCGCGGCGCCTGCGGCCGCTCGCCGGCGGCGGGCGGGATCGGCGGGGCGGTGCGGCACGCGACGAGGGCGACGGCGAGGGCGGCGGCGAGCGGGAGCCGAAAGGGGCGCACGG
This sequence comes from Anaeromyxobacter sp., assembly GCA_035708485.1. GTDB lineage: Bacteria > Myxococcota > Myxococcia > Myxococcales > Anaeromyxobacteraceae > Anaeromyxobacter. The sequence goes on along the minus strand of DASSSJ010000128.1, from coordinate 20,991 downwards.
CGCGGCATGATACCGCTGCCCGCGCCCGCGGGGCGGTCGGCCCGACACCCCACGCACGGCCACGGCCTGGCCGCCCCGGCGACGCGCCCTGCTCGCCACCACCGCCCGCGAGAGCGACCTTCGCGTCTACCGGAGCGCGGCCGCGAGCGCGTCGAGCGGGGCCGGACGCGTGAGGTGCGCCTCGAACCCGGCCTCGCGCGCGCGCTGCTTGTCCTCGGGCTGGCCGTAGCCGCTCAGCGCGATGAGCCGCGTCGATCGCAGCGCCTCGTCGCTCCGGAGCGTCCGGGCGACCTCGTAGCCGTCCACGTCGGGCAGCCCGAGGTCGCAGATGACGACGTCCGGACGCAGCTCGCGGGCGAGCGCGATCCCGGTCGTCCCGTCCGCGGCGACCGACACCTCGTGCCCGAGCAGCTCCAGGACGTCCGCGAGCATGCGCGCCGCGTCCGCGTTGTCGTCCACGAGGAGCACGCGCCGCCGCGCGCGCGCGTCGGCGGTCCATCCCGTCGACGCCGCCTCCGGCGTCCCCACCGCGAGCGACAGCGACATGACGAACTCCGCGCCCTTCCCGGGCCCGTCGCTCCGCGCGGTGATGGTGCCGCCGTGCAGCTGGGCGAGCCCGCGGGACAGGGCGAGCCCGAGCCCGAGGCCGCCGCGGCTCCTCGCGAGGTTCCGCTCCTCCTGCGCGAACGGCTCGAACATGCGCCCGAGCTGGTCGCGGTCGATGCCCACGCCGGTGTCGTGCACGCGGAGCTCGGCGCGCCCGTTCACCGCGCGCAGCCGCACCGTGACCGCGCCGCCCGCGGGCGTGAACTTGAGCGCGTTGCCGAGGAGGTTCCCCACCACCTGCGCGATGCGGGTGGGATCGACGTCGGCCCGGACCGGCGCCGCCGGGAAGTGGAGGCTGAGCTCGATCCGGGCCTGCTCGAAGCCCGAGCGGTGATCGTCGCACGCCCTGCGCACCAGGTCCCGGAGGTCGACGACCTCGCGCTGGAGCTGGACCTTCCCACGGGAGATCCGGGTCGCGTCGAGCAGGTCGTCCACGAGCCGCGCCAGGTGCTCGGTCTGCCGGGCGATCACCTGCCGTGCCCGCGCCGCCTGCACGCTGTCGGCGGGGAGCTTGTCGAGGAGGTAGATGCCGTTCCGGATCGGCGCGATCGGGCCGCGGAGCTCGTGAGAGAGGACGGCGAGGAAGTCGTTCTTGCGCTGGTCCGCGTCGCGCAGGGCCTGCTCCGCCTCGCGCTGCACCGTCACGTCCGTGTTCGTGCCGAACCAGCGCACGACCCTGCCGCTCGGGTCGCGGATGGGCAGCGCACGGGAGAGGAACCAGCGGTACGCGCCGTCCCTTCCGCGGAGCGGGAACGTGTCCTCCCACGCCTCGCCCGTGCGGACGCAGCGGTCGAACTCGGCGACGACCCGGCCCACGTGGTCCGGGTGGTGCACGCCGCGCCAGCCCCACCCCTGCATCTCCTGGAGCGTCGTGCCGGTGTACTCGAACCAGCGCCGGTTGTACCAGAAGACCGAGCCCTGCTCGTCCGCCATCCAGGCGAGCTGCGCGATGTTGTCCGCGAGCGTCTCGAAGCGCTCGGCGCTCTCGCGCAGCGCCTGGTCCGCCTTCCTGAGATCGGTGATCTCGACGCCCATGACACCCAGGCCGCGGCGCCCGCCGGGGAGCGGGACGGGGAAGTAGGACGCGCGCCAGTAGGCGATCTCTCCGGGCCGGGTCCGCACGGGGCCGTGGACCTCGACGTTGCGCGTCGGCTCGCCGGTCTCGAGGACTCGCGCGATCATCGGCCCGAACCGCTCCAGGAACTCGGGGACGAGCTCCCGGGCCGACCTGCCGGCGAGCGTCTCGCGCGCGAGCCCGAAGTACGTCGGCGTCGTCGCGTCGGTCTTGACGTACCGGAGCTCCTCGTCGAGGAGGTTCAGGATCCCGGGCGAGCAGGCGAAGAAGGCGTCCAGCGCGGCCTCGCTGGCGCGGAGCGCATCCTCGGCGCGCTTCCGCGCGGTGACGTCGTGGGCATAGAGGTTCACCTCCCGGCCGACGGGGACCACGCTCACCTCGAAGACCGCCTCGCCGCACGCGAGCTCGACCCGGCGCCGCGCCCCGTCCGCGAGCGCGGCGCGCGCGGGATCGGCGAGCGCCGCGGGCGCCGGACCGTGGGCGCGGACGCCGAGTCCGCGGAACACCTCCGCCGCCGCCGGGTTCGCGTAGACGATCCGGAGCTCCGCCGACACCCGCAGCACGGGATCGGGATTCTCCTCGGGGAACCGCGCGAGGAGCTCGGCCCGGCTCTCGGGGCGCGCCGGCGTGGCGGCGGTCTTCGAGGCATGCTGCGGAAGCAGGGCGGCCGGGCGCGGCGGCATGGAGACCTCCTTCCCTAGAGGCGGGCGGGGGCGGCGCGCAAGGCCCGCCGCGGCGGGCCCCGAACCAGACGGCCGCGCGCCTGGCACCCGCCGAGGGCGCGAGGAAACCCCGCCGGGCCGCGCCGCTATACTCGTCGCGCCATGTCGCGAGCGCGCACGCCCCCCCGCGTCGAGCAGCTCGTCGCCCGCAAGGGTGAGTTCCTGCGCTTCGTGCGCGCGCGGACCGGGAGCGACGCGGAGGCGGAGGACCTCCTGCAGGCCGCCTACGTGAAGGCGACCGAGAAGGCCGACGCGGTCCGCGACGACGAGAGCGTCGTCGCCTGGTTCTACCGGCTGCTGCGCAACGCGATCGTGGACCTCGCGCGCGAGCGGCGCCGCGCCGAGGCCGCGCCGGTGGACGCCGGGCCCGAGACGACCGATCCCGAGCTCCACCGCGCCGTCTGCGCGTGCGTGAACGACCTCGTCCCGACGCTCAAGCCCGCCTGGGCGACGCTCGTGCGGCGCGTGGACCTCGAGGGCGCGAGCGTGCCGGAGGTCGCGCGCGACGAGGGGATCACGCCGAACGCGGCGGCGGTGCGCCTTCACCGCGCCCGCGGCGCGCTCCGCGACAGGCTGCGCGTCGTGTGCGGCGCCTGCGCGCGACACGGCTGCCTCGACTGCCGCTGCCGCTCCGCCCGGCGGTAAGAGCGCGCGCGGCCGCCCGTCAGCAGGACCGAGCACGCCGGCAGCCGCGTCCCCCGCCCCCGCCGACGAGCGGCGGGGCCCCGTGGGGCGCGACCACGTGCCCTCCGGCACGCCGGCGGCTCGTTCGGGAGGTCGCATGCATCGCAGCTGGGTGAAGAGCGGGTTCCAGGTGGCGGTCGCCGTCGCCCTCGCCGGCTACGCCGTCCTCGGCCGGGCCGATCCGGGGTCTGCGCTCGAGATCGCGGTCGGCACCGCCTACACGCAGGGCGTCGGCGCGGCCGCGGGCGGCGGGATGCCCACGCTCCAGACCCTCGCCGGCGGAGGCGGCACGCTGCGGGTGGACGTCGGCTGGCGGATCGACCGCCGGTGGATGGTCGGCGCGTACCACGAGAACGTGCTCCTCGCCGCGGGCGACGTGCCGGGCACCGATCGCGTGACCGGGCACGCGCTCGGCCTCCAGGGTCAGCTCCACCTGGCCCCTTCCACGCGGCTCGACCCGTGGGTCGGCCTGGGGTGCGGCTGGCGCTCCCTCTCGATCGATCACGGCATGGGGACGCACGAGCTGCGGGGCCTCGACCTCGCGCGCGTCGAGGTCGGCCTCGACTGGCGGCTCTCCCCGTCGTTCGGCGTCGCCCCCGCGGTCGGCGTCGCCGTGACGGAGCTCCTGTCCGAGCAGCGCCCGGGCGAGAGCGGGTGGATGGACCTCGAGGACCGGAGCGTGGGCGCCTTCGTCTTCGCGGGCGTGAGCGGGAGGTTCGACCTGTAGCGCCGGGGCGCGGCGTGGCCGGGCGCGGGGATCGCGCGGCCCGGGCTCCGTCGCGAGCCCGGGCCGCCGCGCGCCGGTGCCCCGGCGGGACGCGAGGGCCCGCCCGCCGCATCAGCGCCGCTTATCACCCCGAGCGAGAATCTCGTCTTGGCCCGGCCGCGGCGGCCTGCGAGCCTGGCGGCGTCATGATGCCGGATCGCCATTCCCCGCAAGGCCGCGCGATCGCCATGAGCCCCAACCCGACCGCGCTCCGTCACCTCGTCAAGCAGGAGGAGGTGGACGAGCACCGCTGCGTCTCCTGCACCGAGTACGACGACTGCCTCGACGCCGCCCTCCGCCAGTCGTGGCGGAGCTGGAGCTGCGGGCAGTGCGCGCTGTTCCGGCGGGCGCGGGAGCAGCGCGCCGCCGAGCTCGCGCAGGAGTGGACGCTCCGGCCGGTGGCCTAGCGCCGCGACGCCTCACGGCCCCGGCCGCGCGTTGCCCGCGTCGAGGAGCCACTTCCAGCCGCCGTCCGGCTGGCGCGCCCAGACCGTGAGTTCCTCGAACCAGCCGAAGGTGACCTCATTTCCTCGACGTGGAGATGCCCCGGGGGGACGGGGTTCGGCGTGCTCGAGGCGCTCGGCGGCGACGCGGCGCCGCGCGTCGGAGCCACAGGCAGAGCCTGGGCGCCCTGCTCGGGAGGTGACCGCCGCGCCGCCCGGCGGCGGGGGTGCGGGACCGGCGCCGCCCCGGGCGGTGCCCTCTCGTCGCCGCGCCCGGAGCCACTACACTGGGATCCGTGGACCCGCTCCTGGGAGACCTCCGCGCCCGCGGGCGCAGAGCCGCAGTCCGGGCCGACGGCGCGACCGCGACGTTCGCGGAGCTGGAGCGCGCCGCCCGCGCGCACGCGGCGCGGCTCGCGGCGGACGGGATCCGTCGAGGCGAGCGCGTGGCGGTCTGGGCGACGCCGCAGCTCGCGACGATCGCGGCGGTGGTCGGGGACGCGCTCGCGGGGATCGCGACGGTGCCGCTCAACCCGGCGATGGGAGCGGACGAGCTGCGCCACGTCCTCGAGGACTCGGCGCCGCGCGCGGTGCTCGCCGCCGAGCCCGACGCGTTCCGCGCGCGCACGCCGGAGGTGCGCGGCGTCGCGACGGACGGCCCCGCCGGCGCGCTCCCGCCCCCGCCCGCCCCGTCCGATGCGCTCCTCGTCCTCTACACGTCCGGGACCACCGGCCCGCCGAAGGGCGCCGTGGTCACGCACGCGGCGTCCGCCTTCGACCTCGACGCGCTCGCGGCCGCGTGGGGGTGGACCGAGCGCGACACGCTCGTCCACGCGCTCCCGCTCTTCCACGTGCACGGCCTCGTCCTCGGCGTGCTCGGCTCGCTCCGGGTCGGCGGGACGCTCCGGCTCCTCCCTCGCTTCACGCCCGACGGCGTCTGCGCGGCGATGGCCGACGGCGGCACGATGCTGTTCGGGGTGCCGACGATGTACCACCGGCTCGCCGAGCGCTGCGAGTCGGACGCCGCGGAGGCGCGGCGGCTCGCCCGCGCGCGCCTGCTCGTCTCCGGATCGGCCGCGCTCCCCGTCCGGGAGAACGAGCGCCTCTTCCGGCTCTTCGGGCAGCGACCCGTCGAGCGGTACGGCCTCACCGAGACGCTCATCCTCTGCTCGGCGCGCCACGACGGGGCGCGCACGCCCGGGACGGTCGGGGCGCCGCTCCCGGGCATCGAGCTCCGGCTCGTCGGCGACGGGCGCGAGCCGCTCGCGCCCGGGCCGGACGTGCTCGGCGAGATCGCCGTCCGCGGGCCGACGGTGTTCCCGGGCTACCTGAACCGGCCCGACGCGACGGCCGAGGCGGTGGACGCGGCGGGGTTCTTCCACACGGGCGACATCGCCGCCCTGGCGCCCGGCGGCGAGGTCCGGATCGTGGGCCGCCGCGCGACCGACCTCATCAAGACCGGCGGCCACAAGGTGGGCGCCGGCGAGGTGGAGGCCGCGCTGCTCGAGCACCCCGCCGTCCGCGAGGCCGCCGTCGTCGGCGCGCCCGACGAGGACCTCGGCGAGCGCATCGTGGCGTTCGTCGTGCCGGCGCCGGGCGCGACTCCGTCCGCAGGGGAGCTGGCGGACCACGTGTCCCGGCTGCTCGCGCCGCACAAGCGGCCGCGCGCCGTGCGGATCGTGGACGCGCTCCCGCGAAACGCGATGGGGAAGATCCTGAAGAAGCACCTCGCGGCGCTGTGCCGCGAGTGACTCGCCCGCCCCGCGGCTCGCCGCGAGGAGCGGCCGGCCACACGCGTCATCCGTGTGGCCGGCCGCGTTCCCGTCAGGGCACCGAGGCGACCGCGTTCGCGATCGTCACCGCGACCGGCGCGCTGTCCGTCGTGTTCCCGGCGCGGTCCACCGCCCGGGCGACGAGCGTGCAGGGCCCGTCCGGCACCCCGGTGCTGGCCCAGGCGACCGAGTACGGCGAGGCCGTGTCGGTCGCGACGACGGTCCCGTTCGCGAGGAACTCCACGCGCAGGAGACCGTAGGTGTCGGCCGCGGTCGCGGTGAGCGTGACGGTCCCGGTGAGCGTCGCGTCGGCCGGCGGAGCGGTGAGCGTCGCGGTGGGGGCGACGTTGTCGACGGTGACGTACAGGGTCGCCACCCGCGAGTTCCCGGCCGCGTCGAACGCGGTCGCCGTGAGGGTGTGGCTCCCGGTGGTGGCGGTGGTCGTGTCCCAGGGGGTGGTCCACGGGGCCGCCGGGACGCTCGCCAGCAGCGTCCCGTCCACCGCGAACTCGACCCGCGCGACGCCGATGTTGTCCGAGGGGCTGGCGGAGACCGTGACGGTGCCGCGCTGGTAGCTCCCGGTCGGGGACGTGAAGTAGACGTTCGGGGGCGTCCGGTCCTCCACCGTCACGGCCACGGGCGCGCTGCTCGCGACGTTCCCGGCCTTGTCGTACGCCTTCACGAGCAGCGTCGCCGGCCCGAGGAACGTGCCCGTGCTCCAGTACATCGACCACGGCGCGTAGGTGCTCGAGCTCTTGAGCGTCCCGTCCACGTACAGCTCGGTCCTGAGGGGCGTGTCGTCCACGAACGAGACCGTGACCGAGACGCTGCCGGAGGCGACCGCGCCCGGCGCGGGCGCCGTGATCGAGACGACCGGCGCCACGTTGTCGGCGGTGACGGTGGCGGTCGCGGCGGCGCTGTTGCCCGACGTGTCGTACGCGGTGGCGGTGAGGGTGTGCGCGCCCGAGAGCGCCGAGGCGTCCCAGGTCGCCGACCACGGGTACGCCGTGTCGGTCGCGAGCAGGGTGCCGTCCACCGCGAACTCCACGCGGGCGAGGCCGACCGCGTCGTAGGCGTTCGCGTTGATCGTGACCACCCCGCGCACGCCGGCGTTGTTCGCGGGCGACGAGATGCTGACCGTCGGCGCGACCGCGTCCACGACGGTCACGTCCACGGCCGCGCTCGTCGCGACGTTGTTGACCCTGTCGTACGCCTTCACGACGAGCGTCGCCGGCCCGACGAACGTGCCCGTGTACCAGGTGAGCGTCCAGGGCGCGGCGTAGACCGCGGTCTTGTAGGCGCCGTTCACCCACAGCTCGACGCGCGACGGGTTGTCCTCCACGAGCGACACCGTGACGCTGACGTTGCCCGCCGGCACGTTCCCGGGCGCCGGCGCGGTGATCGCGACGACCGGCAGCGTGTTGTCCACGGTGACGGCCGAGGTGGCCGTGGTCGAGTTACCGCCGACGTCCACGGCCTTCACGCTGACGGTGTGGGCGCCGGAGAGCGCGGAGGTGTCCCACGCCCACGTCCACGGCGAGGCCGTGTCGGTGAACGCGAGGACGCCGTCCACCGAGAACTCCACCCGCACCACGCCGGCGTTGTCCGTCACGTAGGGCGAGACGGTCACCGTGCCGCGCACGAACGCGCCGTTCGCGGGCGAGTTGAGCGTCACGGTGGGCGGGACGTCGTCCACCACCGTCACGTCGATGGCCGCGCTCGTCGCGACGTTGTTGGCCTTGTCGTACGCCTTCACCACGAGCGACGCGGGTCCGAGGAACGTGCCCGTGTTCCAGGTGGTCGTCCACGGCGCGGCGTAGACCGCGGTCTTGTACGCCCCGTTCACCCACAGCTCGACGCGCGACGGGTTGTCCTCGACGAGCGACACCGTGACGCCGACCGCGCCCGACGGCACGTTCCCGGGCGCCGGCGCGGTGATCGCCACGACCGGCAGCGCGTTGTCCACGGTGACGTTCGAGGTCGCCGTGGTCGAGTTACCGCCGACGTCGACGGCCTTCACGCTGACCGCGTGCGCGCCGGAGAGCGCGGAGGTGTCCCAGGCCCACGTCCACGGCGAGGCCGTGTCGGTGAACGCGAGGACGCCGTCCACGGAGAACTCCACCCGCGCCACGCCGGCGTTGTCCGTCACGTACGGCGAGACGTTCACCGTGCCGCGCACGAACGCGCCGTTCGCGGGCGAGTTGAGCGTCACGGTGGGCGGCACGTCGTCCGCCACCGTCACGTCCACGGCCGCGCTGGTCGCCACGTTGCCGGCCTTGTCGTACGCCTTCACCACGAGCGACGCGGGTCCGAGGAACGTGCCCGTGTTCCAGGTGGTCGTCCACGGCGCGGCGTAGCTCGAGGCCTTGCTCACGCCGTTCACCCACAGCTCGACGCGCGACGGGTTGTCCTCGACGAGCGACACCGTGACGCTGATCGCGCCCGCCGGCACGTTGCCCGGCGCCGGCGCGGTGATCGCGACGACCGGCAGCGCGTTGTCGACCGTGACGGTCACCGTCGCGGTGGCCGAGTTGCCGCCGAGATCGACGGCCTTCACGCCGAGCGTGTGCGCGCCGCCCGGGAGCGTGGAGGTGTCCCACGCCCAGGACCAGGGCGACGCCGTGTCGGTGAACGCCACGACGCCGTCCACCGAGAACTCCACCCGCGCCACGCCGACGTTGTCCGAGGCGTAGGCCGACGCGGTCACGGTGCCGCGCACGAACGCGCCGTTCGAGGGAGCGCCGATCGAGACGGTGGGTGGCACCTGGTCGACCACGACCACGTCCACGGGCGGGCTGCTCCCCACGTTGCCGCCGGAGTCGTACGCCTTCGCGACGAGCGAGGCGGCGCCGAGGAAGGTGCCCGTGCTCCAGGTGATCGACCAGGGCGCGGCGACGTCCGTGCCCTTCAGCGCGCCGTTCACCCACAGCTCCACCCTCGCCACGTTCGCGTCGGTGACCGACATCGTCACGGCGACGGCCCCGGCCGGCACGTTGCTGCCGGGGAGCGGCGCGTCGATCACGACGGTGGGCGGCGAGTTGTCCACGGTCACCGTCACCGGCGCGCTGGTGGTCTCGTTGCGCGCCTCGTCGTACGCCTTCGCGGAGAGCACGTGCGCGCCGTCCGCGACGGCCGTCGTCGACCAGCTCGCCTGGAACGGCGCCGACGCGTCGCTCGAGTGGAAGAGCCCGTCCACGTAGAAGTCGACCCGCGCGACGGCCGCCTGGTCCGCCGCGGTCGCGCTCACCGTGACCGTCCCGCGGACGGTCGCGCCGTTCGTGGGAGCGGAGATCGCGATCGTCGGGCCGACGGCGTCCTTCACCAGGACCGAGATCGGCGCGCTCATCGCGACGTTCCCGGCGGCGTCGTAGGCCTTCGCGACGAGCGTGGGCCTCGCGGCGGCCGTGCCGGCCGCCCAGGTGACGGACCAGGGAGCGGCGTAGTCCGCGCCCTTCTGGACGCCGTCCACCCACAGCTCCACCCTGGCGATCGTGTTCGCGTCCGCCGGCGCGAACGTCACGGGCACGTTGCCCGCGACGAGGGCGCCGTCGAGCGGCGCGGTGATGGCGACGGTGGGCGGCGTCCGGTCGACGATCGCGGTCACCGTGCTCGCGGCCTGGTTCCCGGCCACGTCGAACGCCCTCGCGACGACGGAGTGGGCGCCCTCGCCGAAGCCGGTGGTAGGCCACAGGGCGTCGTAGGGCGGCGAGGCGTCGGCGGACAGGACGACGCCGTCGATCTCGAACTGGACGCGATCCACCGCGGTGTCGTCGGTCGCGGTCGCCGTGAGGGCCACCTCGTTCCGGACCTGCGCGCCCTGCGCGGGCGCGGTGAGCGTCACCTGCGGCGGCGCGGCGTCCGCGAACGTGACGGTCACCGGCGCGCTCGTGCCGACGTTGCCCGAGCCGTCCCGGGCGCGCGCGGTGAGGACGTACGTGCCGTTCGCGCGCGGCGTGAACGTCGCAGACCAGGGCCCCTCGGACGTCGCGGCGAACGGCGCGCCGTTCGCGAGGAACTCGACCTCGGCGACGAACCCGGTCTCGGTCACCGTCGCCGCGACCGTCACGGGGCCCGAGATGGCGGCGCCGTCGGCGGGCTCGGTGAGGACGACCTCGGGGGCGAGCTCGTCCGCCGTCCCCGGGCCCGCCGGGAAGACGAGGTCGTCGTGATCGTCGTAGATGCCCGGGCTGCACGCGCTCCGCTCTCCCTGGAACCGGAAGTTCGCGCGGATCGCCTGGAGGTCGCCGGCGGGGAGCGTGTAGAACCCGACGAGGGTCTGCGCCCCCGCCGCCGTCGGCGCGAGCGTCCCCACGTACACCCACTTCGCGTTGCGCGCGTTCGCCGCGCGGTAGAGGTCGAGGCGGTCGGACGGGTAGCTCGAGTACGACCAGACCTTCGCCTCCACCCGCACCGTCTTGCCGACGGCGAGGTTCGCGCCGTCCTCGGCCCGGACGGTGAGCGCGTCCACCGACTCGTCGAGGTGGAACGCGCCGCCGATGCCGTCGCCGCAGCCGTCCAGCGTGTTGGGCTGGTGCGCCTCGGGGCCGTTCGGGCCGCGGCCGAGGATCGTCGCGCCCGACTTGCAGTACGGCAGGAGCTCGGTGCACGCCGGAGCGCCGAGCGCCGGGTCGTACTCGGCGAACCCGGGGTTGTTCACGGTGACGGTGACGGGCGCGCTCTCGCCCAGGTTGCCGAACGCGTCGTACGCGCGCGCGACGACCGTGGTCGGGCCGTTGTCGCCGAGCGTGGTGTCCCACGCCACGGAGTACGGGGGGGCGTCGAGCGTCCTGATCACGGCCCCGTTCACGAGCAGGCGCACCTGGGTCACGCCGACGTCGTCCGTCGCGGTCGCCGAGACCGTGACGGTCCCGCTCACGGTCGTGCCCGGCAGCGGCGCGGTGAGGGCCACCTCGGGCTTCACGAAGTCCGGCGGCCCGGCGGAGATGAACGCGCTGTACAGGAGCACGTTCGGAGTACCGGGCGTGACGCCGGTGATCTTGTCGGCCGAGCCGTTCGCGACGAGGGCCTGCGCGACCTGGGCGGGCGTGGTGGTGGGGCCGCCCTGGAGGAGCAGCGCCGCGGTGCCCGCGACGTGCGGCGTCGCCATGGAGGTCCCGCTGATGGTGTGGGTGGCCGTGTCGCTCGAGTTCCAGGCGGACGTGACGTCCTGGCCCGGGGCGAAGATGTCGGTGCACGTCCCCTGGTTCGTGAACCACGCGGTCGCGTCGGACACGTTCGTGGCGCCGACGGTGATGGCCTCCGGCACGCGCGCGGGCGACTTCGCGCACGCGTCTCCCGAGTCGTTGCCGCCGGCGATGGCGTAGGTGACGCCGGACGCGATCGAGTTCTGGACCGCGAGATCGAGGGAGGCCGACGGCCCGCCGCCGAGGCTCATGTTGGCGACCGACGGGCCGGTGCGGTTCGCGGTGACCCAGTCCACGCCCGCGACGACGCCGGAGTACGAGCCGGAGCCGCCGCAGTCGAGGACGCGCACGGCGTACAGCGTCACGTCCTTGGCGACGCCCCAGGTCGCGCCGCCGATCGTGCCGGCGACGTGCGTGCCGTGGCCGTGGCAGTCGTTCCCGTTCCAGCCGTCGCCGACGGAGTCGAAGCCGTGGAACGCGCGGCCGCCGAAGTCCACGTGCGTGATGCGGATGCCGGTGTCGATGACGTACGCCTTCACGCCCGCGCCGGTCGAGTTGTACCTGTACATCCCGTCCAGCGGCAGGACGTGCTGGTCGATCCGGTCGAGGCCCCAGGTCGGGTTCTCCTGGAACGCGACGATCGACATCTCGCCGTCCTCCTCGACCCACCGGACGCGCGGATCCTCGGACAGCTCGATCGCCTTCTCCTTCGACATCTCCACCGCGAAGCCTCGCAGCGCGTGCTTGTAGGTGCGGTGCACCTTGGCGCCGTGCTTCTTCGCGAGGTCGTCCGCCAGCGCGGAGACGTCGTCGGCTCCGTCCTTCAGGACGACGACGTACCGGTCCGCCTTGGGCTTCGCGGCGAGGATGAACTTGGAGCTCTTCCCGACGAGCTGCGCGGACGGCTCCTTCGGTCCATCCGAGCAGGCGGCGAGCAGCAACAGGACGGCCACTCCGGCGAAACGGACGCGCATGTTTCCCCCTTCCCTGGGACGTGCGGCGGGTGCGAAGCGAAGGCGCGCATCATAAAGGAGGAGCACCAAGGAACGTGGAGTGAAATGACGCGGAGTGGAAACCCCGCGTTTCGACTGGCGCGGCGCCGGCGGGCGGCGCGCGCAAGTCACGCAGGGGTTCCCACCAAAGATGCACCAAAGGTGCAGCCGAGCCGATCAGGCGCGCCGCGCGAGCCGGAGATCGAACCCGATCCCCTGCTCGACGACCTCGCCCGTCCCGAAGCGGCTCCGGGCGACGAGGCGCTCGAGGGCGTCGCGCGGGTACGCGTTCCGGAGCAGCACGAGGCGGAACGTCCAGAGGGTGATCGCCGCGTTCAGGCGGGAGAGGCCCATGCGGCGGACCTCGTCGCGGATCGCCTCCAGCGGCGCGTCCTTCCGCAGGTCCTGGATGGACGCGCCCCCGCCGGGGCGCAGCACGCGGTGCACCTCGTCGAGCGCGCCGAGCGGATCCGTGAAGTTCTTGAACGCCGCGGTGCAGACCACGAAGTCGAACGACGCGTCCTCGAACGGCAGGTGCGCGGCGTCGCCGTGCTCGAACCGCGCCGCGACCCCGGCGCGGGCGGCGTTCTCGCGCGCGATCTCCACGAACGAGCGACTGACGTCGAGGCCGGTGACGTCGTAGCCGCGCCGCGCCAGGGCGACGGCGAGGTACCCCGGGCCCGGCGCGAGCTCGAGCACCCGCGCCCCCGGCGCCGCCCGCGCCGCGACGCCGCGGGCCGCCTCCTCGAACCTGCCCGCGTCGCGCGCGGTGTTGCGCGCGTACCAGCGCGCGATCGCGCCCTCCATCGCCATTCCCCTGTACGCCTTGGCGCCGGCCGCCATGCTCGCCTCCGGGTTGACGTTGGTAGCCACTTGGCTAACTAGGTTAGCTGTAGGCGGACGGCGTTGCCCCGTCAAGGGCCGGCTGCTAGCCTCCCGGTCGGGAGGGCCGGTGAGCTTCCTCACGTACCGGGAGGGCCGACGCCCAGCGGAGCGCCGCGAGCGCCTGAGCGCCGAGCGGGTGGTGAAGGCGGCGCTCGAGCTGCTCGACGAGGTCGGGCTCGACGAGCTCACGATGCGGCGGCTCGCGGAGCGCCTCGGGGTCAAGGCGGCGTCGCTGTACAAGCACGTGCGCCACAAGGAGGAGCTGCTCGTCCTCCTCGCGGACGAGATCAGCGGCGCGGTCGCGAGCCCGCGGGCGCAGGGCGGCTGGAAGGCGCAGCTCCTCGATCTCGCCCGGAGCTACCGGCGCGGCCTGCTCGCGCACCGCGACGCCGCGCGGGTCCTCGCCGAGACGGCGCCGGCCGGGCCGCGACGCCTGCGCCAGATCGAGACGGTGCTCGCGATCCTCCGCGCCGCGCGGCTCGGCGGGAGGGACGCCGCGCGCGCCGCCTACCACCTGAACAACTTCGTGACCGAGTTCGTCGCGGACGAGGAGCGCTACCGGCGCGCCGCCTCGGCGTTCGGATCGCGGAGGAAGATGTTCGCCGAGGCGCGGCGGTACTTCGCGTCGCTGCCGCCCGCGGAGTTCCCGTCGCTCGTCGCGCTCGCGGACCACCTCTCCGAGGACGACCCGGACGGGAACTTCGAGTTCGGGCTGCAGGTCTGGATCCGCGGGATCGAGCGGCTGCGACCGGGGTAGCGGGCGCGCCGCCGGCGAGCGGCCGGCCGCGCCGCCCGGCCGGCGCCCCGGGCGCGGGCGCGCGGCGGCCCGACCGCGCTATCCTCCCTGCGCGACCCGGTGCGCCCATGCGCGCGGACTTCTCGATCGTCTCCCGCCGGCGCTTCCTGCGCCTCGCGCTCGCGGCCGGCGGGTTCCTGCTCGCGGGCGGCGCGGCGTCGTTCGCGCTGCGGGGCCGCGAGGCGCGCCCGGGCGGCCTCCGCGCGATCGGCGAGCGCGAGTACCGCACACTCGCCCAGCTCGCCCGGGCGCTCTTCCCGGACGGCGGCGCGTTCCCGCCCGGGGCGAGCGACGTGGACCTCGCCGGCGCCTTCGACGCGTTCCTCGCCGACGAGCCGGAGTGGAACCGGAAGGACCTCACGCGCGCCCTCGTGCTCCTCGAGCTCGGCCCGATCCTGTTCGAGGGCCGCCTCCGCACCTTCAGCCGCCTCTCGCCCGAGGAGCGGCTCGCGCACTTCGAGCGCTGGGGCGAGGCGGGCCTCCTGCGACGGCAGGTCGCCACGGCGTTCCGCAGGTTCTTCGCCCTCGTCTTCTACGACACGCCCGCCGTCTGGCCGCACATCGGCTACGACGGGCCGCTCGTCCGCGGGGGCACGCCGTGAGCGGCGGCGTGGTCGATCTGTCGCGGTCCGCCGCGCCGGAGGAGCTCTCGGCCGAGATCTGCGTCGTCGGCTCGGGCCCCGCGGGCGCGACGGCCGCGTGGGACCTCGCGCGCGCCGGCCGCGACGTGGTCGTCCTCGAGGAGGCCGGCGACTACACGGGGACCGCGCTCACGCAGCGCGACGGCCGCATGTACGACCAGCTCTACATGGACCGCGGCGGCCGGACCACCGCCGATCTCTCGGTCTCGGTGCTCCAGGGGCGCGCGCTCGGCGGCGGGGGCGTCGTCAACGCCTGCGACGTCGTGCCGATCCCCGACGCCGTGCTGCGCCGCTGGCAGCGGCGCTTCGGGCTCTCCGGCTGGTCGCCCGAGGCGCTCGCGCCGTTCCAGGCGCGGGCGCTCGCGGACCTCTCCGCGACGCGCCCGGGCTGGGACGATCCGCACGTCAACGCCAACAACCGGCTGCTCCGCCGGGGCGCCGACGCGCTGGGCTGGCGCGGCGAGCTCGTCATGCACAACCGGGCGGGGTGCGGCGGGATCGGGAGCTGCCTCGTCGGCTGCCCGCTGGACGCGAAGCGCAACGCGCGCTTCGTCGCGGTCCCGGGCGCCGTCGCCGCGGGCGCGCGCTTCCTCCTGCGCGCGCGGGCGGTCCGCGTCGAGGCGGCCGACCGGGAGCTGAAGACGGTCCGCGTGCGGCGCCTCGATCCGGACGGCCACCACGAGGTGGGCGAGCTCGCGGTGCGCGCCCGCGTGGTGATCCTGGCGGCGAACGCGGTCGGCTCGGCGCAGCTGCTCGTGCGCTCGGGGATCGGGAACGAGCACGTGGGCGAGCACCTGTCGCTGCAGCCGCAGCTCCCGGTCACGGCCGTGTTCGACGAGGAGGTGCGGTTCTTCCGCGGGTACCCGCAGACCTTCGGCATCACCGAGTTCGAGCGGCTCGACGACGAGGAGCACGGGTGGTGGGGCTACCGGATCGAGGCGATCTCGGGCACGCCGGGGATCGTCGCGTCGATCCTCCCGGGGCTCGGGCCCGCCGGGAAGGCCTGGATGAGCCGGTACGCGCACCTCGCGGCGGTGCTCTGCCTCCTCCCCGACGAGCCGCGGGGCCGGATCGAGGTGGAGCGCTCCGGCCGGCTCCGCATCCGCTACGCGCTCGACGAGGAGCAGCGGCGCCGGTTCCGCGAGGCGGCCCGCAGCGCGGCGCGGGCGTTCCTCGCGGCGGGCGCGCGCGAGGTGCTCGTGCCGGTCGTGCCGCCCGTCTCGATCCGCTCCGAGGCCGATCTCGCCCGCCTCGACGCGGTGACCCTCCGGCCCGCCTCCGCGCCGCTCCTCAGCGCGCACCAGCAGGGCGGCGTCCGCCTCGCGCCCTCGCCGCGCGACGGCGCGGCCGATCCCGACGGTCGCGTGTACGGCGCGCGCGACGTCTACGTGTTCGACTCGGCGGGGTTCCCGTCGAGCGCGTCGAGCCACACGATGGCGCCCATCGTGGCGGCCGCGCACCACCTCGCGGCGCGCCTCGGCGCGCGGTCGCCGTAGGGCGGGAGGCCGCGCGCCCGGGCGGACGAGGTCTCGCCCGTTCGTCCGGCACGCCCTCGCCCCTCGTCGAGCCGCCCGGGCTCGCCCCCGGCGGCGGTCGAGACTTCCACCGCGACCGTGCACAAGGTCGGCACGTGGCGAGTGATACGAGCGCGGCCGCCGGGCCGGGCGCCTTTCGCGCGCGGGCGCCGGCGGCGGCGGGACGAACGAGACGCGCTCGCCGTCACCGGAGCGGCGAGCGCACGGAGGGCCGACGATGCTGGAGACGCTGAGGGGTGGTGGACGCCGCCGCGAGTTCTCGTGGTCGGCATTCCTGCTGGGGGCTTCGCTCGGCGCCGCGACGGCGACGCTGCTCGATCCGCGCCGCGGAAACGCGCGGCGGGCCTGGCTGGGCCAGAAGGGCCGCTCGTGGTCGCGGGCGGTGAAGGAGGGGGCGGTCCGGCGCGGCAAGGACCTCGCGCAGCGGGCGCAGGGGCGCCGGTACGAGCTGGAGCACGCGGCCGAGGAGGTCTCCGACGCGCTGCTCGTCGAGCGCGTGCGCGCGCAGATCGGGAAGCGCGTGCGCCACCCGGCGGCGCTCCAGGTCGGCGCGTCGGACGGGTGCGTGGTGCTCTCGGGGACCATCCTGCGCAGCGAGGTGGACGGCCTCCTCGGCATCGTGGAGAAGGTCCGCGGGGTGAAGCGCATCGAGAACCGGCTGGACGTGCGCGACGCGCCGGGGAACGAGCCGAACCTCCAGGGCTGACGGCCGGACGACGAGGGCACCGGCCGGCCCGCCGCCGGGTCGCGCGCCGGCGGCCGCGGCCGCCGAGCGCGCCTCGCGCGACGGCGACGCGTCACTTCCGCCTGGGGGGCTTCCCGGACTGCGTGGCGACGATCCGGTTCTTGATCGCGACGTACGTCCCCTCGGGGATGACGCCCCTCGTGACGAGATCCACCTTCGTGAGCCACGGCCGCCCGGCGACGATCTTCCGCGCCTCCGCGTCGCCGATGCCCGGGAGCGTCATGAGCTGGGCGCGGCTCGCCTTGTTGATGTCGATGGCCGCCGCCGGGCTGGCGGCGGCGGGGGCGGCCGGCTGGCCGGGCTGCGGCTGCGCCGGCGGGCCGGCCGCCGCGGACGTCGCGAGCGCGGCCGCGCACGCGAGCGCGACCACCACGCGCGCCAGGTCTCGGGTCCTGGAGGATCGGATCGAAGCGCTCACGCGGAACCTCACGATAGGATGACGATGGCCCCGGAGCACCGCAGGTGCCCCGGGGCCGCCGTCACCGCGGACGTCGCGCCGCTACCTCGCGTGCACGTCCCGGATGCTCGCCACCCTGTCGACGGCGTGGCACACGAAGCACTGCTCGACCTTGCCGAGCGCGCTGCTGCGCGGCTCGTAGAACGAGCCGCCGTTCAGCACCATGTGGCTCCGCGCCAGGCTCGAGTCGTGGCACGCCGAGCACACCGTCACGGTCGGGGAGGTGACGAGCGTGAGCGGGCTCGCCTCCAGCGTCAGGCCGGGGCCCACGCTGAGCGGCGTCCCGTCGGCGGTGCAGCTGTTCGCGGCCGCGGCGCCCGCGTTGTGGCTGAAGCCGTAGCCGTAGTACCTCCCGCCCGTCCCCGAGGCGTCCGCGACGACGTAGGGCGAGATCGAGAACGCGCCGGTCTCCGTCTGCGGGTTGCTGGTGCCCTGGGTGGCGCAACCCGCGCCCGAGTAGGTCGTGATCGTGTTCCCCGGGGTCCCGATGTACTTGCCGACGCCGGCCGTCCGGAACAGCCGCTTGTCGAGCTCGTCCGCGCCGAGGCCGGCGGCGTCCGCCGACGCGGCGTTCGAGAAGTCGTACGAGCCCGGGACGTGGCACTGCTGGCAGCGCGCGAGCACGCCCGGATAGTGGATGTTGGCGAAGCTCTCGGTCGTCGAGAGCGCGTGCCAGGTGTACGGCTCCGTGCGCTTCGCCCCCGCGTGGATGGCGTGCACGAACGCGGTGGAGTCGGCCGACCATCCGCTGCTGGTCTGGTTCGGCCGGTGGCACCACGAGCAGGTGGTGCCGTCGTTGCGCTGGCCCGCGTGGAACGCGTCCTCGGTGAACGTGCCGAGCTCCTGGTGGCAGGCGTTGCAGCGCGCGTCCTCGACGATCGCGCGGCGCCCGGTGAAGCCGGTCGCCACCTTCTGGGCGTTCGGCGCGATGACGATGAGGCCGCCGGTCGGGTTCGTGGCGCCGGGGTTGACGAGCCCCGAGCCGTCCGGCACCGGGTAGGCGCCGAGGTCGGTCTGGGTGAGCGGGAGCGCGCTGCTGACGTTGTACGAGTAGCCGATGCCGCCCGTCAGCATGCTCGCGTTGGAGGCGACGGTGGCCCCCGTCAGCGTGACGACGTAGTAGCCCGCGTCCGCGCCGGTCCCCGCGACGAGCGTCCCGGCGCCGGTCCCCGTGCCGCCGGTGGCGCCGTTGGCGAGCCACAGGGTGCGGAGGTAGCCCGACGCCGAGACGTTGAAGTCCTGCGGCGTGGCGACCCCGTCCTGCGGCACGGACCAGACGAAGTAGGCGCTCGGCGAGCCCATGAAGTTCGCCCAGATCTCCTTGCGGTTCGTGAACGGGTTGTTCGGCGCGGTGGTGGGATCCTGGAGCGGGACCGGGGTGCCGTCCTGCAGCAGCCGGAACACGACCACCGGGTTGCGCGTCCCGTTGAGCGACACGCTCTTGATCTCGTAGCTCACCTTGATCGCGCCCTGCGGGAGGCGCGACGTGTTGGAGGCGATCCACGCCGCGTGGGTGTTGTTGTTGCCGCCGGCGACGTGCAGGGAGCTGCCCTGGTTCGGCGGCGTGACCGGCAGGTGGTACAGGTCGATGCGCGACCGGCCGTCGACCGGGCCGTGGCAGGCCCCGCACATCGAGTCGTCGGGCGTCGGCATCGACGCCTTGTGCGCCGGGCTCGGCGACGAGGTGAGGCCCTTCGCCGCGTCGGCGAGCGTCACCCCTTCACCCGTGGCGAAGTTGATGCCGTCGTGGCAGGCGCCGCAGGCGAGGCGGCTCGGGTTGACCTTCCAGCTGTCGCCCTGCGCGGCCGTCGCGGCGTTGTGGCACTTCTGGCAGTTGCGGACGTCCTGCGGGTAGTGGACCTCGTTGAACCTCACGCCCGCGTAGTCGTACCCCTTCTTCGCCAGGATCCCGCCGAGGTGCGTCTTGTGGATCAGGTTCGGCAGGTTGCCCACCGCGCGCCCGTCGACCAGGTTCGTGCTCCCGCTGAAGGTGAGCGTCGCGGGGTCGTACGTCGCCTCGGTGCGCCCGTACCGGCGCTGATCCGTGTGGCAGACGACGCAGTACTCGACCTTGTTGCGGCTCCCGCCGTGGAAGCCCGCGCCCGAGCTCTCCGGGTTGTCACCGGGGATGCCGCCGAGCGTGCTGTGGCAGGAGTTGCAGTTCTCGGTGACGGCGACGTAGCGGCCGTCGGCGGACTGGATCGGCTGGCCGGTGGCCGGGACGAAGTCGTGGATGACGTCCACGGCCTTGACGAGCGGCACGCCCGGGGTCACCTGCACGGCGTTCGGGGTGTTCGTGCCCGTGCCCGGCGCGTTGCCCGAGATCTGGATGGTGAGGCGATGCCCGAGGGTCGGCTGCCAGGTGAGGTCGCCGAGGTCGGCCTTGTTGTTGGGCGGCGACACGGTCATCCCGTCGACCTGGTCCTTGATCGTCGTGACGTCGCGGTAGAACGTGTAGCTGTAGTTGCCGTTCCCGAAGTCGATGAGCGTCCCGGTGTTGTCGGTGGTCGGGCGGCTCGGCGCGGCGGCGGCCGTCGTGCTCGGAACGGAGGTCACGATGTAGCTCACCCACTTGCTCGGGCTGCCGCTCGCGCCCGGCACGAGCTTGGCGAGCGAGAAGGCGATGTTCGGATAGCTCGCCACCGTCGCGGTCGCGCTCCGGGACGTCGAGCCGAAGCCGATGATGGGGCGGCCGTCCGGATCGGCGAGCGAGAAGTCCACCACCGGCTTGCCCGCGATCGTGACCGACTGCACCGTCGCGCGGATGTCGAGCGCCGCGAAGAACTCGGGCGGCGTGTTCGGGGTGAGGTTGATCGACGCCGTGCCGGAAGGCCCGGAGGGACCGACCGGACCCGACGGACCGCTCGGGCCGGCGGGACCGCTCGGGCCGATGGGACCGGTGGGACCGATGGGGCCCGTGGGGCCGATCGGGCCGGAGGGGCCGCTCGGGCCCTCCGGACCGCTCGGGCCCGCCGGACCGCTCGGACCGGTGGGGCCGATCGGACCGGTCGGCCCGCCGGCGCCGGAGGGACCGGTGGGACCCGACGGACCGGCCGCGCCGCCGGGACCCGACGGACCGATCGGGCCCGTCGCGCCGTCACTGCCGGTGCAGGCGGTGATTGCGCAGAGCATTGCAATACACGCGGCCACCCATCTCGACGGGATCGTCACGTTTTGCCTCCGCTCGGAGCGGACGACCCCTCCGAGTCCGCCGCCGTCGCGCAGTGCGCGCAGCCCACGCACATACACGCCCTTTCGGGTTCGACACAAGGCCCGCCGCGTCGGCTCGCCGCCGGCTCGTGGACAAAATGTTTACTAAGCGATTGGTCGTTTGGTACGAGCCTGGCGCTTTTCCCGTGCAATCCCGGCTCCGCGGCGGACGAGCGAGCGCTCGCCCGAACGTCTCGAGCGCCCGGCGCGCGCGTGTCCCACGGGCGTGGGACCCCGCACCGCGCGCGCGTCGCCGTCGAGCCCGGCAGCGCGCGCTCCGGCGACGCCGCGCCGGTGAAGGGGCGGACACCGCGTCGCGCCCCGGCCGTCCGAAGGAGCGGCGGAGCGCCCGGGGGCGGACTGACCAGCGTGCCTGGCCTGCTCGGCCGCGCCGTACCCACCCGGGTTCCCGCGCCCGTCGCCATGGATCGACGGCGCGTGTAGCGGGAAGATGGAGCGCGCCGCGCGGCAGGATCCTGCGCGGCCGGGAAGGGAGGCAGACGATGCACTTCGTCGGC
>DASSSJ010000127.1:0-8706 GCA_035708485.1 Anaeromyxobacter sp. | reverse complement strand
GACTCCGCCGGGTCGGCGCGGAGGTTCTGCTTCTTGCCGGCCTCCGCGAGCGACGCGGGATTCGGCGTCTCGATCCCGACGAACACCGCCGTGAACCCCGCCTCGATCATGGCCGCCAGGAGCGCCGGCTCCCCCGCGAGGTCGAGGCTCGCCTCCGTGTGGAGATCGAACGGGCGCCCGCGCGCGCGCTGCCAGGCGGCGATCTCCGGGAGGATGCGCGCCACCGCGCGGCGGTTGCCGATGAAGTTGTCGTCCACGAGGAAGAGCGGCCCGCGGGCGCCGAGCGCGTGGAGCGCGTCGAGCTCGGCGACCACCTGCGCCGGGGACTTCACGCGCGGGACGCGCCCGAACACCTCGATGATGTCGCAGAACTCGCAGCTGAACGGGCACCCGCGCGAGACCTGCAGCGCGAACGTCGCGTAGGCGTCGAGGTCGAGCAGGTCGAACCGCGGCACGCGCGCGAGCGCGAGGTCGGGCCGCTCGAGCCCGGGCGGCGACAGGATCCGCTCGGGGACGGAGCCGGGCGCCTCGAGGGCGCGGACGAGCCGGTCGAGCCGTCCCTCCGCCTCGCCCAGGAACACGTGCGTCGCCTCCGGGAAGGCGCCGGGGCTCGTCGTGGGCGCCGGCCCGCCCACGACGGTGGTCTTCCCGAGCCGGCCGGCCCGGACGAGCACCTCGTGGAGCGACCGCGCCTGCACCAGCATCCCGGACACGAGCACGGCGTCGGCCCAGCGGAGGTCGTCGTCCGAGAGCGGCGCGACGTGCAGGTCGCGGATCCGGAGCTCCCACGCCTGCGGCAGGTGGGCCGCGAGCGTGGCGAGCCCGAGCGGCGGGAGCGTCGCCTTCTTCCCGATGAAGGGGAGGCTGTGCTGGTAGCCCCAGTACGTGGGCGGCGTCGCCGCCTGGACGAGGAGCGCGCGCATGACGGGCAGGAGTAGCGCCGCCACGTCACGGCAGTATCACGGCGCGTGGACCCTCGCGGGGGAGGGCTGCCGCGCTGCGTCGGGCGCAGGCGGATCGGGCGGTGCGATCCGCGTCGCGGTGCGTCCTGCACGGCGGAAGCGGACCGGCCGGGCGCGGGCACACCTCGAGGCGCAGGCCGGCGCGCCTCGGTGCGCGAGGGTGCCTGGCCCGGCGGACCGGAACGACCTAGCTGCGCGCGGCGCCCTGCACGACGCGGAGCCCGAGCGCGCGCGCACGCCGGCGCGCGCGGGCGATCGAACGCTTCACCCCGTGTCCGCCGTCGCGCGAGGCGCGCCAGAGCGCCCACGCGAGGACGGGGACGAGGAGCGGCGCCGCCGTGACGGCGAGCACGAGCGCGGTCACCACGACCAGCGTGCCGCCCGCGACCACGGCGAGCGTGACGGCGAGGTGGCTCGCGGCGGTCGCCGACGCGGCGACGAACGCGGCGTGCCGGGGCGGCCGCGTCAGCGCGGGGTGAAGCAGGATCGCTCTGCCTTCGTGCATCGCCGCCCTCCGGATGCAGGGTCTGCGCGCAACTTGTGCGTATGAAAGCACGTTTTGTCGCAGGCGTCTCCACCCCTGCGAGGCAGAATTCCCGAGCCATTTCCTCGACTCGCGCGTGCCGCGCCTTTCCCTCGCGACATCGCGCGGTTGCGACATCACGCCGCGATCGGCGGTGGGGGGCCGGTCCGGGGCCGTCGTCGGTCGGGAGGCGCGTGTCGCGCGGCGAGCTCCCGCTCTCTGCCGCGCGAGCTACAGGTCGAACGCGTCCACGAACAGCACCTCGTCCGTGCGCGACCGGATCCGCTCGACGAGCGCCGCGGGCGGCGGCTCGTCGAGCTCGATCGCGCACGACGCGGCCTGCGCCTGCTCGAAGATCGTGTTCTGCACGGCCTCGACGTTGATCCCCGCCTCGCGGATGAGGCCGAGCACGTTCGCGAGGACGCCCACCTTGTCGTAGTGGCGGACCACGAGCCGGGCGCGCGCGGGCGTCTTGCGCGCGACGTTCACGCAGTTCGGCACGTGTCCGGAGCGCACGAACACCTCGACGATCCGGATGGTCTCGCGCGCGATCGCGTCCTGCGCCTGCTCCGTGGACGCGCCGACGTGGTGCGTGCCGTAGACGGCCGGGAGCGCGGCGAGCTCGCTCCGGAACTCCGCCTGGCCCTTCTCCGGCTCGCCCGCGAACACGTCGCTGGCCACGCGCAGCCGCCCGCTCCGGGCGAGCTCGAGGAGCGCGTCCTGGTCCACGAGCTCCGCGCGCGCCGTGTTCACGAGCGCCGCGCCGGGGCGGAGCGCCTCGAGCACCGCCCGGCCGACGATCCCGCGCGTCTCCTTCGTGAGCGCGAGGTGGAGCGAGAGGAAGTCGGCCTCGCGCGCGAGCGCGACGAGGTCCGGCGCGCGCTCCACCCCGAGCGCCTTCGCGCCGGCGTCGTCGAGGGAGCGGGACCACGCGACGACGCGCATCCCGAGCGCCTGGGCGCGCCGGATGACCTCGCGCCCGATGGCGCCGCAGCCCGCGACGCCCAGCGTGCGCCCGAAGACGCCGCGCGCCTCGGAGAACCCCTTCTTGTCCCAGCGGCCGGCGCGGAGCGCGGCGACCTGGTCCGGGATCCGGCGGTCGAGCGCGAGCACGAGCCCGACGGCGAGCTCCGCGACGGCGATCGAGTTCTGGCCCGGGCAGTTCGCGACGAACACGCCCCGGCGCGACGCGGCGCCGACGTCGATGGTGTTCACGCCCGCGCCGGCCCGCACGACGAGCGACAGCGCCGGCGCGGCCTCGAACACGTCCGCCGTGACCTGCTTCGACCGCACGACGAGGATCGAGGCGTCGCGCGCCGCGGTGGGCAGCTCCTTGGCCGAGACGTCCGGCCGGTGGTCCACCGCGAGCCCGAGCCGCTCGAGGTCCGCGAGCCGCTCCTTCGGAAACGCGTCCGCGACGAGCACTTTCATGCGGCGAACGCTAACGCCGCCGGGCGGGGCGCGCCCACGTCCGATCCGGGGCGTCAGCCCCGGACGGAGCTACGACCGCGTCTCGAACGCCTCGACGAGCTCGCGCGCCTTCTCGCGCGCGAACGGCAGGGCCGCCTCGACCTCGGGCGACAGGCCCTCGCCGAACGCGAACTCCCGGCCCGCCACCGTCACCAGCCCGGCGGGCGGCGCCCGGCCGTGGAGCGTCCGGGCGAGGTCCAGGATCTCCTCGGGCATGAGCGCGTGCAGGATCGCGGCGCGCGCCGCCCGCGGCACGATGCGCGCAGAGCGCACCTCGCCGGGTGTCCCCGCCACCGACGCGTCGAGGAACAGCACTCCGGACGCGCCGGCGAGCGCCTCGGCGTGCTCGGGGACGAGCTCCTGCGCCTCGATCACCTCGATGCCGGGCACGACGTCCTCCAGGCCGCGCGCGAGCGCGATCCCGGCGCCGTCGTCGGCGCGCGTCGTGTTCCCGAGGGCGAAGGCGAGGATCTTCACGGTGGGCTCCCCCGGCGCGCGCCAGCGGCCTCCGCCGGAAGGCGAATTCTACGCTCGTCGTGCGGCGACGACGAGGGCCCACCGCTGCGGCCGGGGCGTTCCCCTGCAAGGGTGCGCGTGCCCGCGCACGATCGCGGCGGCGACGCGGCGGCGCGCCGCTCCCTCTACCGCCAGGCGCCCGGCCGGGCGTACACGAGCGCCAGCGGAACCTCGTCACGGTAGACGCCCGCGGCGGGGCGCGCGGTCCGGAGCGCCGCCCAGGCGCGGTACTCCGCGTCGCGGCTCCCGCCGTCGAGCGCGACCACGGCGAGGTCCGCTTCCTCCGGCGCCGAGGCGGACGCGAGATCGGCGCGGAGCCGCCCGCCGCGCGCGTACGCGGCGAGGGCCGACGGGGAAACGCCCGGCCACCACACGCGCGCGCCGGCGCGGGCGCGCTCGTTCAGCGCGGGCAGGAGGCGCGCCACCGCGTCGCCGCCGTCCTGCCGCGGCAGGCCCGCCGAGGCCGCGCCCGGCGCGCCGCCGGCGAGCTCGTTCCAGGCGGACGTACCGAGCGGGAACGCCACGGCCGTCGCGCGGAGCCCCGGGTAGAGGACGAGGAGCGCGACGCTCGACACGACCGCCGTCGCGCGTCGCGGCCAGGCCGCGACGCTCGCCGCGACGAGGGTACGGGCGCCGAGCAGCGCGAGGAACGGCACGGCGGGGAGCCAGGGGCGGGCGCCGGCCGGCGCGCCCGAGATCGCGGCCGCGGCGAGGAACGCGAACGCGCCGCACAGGAGGAGGAGGTCGTCGGACGCGGCCACGCCCGGCGGCCGCCGGCGCGCGGCGCGCACGATGCGGATCACGCCGTGGACGGCGCCGCCCGCGTACGCCCACAGGAGCGACACGGGGATCGCGAGCAGCGGGACGAGCGCCGCGCGCAGCGGGGCCTCCCCGCGCGCGGGGAGCCATGCCGCGGCCCCCGCGACGAGCCCGCCGGGCCAGCCGGCGACCGCGACCACCGCCGCCGCCAGGGCCGCGGCCACGAGCGCGGCGGCGGCGCGGCGCACGCCGGGGACGGCGGCGGGCGGCGGCTCGCCCGCGTCGCGCTCCGCCGCGGGCGAGGCGTCGTCCTCGTCCCGCGAGCGCCGGGCGAGCGCGGCGGCGCCGAGGCCGTGGACGGCGAGCGCCGCGAGGACGATCCACGCGTCGGCGCGGGCGAGCACCGCGGCGCCGACGAGCAGCCCGGCGATGGCGGCGCCGCGGACCATCGCGGCGCGCCCGCGCGTCCGGAGCGCCCGCCGCCACGCGAGCGCCGCGGCGAGCGCGAGCGCCGCGAGGGCGAGGTCGGGGGTGGCGACGAGGCCCGCGTGCAGGTGGCGCGGCGCGAGCCAGAACAAGGCCGGCGCGAGGAGCGCCGCGGCGCCGCCCGAGAGCTCCCAGGCCGCGAGCGCGAGCAGGGCCGAGAGGAGGGCGCCCGCGGCGGCGGTGCCGAGCCGCGCGGCGCGGACGGGCGAGAGGCCGGCGCGCGTGCCGGCCGCGCCGGCCACCCCGGCGAGCGCGGGCGCGAGCGGCGTCGCGGGGCGGGCGGCGTCCGCGGCGCCGGCGGCGAGCACGGCGGCCTCGTCGCGCGAGATCCCCGGCGCGCCGGCGAGCGCGCCGAGGGCGAGCGACGTCGCGAGCGCCCACGCGGTGGCGAGCCGGCCGCGGCTCGGGAGAACGGCGCGTCCTGCCGCGCGGGCGAGGTCGGGGAGGCTCACGGCAACGTCGCGGCCTCCAGGCAGAGCGCGGCCGATGCGGCCGGGGTGGTCAGGACGAGCGACACCTCCCGCGGCTGCCCGGCGAAGCGCGTCGTGTCGATCTGGAACGGCAGCCAGCCCGCGCCGGAGATCTCGGCGGCCCCGGCCTCCTCGCCGTCGAGCACCACCGCGACGCGCACCGGGGCGGCCGTCGCCGCGCCGAGGACGCCGCCCACGTGGCCCCGGACCACGCGCCCGACGCGCACCGGCGGGAACCCGAGCTCGAGCGGCGCGCCCCCGGGGAACGTCGCGGCGATGCACGGCCGCGCCGCGCCGGCGATCTCGCGGACGTCGCGGGCGACGCGCGCCGTCCCGGCCGCGGCCGCGTCGCAGCGGAACCCTCCGGCGGGATCCTCCGCGCAGGGCACTCCACCCAGGGTGGCGTGCGCGCCGGCGAGCCGGTCGGGGAGGAAGGCGAGGGGGACGATGGGGTAGGCGAGATCCAGGAGCGCCACCTCGAAGGCGCCGACGCTCTCGGCGGGCGCCGAGCGGGAGGCGCGCTCGAGGAGGTCCAGCTCCAGGTCCCAGGAGAACCCGGGCGAGCGCGGGATCGAGATGAGCCAGACGCGGCGCACGCCGAGGAGGTCCTCGCCGGACCAGCGCGCGCGGGAGAGCACCGGGGCCGTCGCGGGGAGGACCTCGCGGGCGCGCTCGGCCCAGGGCGGGGAGAGCAGCACGGCGTCGCCGGGCCGGGCGTCGCGCGCGACGAGCGTCCGGACGGCGTCCCAGTCGCGCGCCGAGGGGAGCCGCGAGGGGAGCCGCGTCTGGGCGGCGATCGCCGCCGCGCCGACGATCCCGGCGCCGCAGGCGAAGGCGATCGCGGCGAGGCGCGGCCCCGGTGGGCGGAGCCGCCACGCGCGCGCGACGAGCGACCCCCAGCCGCGGAGCGTCGCCCGGGCGAGCTCCAGCTCGCGCCGGACGAGGCGCGCCACCGGCCCGCGCGGCCGCTCGGGGCGCGCGTCCGATGGGCCCTGCGCCTGCGGAGCGGGAACGGTCATGGCGCGGTCGCGCGCGCGGGCGCGCTCGGGATCACGTCTTCGCGAGCCGGACCTTCCGCTCGCTCTTCTCGCGGCAGAAGGAGCAGAGGTCCATCTCGGGCTCGGCCGGGAGGCCCTGCGACCAGGACGGGTGCATCGCGCAGCGCGCGTCGTAGCAGTGGTGGAGGTCCCAGACGTGCCCGATCGCGTGCGTCGCCTCGCGCGCGAGCCGGCGCTGGTACGCCTCGATCGACGCCTCGGTCACGCCGCGCTGCGGGAGCTTCGTGGTCGTGATGACCGCCTTGTTCCCGCCGAACTCGGCGAAGCCCCAGCAGGGCGGCTCGCCGAGGGGTCCGGGCCGGAGCGCGAGCGGCTGGTCCGTGACGAAGAGGACCTTGTCGTCGGCGAACGTGCGGATCGGGTCCACCTCGCGGAGGAGCTTCACCGCGTCGAGCCTCCCGTCGTCCGTGCGCGCGTCCTTCGGCACCGGCTTCTCGCCCGCGTGCTCCGTGCCGACGCCGAACGCGCGGTAGAGCGTCCGCGTGAGGAAGGCCAGGTCGGCGGGATCGATCCGCGTGAGCGTGACGATGCGGATCACCTCTTCTTCCCTCCGCGCTTCGCGGCGGGCTTCGCCGCGGGCTTCTTCGGGGCGGCCTTCCTCGCGGCGGGCTTCTTCGCCGGCTTCTCCTTCGCCTTCCTCGCGGCCTTCGCGGGGGCGGGCTTCGCCGGCTTCGCGCCGGCGGCCTTCGCGTGCTTCTCCGGCTTGGCGGCCCCCGCGCGCGGGGCGGCCACCCCGGCCTCCTCGCCCTCGCCCTCGGCCTCCGCGCCCCGGGCCTCGGCCCCCTCCGCCTTCTCCGCGCCCTCGGCCTCCTCGCCCTCGCCGGCCGGCGCGCCTGCGAGCGCACCCTCGAGGTCGAGGTCGAGGCCGAGGTCGCCGAGCCCGAGCTCGTCCTCCTCCGCGGCGGGGCGCCGCTTCTTCGGGCGCGACGGGAGGAGCACGGGCGCGGGCGGCGGCTTCAGCTTGAACGTCACGCCAGCGGGCGGCATCAGCGCGTAGTCCACGTAGTCCTCGGCGAGGACCGGCGGGACGTTCAGCGACACGGCGATCTCGTGGACGAGCAGGTGGCGCGCGTTGTCGTACTGCTCGCGCTCCTTCGTGGGCAGCGGGCGGATCCGCGAGAGGGAGTGTAGCCCCTTCACGACCTCGGCGACGCCCAGGACTCCCCCCGCGATGAGCCGGTCCGCGTTGTCGCGGTGCCGGACCTTCCAGTCGAGCTCCGGATCGTCGAACTGCGCGGCGAGGTAGTGGAACACGCCTTCCATCTGGTCCGCCGAGGCGACGCGGCGGAGGCCGATGGACGGGACCTTGTTGCGCGCCACGTGGACGAGCGCGCCGTCCTCCTCGCGCTTCACCGTCACGAACTGGAGCTTCGTGCCGGAGACCTCCATCTCCTTGAACCCGGCCACGGCGCAGACGCCCTGGTTCGGGTACACGACGCGATCGCCGACCTTCAGCTCGTCGGCGTCGGTGATGACGCCCTCGACCGCGGGGAAGACCTCGCGCGGCTCGTCGGGGTGGCGATGGGGAGGGCCTCGCACGGCTCCCCCTCCTACCATGCGATCCGGGGAGCGGCAACGAGACCTGAGCGCAGGCGCACCCGGGAAGGATCGGCACGGCGGCGGCCGCGCGCAGCGACCCTGGGAGACGGGAGCCCTACGCGGGCCGGCCCGGCCCGTCAGGCGCCCTCGCCGTCCGGGACCAGTTCGGCCGCGCGCAGCCGCCGCGCGGCGAGATCCACGTACGACGCGTCGCGCTCGACTCCGAGGAAGCGGCACCCCGCGCGGACCGCCGCGACGCCGGTCGTCGCCGAGCCGGAGAACGGGTCGAGGACGAGGTCGCCCTCCGCCGCGCTCGCGGCGAGCACCCGCTCGAGCAGCGCGAGCGGCTTCTGGGTCGGGTGGCGGCCGTGCACCTTCTCGCGCGGCCCCGGCGTCGGAACCGACCAGACCACCTGCTCGTCTCCCGGCGCGGGCGCCTCCCAGATCTCCCACAGGTCGCGCATCTGCTTGCCGCCGTTCGCCGCCTTCATCGCCTGGTAGTTGAACCGGTGAGGGAGCGGCCTCGACCGGGACGGGCTCGCCCAGAGGAGGATCTCCGTCGAGTGCGTGAAGAAGCGGCAGGCGAGGTTCGGCGAGGCGTTCGGCTTGTACCAGGTGACCGTGTTGAGGAGGTGGAAGCCCAGCTCCTGCATCGCGAAGCCGATCGAGAAGATCACGTGCTGCGTCCCCGAGACCCACAGCGTCCCGGTCGGCTTCAGCACGCGACGGACGGCGGTCAGCCACCGCGACTGGAAGGCGTGGTCCTCGGCGATCCCGCGCGAGGCGTCCCAGCGGCCCTTGTTCACGCTCGCGCGCTTCCCGCTCTGGCAGGTCGTGCCCCCGTTCGAGAGCAGGTACGGCGGATCCGCGAACGCCACGTCGACCGAGTGCGGCGGCAGCTTCTCGAGCACGTCCACGCAGTC
>DASSSJ010000126.1:0-43504 GCA_035708485.1 Anaeromyxobacter sp. | reverse complement strand
CTGGCCGACGACCTCGAGCACCTTCGCCACCTTCCCGGCCTCGGCGACGCGGGTCTGGATCCCGGCGTCGCGCGCGGTCTGCGCGGACGCGAGCCGGACCTTGAGGCCGGACGCGGGGAAGACGGGCGGCTCCTTCCCCGGGGGGACGCGCTCGGGGTGGCAGATCGGGCAGACCGACTCCGGGTACCCGTGCTCGCGGCAGTAGTCGCCGGCCTCCACGAACTTCGCGACGAGCCGCGGATTGCACTTCGTGCATCTCGACTCGGCGACCGCGTGCTCCTCGCACCAGTCCTCCTGCGGCTTCACCTCGGCCGGGGCGTGCGCTTCGTGCGCGTGCCCCTCGTGAGGGTCCGCCGCTGCCGCGGCGGGCGGCCTTGCCGCGTCCGCGTCCGGAGCCGCCCGCGAGCACGCCGCGGCGGTCGCGGCGAGGGCGGTGGCGACGACGGCGATGCGGGCGAGGCGGGCCATGCGTGATCTCCGTGCGCCGGGCTCGGCCCGGCGCGAAGGCGTGAGGCTGCGGACGGTTGGGGGGGCGGCGCGCCCGCGATCCGCGGACGCACCTCGAGCGCGAAGGTCGCGCTTCAGGCTCGCGGCGGATGGAAGATGTCCGTCACCGCGCCGCGGAGCGTCGGCTCCGCGCTGACGACCGCGATCGCGACGCCCCGCCACGCCGCGGGCGCGACGTCCGGGTGGGAGGCCCGCACCGCGCCGCGGATCGGGCAGCACGCGCACGCGAGGCCCGGCGGGCAGTCCGGACAGGAGGCGCCGTTTCCTTCGGCGTCCCCCGTGCAGCACACGTCGTCGCCCATCGCGGCCGCGAGCTGGAGCGCGCCGCTCGAGAGCAGCGCCGCGCCGACGAGGAGCATGCGCAAGGACGAGGTCATCCGGACCGTTTACGTTTACCGGTCGCCGCCGGGGGCGTCAACGCCGGTCCGGTCTCCCCGCGACGCGGGCGGGGGTTATTCCCCCGCCAGCTTGGCGAGCAGGCGGCGCATTCCCCGCGAGTTCCAGTCGCGCGGCCCCGAGAAGCGTGCCACGAGCCTGCCCTCGACGACGAGGAACGCGGCGGGCAGGACGTCCACGCCGAGCGCCGTCGCCGCACGCGAACCGGCGTCCTGCCGGTACCCGAGCTCCTCCGGCGGGGCCCCACCGAAGAACGCGCGCACCGCTCCCTCGTCCTCGTCCTGGCCGAACGTGACGAGGCGGATCGGCGGCGGCGGGTCGCGCGCGAGGGCGCGCAGCCCGGGGAGCTCGTCGCGGCAGGGCGGGCACCACGTCGCCCAGAAGACCACCACGGTCGCGCCGCTCGACGGGACGAGGTCGGGGGCACGCCCCTCGATCCGCGTGTACGACGGCCGCTCCCCGTCCGCGCAGGCGAGCGCCGCGGCCGCGACGAAGGGGGCGATCCGGTGGAGGCTGCTCGGCCGTCGCGCTCGCACGAGCACAGGATACGTCGTGGCGCTGGCGACGCGTGGACGGGGCGGCGGTCGAGCACGCGGGCTGGTGTACGGCCCCAGCAGGGCCTCGGGAGGATCGCTTGCGTCCCGTGATTCAGTTGCTATACACGAGTAGCAGCTGTGCAGGCGCGCGAGGCCGACTACCGCGCGCTCGCCGAGCAGGCGCGGGCGGTCGCGTCGGGCTTCCCGAGGCGCGGGCCCGTGCCCGCCGGCCGCCGCGGCGAGCTCGCCGGGCAGCTCGCGCGCCTCCGCCACCGAACGGCGGAGCTCGCCGAGATCGACTTCTTCGGAGCACCCGGGCGCGAGGTCGTGGAGGGCCTCCTGTCCGGACTGGAGGCACGTATGAGGACCGTCGAGGGAGCCGAGCCGTCGAGGCCCGTGCTGGAGTCGGGCAGCACCGTGGCCGCACCTGGGTGACGCGCACCGGCATCAAGGTGGACCGGATGGCGAGCGCCTGGCTCGTCCGGAGGTTCATCGACCCGGAGGCGCGGTTCAAGTTCGTGCCGGCGAAGGGCTACGTGCCCGCGGAGGGCGAGCTGCGCTTCGACATGTTCGAGGCGGAGTTCACGCACGAGGGCGACCTCTGCACGTTCGAGGTGCTCGTCCGGCGCTTCGGCCTCGCGGACCCCGCGCTCCGCGCGATCGGCGAGATCGTCCACGACATCGACCTGAAGGACGCGAAGTACGGGCGAGAGGAGGCGGCCGGCATCGGCCGGCTCGTCGCCGGGATCGCCGCGGCGCACGCCGGCGACGAGGCGCGCCTCGAGCGCGGCGCGGCGCTGTTCGACGATCTCTACGCGGTGCACCGCGGCGAGACGAAGCACTGACGGGAAGGCCCGTCGCCGCCGCGCCGCGCGCGACGCACCGCATCGCCGCGCGCCGAGATCGGGCGTGGGCGGCGTTGCCGGCGCCCGGCGGTCGGGCGACCGCCCGGCGGAACGGGCGGGCGCTCGAGCACGTGCACGCCGGAACGCGCGATGGACCCTCGCCACGGCCGGCCGGCTGCTCGCGCGGCAGCGTCGTTCCGCGCGGGGCGCTAGATCCCCGCGAGTTCGAGGCCCGGGGGAGATCCCCTCTCCGAAAGGGAGCGACGTGCGTTTCTCCAGCCACGGTGGCCTGCTCCGTCGCGGCGTGCAGATCCTGGCGGTGGGCGCGGCCTACGCGGTCGTCGGCCGGTTGGGGCTGGCGATCGCGCCCGTCCACCTCTTCGCGTCTCTCGTGTGGGCACCGACCGGCATCGCGCTCGCGGTCCTCCTGCGCCGAGGTCTCCACTGGTGGCCGGGCGTCGCGCTCGGTGCCTTCCTGGTGAACGCGTGGACGGGCGCCCCGGCGGCGGTCGCGCTCGGGATCGGCCTCGGAAACACGCTCGAGGCGGTGTCCGGCGCGTACCTGGTACGTCGGGCGGCGAAGGACCGCTGGTCCCTCGAACGACCGCGAGACATCCTGGTGTTCATCGTCCTCGGAGCGCTGCTGAGCACGATCGTGAGCGCGACGGTGGGCGTGGCGAGCCTCGCCGCCGCGGGGCTCGTCCCCCCGGCGGACCTGCTCGAGACCTGGCGCGTATGGTGGCTGGGGGACGCCGCCGGTGCTCTCGTGATCGGTCCGCTCCTTCTCGCGTGGATTGCGCCGAGGCCGCCTCCGTTGAGCCTCCGCCGGCGCACCGAAGCGGCTGCGCTGGGTGTCGTGCTGGTCGCGGGGACGGTGTTCGTGTTCTTCCACGCGCCCATGCCGACGCCGACGGGGTTCGTGCTGGCCTGCATGCTCATCCCCCTCCTGATCTGGGGCGCGGCCCGCTTCGAGGTGCGAGGGGCGACCGCGGCGGTCTTCCTCGCCTCCGCGATCGCCGTCGCCGGGACCGCGTCGGGAAGGGGCCCCTTCGTCCAGGAATCGCTCTCGAGCAGCCTGCTCCACCAGCAGGCGTTCATGGCGATCGTGGCGGCAGCCGTGCTCATCGTCGGCGCGGTGACCGCGGAGCGCGCCGCGGCGCTGCGCCGTTGCCGCCGCAGCGAGGAGGCGTTGATCGAGGCCGACCGCCGGAAGAGCGAATTCCTCGGCGTCCTCTCCCACGAGCTGCGCAACCCGCTCGCCCCCATCCGCACCGGCCTGCACGTCCTGCGGCGCACGGCTCCGGGGAGCGAGCAGGGCGCGCGCGCGCTGGCCGTCATCGACCGCCAGACGGATCAGCTGACCCGCCTCGTGGACGATCTGCTGGACGTCACGCGCATCTCGCGCGGGCTGATCCAGCTGCATCCTGCTCGCGTCGAGCTCGGGGCCATCGTGCGCGACGCCGTCGAGGATCACCGGCCGCTCTTCTCGTCCCGTGACGTCGCCCTCGACCTGCACGTCGAGGCGGGGCCCGTGTGGATCGAGGCCGACGCCACGCGCGTGAGCCAGATCACCGGGAACCTCCTGCACAACGCCGCGAAGTTCACGGCCAGCCATGGACGCGTGACGGTGCGCGTCGGCCACGAGGGGCGCCACGCCACCGTCCGCGTCGCCGACGACGGCGTCGGGATCGCCCCGGGCCTCTTGCCCCACGTCTTCGAGCCGTTCACGCAGGCGGACGCGAGCCTCGAGCGAACGCGCGGCGGCCTCGGGCTCGGGCTCGCGCTGGTGAAGGGCCTCGTCCAGCTGCACGGCGGGGACGTCGAGGCGCGCAGCGAGGGCCCGGGACGTGGCAGCGAGTTCACGCTCCGTCTCCCCGCGGTGGACGAGCCGGAGCTCGCGGCGGAACGACCCGCCGCGCGCGCGCCCCCCGTCGCGCGTCGCCGGGTGCTCGTCATCGAGGACAACGTCGACGCGGCGGAGTCGCTCAAGGACGGGCTCGAGCTGAGCGGCCACGAGGTGTTCGTCGCGCACGACGGGCAGGAGGGGCTCGCCCGGGCGAGGTCGCTTCGCCCGGAGGTCGTGCTGTGCGACATCGGGCTGCCGGGCCTCGACGGGTACGAGGTCGCGCGTCGCATCCGCGCCGATCCCTCCCTCTCTCCGCTCCTGGTCGCGGTGACGGGGTACGCGCTCCCCGAGGACCAGCGCAAGGCGCGGGAGGCGGGGTTCGACCGGCACCTCGCCAAGCCGTTCCAGTTCCGCGACATCGAGGACGCGCTCGCCGGCGCGAGGTCGGTGCCGCCGGCCAGGCGCCGGATCCTCGTCGTCGACGACGACGACGCGATGCGCGACAACATCCGCGAGGTGCTCGAGCGGGATGGGTGGGAGGTCCAGGAGGCCCGCAACGGAGCCGAGGCGCTCGACGCGGTGACGAGGTTCGCCCCCGCGGTGGTCCTGCTCGACTACCGCATGCCCGACATGGACGGCGGAGAGCTCTCCCGACGGCTGGCGACGCGGACCGCGTCACCCGAGATCGTCTTGCTGACGGCCGCGACGCACGCGCGCGAGCTCGCGATGCAGCACGGCGTGCGCTTCTACGTGCCGAAGCCGTTCGCTCCGCGCCATCTCCTGGGTACGATCGCGCAGGCCGCCGGCGCTGGGTGACCACGGGGCGCCACTGGAGGAGCTGCTGGACCCCGTAGCGGAGCACGAGCACCGCCGGCCCCGACGACCGCACCCCGGCGGCCGTCGCTCAGAGCGCGTCCTCGCCGCGCTCGCCCGTGCGGATGCGAACGGCTTCGTCGAGTCGCGTGACGAACACCTTGCCGTCGCCGATCTTCCCGGTCCTGAGCGCGCGCTCGACGTCGTGGAGCACGCGCGGGACGAGGGGATCCGGGACCACGAGCTCGACCTTCAGCTTCGGGTTCATGTCGATCTGGTACTCGGCGCCCCGGTAGATCTCGGTGTGCCCCTTCTGCCGGCCGTAGCCCTTCACCTCGGAGACCGTGATGCCCGCGATCCACGCGCTGTCCAGCGCTCGCCGTACGTCCTCGAGCTTCGACGGCCTGACGATCGCCTCGATCTTCGTCATGCGGACCTCGGGATGGCCGTGCGACCCGGCGACGGCGGGAGGCTTCGGGCGGCTCCAGTCCGCGCTTTGCATCGTGCGTGCCCGCGCGTCGCGCGACGCGATGCGGTTCGCGGCCGGCTCACGGCCCCGGCACCGTCGCCGGGCCGCGCCGTCGTGCACGGATTCCCGGCGCGCCGTGCTCCCGGAGCGGGCACCTGCGCGTGCACCGCGCCACGGACGGCCTCGCGGGTGGTTTGCGCCCCCGCGGCGGCGACCGCGCGCGGCGGGCTCGGCGTCTCGCGCGTCGCGCCGCGCCTCACGCGCGGCGGGCGCGGCGCCGCCTCGCGGCTGCCCGCTTCGCCTGCGCGGAGAGCGCGCTCCTCGACGCCGAGCTCTTGCGCTCGCGCTTCAAGGCGCCGCGCGCCGCGGCGCTCCGCTTGCGCGACGGCGCTCTGGGGCTGCGCCGCTTCTGCCCGACCTCGTAGGCGTACCGCGCCGATCGCCGCGTGCGCTCCTTCGCCTTGCCCTTCCCGGGCGGCGGCAGCGGGACGCCCGCGCGGCGCGCCTTCGACAGCCCGATCGCGATCGCCTGCTGGGGCGAGCGTGCGCCGTGCTCGCCCCGGCGGACGTGTTCGACCTCCTCGCGGACGAACTCGCCCGCCGCCGTCGTCGGCCGCTTCCCCTGGCGCAGGGCGGCCTTCGCTCGCTCGACCGTCTTCTTCTCCGGCACGGCACACCTCCCGGCGTCCGACCCGCGAACGGCGACGAGTCGTGCCGCCTGCACGAACGTTGTGCGTCACGCGGGGCCCGGGCCACTGCCGCGGGCCGCGACGTCGGCCTCCGCCGCGGGCCGCCGCGCGCCCGTGCCTCGAGCGCGGACGCCGGCGCGAGCCCCGAAGGGGCGCCGCTCGGATGGAAGACCCGCGAGCCCTCGTACGCACCGGTGATGGCGCTCGGGATCGAGCACCGAAAGGAAGGGACGATGCACGCACTGAAGCTGACAGGTCGGATCGCCACCGCGCTCGTCGTCGCGGCGGCGCTCGCGGGGGCCGCGCGGGCGGACGATCGCGCGGTGAAGGTCGCCTCCAAGGAGAAGATCGGGAGCTATCTCACCGACGCCTCCGGGATGGCGCTCTACGTCTTCAAGAAGGACTCGCCGGGGAAGAGCGCCTGCGCGGGAGACTGCGTCGCGCGCTGGCCGCTCTACGCTCGCGAGAAGGTCGCCGCGACCGGGAGCCTCAGGGCCGAGGACTTCGGCACCATCACCCGCGACGACGGCAAGCCGCAGACCACGTACAAGGGCATGCCGCTCTACTACTTCGCCGGCGACAAGGCGGCGTCGGACACGAACGGCCAGGGCGTGAAGGACGTCTGGTTCCTGGCGACGCCCTGACGGCCCGCTCCGCGCCCGAACCGCCTCGTCGAGGCCGCGCGACGCGACCTCGACGAGGCTCGTCCGGTA
Organism: Anaeromyxobacter sp.; assembly: GCA_035708485.1. Taxonomy (GTDB): domain Bacteria; phylum Myxococcota; class Myxococcia; order Myxococcales; family Anaeromyxobacteraceae; genus Anaeromyxobacter. The sequence continues at coordinate 36,690 of DASSSJ010000126.1, read as the reverse complement.
TCCGCACCCGCGCCGCGGCGGCGCGACGTCGGCGCGCGGCCCGGCTCGACGGGGCGGCTCCGGCCGCTACGGCTCGTCCAGGATGACCTGCAGCGACGGCACGAGCACCTCGACCGCGTTCGTCATCAGGTCGCTCGTGTTGACGGCCGTCACCAGCGTGGCCCCGCGGGCGGGGATCCGGAACATCATCGCGGTGTAACCGGCCGCGCCGCCGCCGTGGCCGACGATCTTCGTCCCCCCGAGCTCGTAGGCTTCCAGGCCGAATCCGTACCAGTGGGGGATGCCGGTCTCGTCGCGCGCCTCGATCATGCTCGTCATCCGCGCCAGCGTCTCCGGACGCGCGAACAGCCTCCCGTCGAGCAGGGCGTCGAGGAACCGGGCGAGGTCCTGGACGGTCGTGATCATCGCGTTCCCGCCCGACGCGCCCGCCATCGACCCGTCCTTTCCGTGGGGGACGAGCCACGGTACGGAAGGACGGCAAACGCGTATTGACGCTCGGCGCCGGATCTTTGTCCGCTGGCGCCAAAGGTGACGGGCGTCACGCCCGCGCCCCGACGTGGCCGCTCGGCGACGCGCGACGGGGATCGCCTCGCCTACGCGCGCGGGCTCGCCGAGACGGCGCGCGCCGCCTGCGCGCGCGCCTGCCTCGGCGTGCACCCGGTCCAGCGCTTGAAGGCGCGGTGGAACGCGCTCTGATCCGCGAACCCGAGCAGGTAGCCGATCTCGGCGAGCGCCATGTCGGGCTGGTCGAGGTAGAGGCGCGCGGTCGCCTCCCGGACCTCGTCGGCGAGGGCGTTGAACGTGTAGCCGAGCTCGCGGAGCCTGCGCTGCAGGCTGCGGTCGCTCATCCCGAGCTCGCGGGCGACGCTCTCCAGCGAGGGGTCGCCGCCGCGCAGGCGGCCTCCGATCGCGCGGCGCGTGCGCTCGATCAGGTCCGGCCCGCGCGGGAGCCGCGCGAGCAGGAGGTCGGCGTGCTCGATCAGGATCCCGAGCACGCCCGAGTTCCCTCCGGCCGAGGGAGCCTCCCAGGCGGCGCGATCCAGGTACAGCCGGTTGTGCTCCGTCTCGAAGCGCACGGGGCAGCCGAAGACGCGCTCGTGCTCGCTCGTGTCCGGCGGGCGCCGGTGCGTGAACGTGACGCGCCGCAGCTTGAACGGCACGCCCGTCGCCGCCCGCACGTGGAGCACGAACACCGCCAGGCAGAACTCCGCGTAGGCGCGCGTCAGGCTGGTCGGGCCGCGCTCCCCCGTGACGTCGAACGTCACCGGGTCGCCGGACTCGTCGATCGGCAGGGTGACGGCGGTGTTGATGAGCTTGAAGTACCGCGCCGCGTACCGGAAGGCCTCGCCGATCGTCCGGGCGCTCGCCGCCATGTAGTCGATGACCTTGTACGCCCCGAGCGGGCACGCCTCCGCGACGTGCAGCGACAGGACCGGATCGCCGGAGAGCTCGTAGGCCTTCACCCAGAGCGCGCCGGCCTCGCGGCCCTGCAGCCGCGCATCCGGGTCGTCGAGCGTGTCGCGCCGGAGCCCCACCGCGCGCAGCATCGCGTCGGTGTCGATGCCGAGGCGCTCGCACGCGGCGAGCATCGCCCGGCTCGAGACCGTCAGCACGGTGCCTTCGCGGGGCCACATGAGCGTTCGTCCTGGAGCGCGGCTCGATTGGCGTGCGCGGCAAAGAGTTTGGCGCTCCCGGGCCAAATCGCGGCGGCGCGGGCGCGTACAACGTCGCGTAGCGCCACCCGAACCCGAAAGGAAGTCCCCATGGCAAGTGCCCCCATCGTCCCGATCGCCGCCCTCGCGCTGCTCCTCCCCGCCGCCGCGCTGGCGCACGGCGCGGGCGGCCATCCCCCCGACCCGGCCCTGCACGTCGACCCCTCGCTCGACGACTGCTCCATCCAGTTCGCGCCCGAGCTCACGCAGGGGGCGTTCCGGCGCTTCGTCCGCGAGTTCGGCTCGGTGGGAGCCTTCAAGCAGGGGGCTCCTCCGACGACCCTCGGCCGGAGGGGCGTCTCCGTGGACGTCGAGTACGTCTCCTTCGAGGTCGAGGAGAAGTCCGACGCGTGGAACGACACCTTCGCCCACCCCGACGCGTACCACGAGCTCGGCTCGAGGCTCGCCTTCCCCAAGCTCAGGGTGCGCTTCGGCGTGACGGACGACGTGGACGTCGGCGCGTTCTACGCGCAGAACCCGGCCGCGAACTACGGCTGGGTCGGCGTCGAGGCGAGGTACGGCCTGCTCCAGCAGCGCGACGGGATGCCGGTCTCGGTCGCGGTCCGGGGCGCGTACACGAAGACGCTGTACGTCGGCGACATGGACATGCACGCGGCCGGCGTGGACGTCTCCGTCGGGCGTACCTTCTGGAGCGTCTTCACGCCCTACGTGGGGTTCGGCGGCGACGCCGTGGCCGCGCGCGAGACCAGCGGCGCCGTCGACCTGGATCCCGAGGCCCTCTTCGTCCCGCACGCGACGGGTGGCTTCGAGGTCCGCTACTGGCACCTCGCGATCGGCGCCGAGGCCCAGATCGCGGAGATCAACACCTTCCAGGCGCAGGTGTCGGTCGTGTTCTGAGCGAGGGCGCCGGGAGGCACACGGGCGGCGGGGGCCTCGCGTCCCCGCCGCCCGCGCGTCCCCGAGGACCGCCCGTGCGACGCCCCATCAGGTCACCGATCCGATTCCCGTCACCGAGCCGTACGCCCTTCATCAAGGCGATCGCGACGGCCCGGAGGGCCGCGTCGTCCGCGACGTACCCAAGGAGGATGGCATGCGTAAGACGCTCATGGCGCTGGCCCTGACGCTCGGCCTCGGCGCGACCGCCGCCGCGCAGGAGACGTTCTCGGCTCACCTCGAGGGCGGCGACCTCGCGGGGAACTCCATCGCGACGAGAGCGACGGGGCAGGCGAACCTCGAGGTGATCGACGGCGGCACGGCGATCCGGTTCCGCCTCAACGTCGCCGGCATCGACAACCTGTTCATGGCGCACATCCACGTGGCCGCGCAGGGACCGGTCGCGGACAATCAGCCCGTCGGCCCGATCGCGTTCTGGTTCGTCCCGACCACGCCGGGCGCGCCCAACAGCAACGTCGCCCAGACGACCCAGGGGAACCTGAGCGCCGGGTTCGTCATGACCAACGCCCAGGTGGTCGGGCCGCTCGCGTTCGATCCCACCCGCCCCGACGACACCGGCGTCGCCGGCCTCGTCAAGGCCATCCGCGAGCGCCGCGCCACGATCGTCGTGCACACGAGCGACCTGAACAACGCGAACAACCAGACGCCCGGCGTCGCGGGCGACTCGCCCGCCGGCGAGATCCGCGGGCTCATCCAGTAGCGCCGGCGCGCGCGTCCGTCGCGGGGCGGCGAGCGCCCGCCGCCCTGCGCCCGCGCGGCGCGTCACCACGGGCGCTTCGTCACCGGGTGCTCGAAGCAGGTACGCGAGGATCCCTCGCGACCCCGCGCTCGGGCCGAAGCCCAGCGGCACCGCGAGGCCACCGACGACCTGGAGGCCGACGTCGAGGTTCAGCGCCCCGCGCACCCCGGGGCTCACGAGGAGCGCGTCCGAGCGCAGCGTCTCGCAGCGTCGGGGAGCTTGCCCTCGACCGCAAGCTCGTGGCGGAGGTCGCGCGCCCAGTCCCGCCCCGGCCGCGCCGCCTGGTCGGCGCGCAGGTGCGCGCGCATGCGGGCCAGGTCGGCGTAGTGCAGGCCCGCCGAGCTGTGCCGGTCGGCCTCGAGCCCGTGCCGCTCCCAGAGGTCGAGCACCTTCACCGTCGCCGCGAGGTGCCAGGCGGCGGTCGGCGTCTGGAACCCCTCCAGCGCCGATCCCGGCGCGGGCGTGAACGGGATGGGCACGCCGTGGATCCCCCGCTCCGCGAGCCACTCGACGCCCTCGAGGTGCGAGCGCATCGGCTCGAGCCCCGCCACGAGCACGGACGCGACGTGCCCCTTCCCGAACACGCGCGCCGCGTGCTCGAGGGCCTCGAGCCAGCGCGCCCGCGGCATCAGCGCCGCCTTCCCGGGGACGATCCCCGGCCACAGGCGCGCGTCGAACACCTCGAGGTTCATCGCGACCCCCTCCCAGCCGGCCTCGCGCAGCGCCTCGAGGTCCTCGAGGCGCGGGGGCGGCGCGAGCACCGCCTGGCTGCCCGGCACGACCGCGACGCCCAGCCTCCGCTGCAGCGCGCGCCCGACGTCGAGGAAGTACCCGAGCTCCGCCTGGCCCGGGAGGACGCCGCCGGTGAGCTGCATCTCGGTGGCGCCCTCCGCGTACGCCGCCTCGACCACCTCGGCGACCTCCTCCGGCGAGGCCGCGAACCTCCCGCGGTGCCGCGCGCCGAGCAGCGGGCGCTCGGAGACGATGCCGCAGAACAGGCACGCGGTGCGCTCCGGGAAGAACCGGCAGGTGGCGTTGTACTCGCAGAGGACCTGCCGCTGCAGCCGGTGGACGCCGACGTGCCGCATCGGGACGCCGCCGCTCGTGTCGCGCGCGTAGTACGCGGGCCGCGGCTCGTACTCCGCCGGGAACAGCCGCAGGTCCTCGGCGTACAGGTACAGCCGGCCCCCGTCGCGCCGGAGCACGAAGGGCGCGCCCGGACGGATCGCGAGCGGCATGTAGAGGCCGTGCGGCATCCCGATCGCGTGCGGGACGGCCCCCGCGCGCGGCCGGCGCGCGTCGGGGTCGTAGTGGCGCTGCCCCAGGTCCTCCTTCCAGACCGTCCCGACGCCCTCGCACGCGGAGCGATCGAGCCTCACGCCCGCCATGAAGAGCGCGGCCTTGACGAGGAACGTCTCGCCCTCGCCGTAGACGCGCTCGACGATCTCCGGCCGGGAGAGGACCTTCCCGAGCGCCGCCGTGAGCGCCGCGTCGCCGCGCGCCCTCTCGACCGCGGCCCTGAGGCGCGCCTCGATCCGCCGCTGCACGTTCCCGACGAGCCCCATGCGTCCTCCGCGCCCGCCGCGCCTCCGGCCTGCACGCGGCGTCACGAGCTTATCGCGCCTCGGGGCGCGAGCCTCGCCGCGCCCGCGGCGCGGCCCGGACACCGGGCGCGACCCCGCCGGGGCCACCGGCCCCGTTCGCCGGCGCGTGGCGGCGAATTAGGCGGTATGGACACGTCGATGGACCCGAACCCGTCGCCCGCATCCCCCGAGCGCCGCCGCCCGGCGCCGCGGCTCCCCGGGTGGTTCGTGGCGTGCACGGCCGCCGCGCTCCGCGACCGGCCGCTCGCCGCCACGGTGCAGGGCGTCCCGCTCGTCCTCTTCCGCGCTCCGGACGGCGCGCCCGCCGCGCTCGAGGACCGCTGTCCCCACCGGAACGCGCCGCTCTCGGCCGGGCGGCTCCGCGGCGGCGCGCTCGAGTGCGCGTACCACGGCTGGCGCTTCGGGCCGGGCGGCGGCTGCGTCGCGGTGCCCGGCCTCGCCGCGCCGCCCGAGGCGCGCGCGACGCGGGCGACCGGCGTCCCGTGCGTCGAGCAGGACGGGTTCGTCTGGGTCGCGCCGGCGGGCGCGCCGCCCGCGGCGGCGCCGAGGCGGCTGCCGCACCTGGGCGCGGCGCGCTACACGACCGTGCGGAACGCCCTCACCGTCCGCGCCTCGCTGTTCCGCGCCGTCGAGAACGTCCTCGACGTCCCGCACACCGCCTACCTGCACGGCGGCCTCTTCCGCACCGCGGGGGCGGCGCGGGAGATCGAGGTCGTCGTGCGGCGCTGGCCCGATCGCTGCGAGGCGGAGTACCTCGGCGAGCCGCGGCCCCCGGGGCTCGTGGGCCGGCTCCTCGCGCCCCGCGGCGGCGTGGTCCAGCACTTCGATCGCTTCCTCCTGCCCTGCATCGCCGAGGTGGAGTACCGGCTCGGCGAGACGAGCCACCTCGTCGCGACCACCGCCGCGACGCCGATCGACGACGAGCACACGCGCCTCTTCTCCGCCGTGACCTTCCGGCTCCCCGTGCCCGGCGCCGCGGTCGCGCCCCTGCTCGCGCCCGTCGCGCGGCGCATCCTCCGCCAGGACGCGTGGATGCTCGCGCTGCAGACCGAGACCGTCGCGCGCTTCGGCGGCGAGCGCTTCGCGACCACCGACGCGGACGTGCTCGGGCCGCAGATCGCGCGGCTGCTGCGCGCGGTCGAGGAGCGCGGCGCCGTGCCCGCCGCGGCGGACGGGCCGCCCGAGCACGAGCGCCGGGTGAGGATGGTGCTGTGAGCGCCGGGGACGCGCCGCGCTTCCCGCTGGCGGACGGCCACGCGGACTCGCTGCTCTGGAACCGGGACCTCACGATCCGGCAGCGGCGGGGCCACCTCGACTTCCCGCGCCTGCGCGAGGCCGGGGTGCGGATCCAGTGCTTCACGGTGGTCACCCGCGGCTATCCGCTCCTCGACGGGGTGGGCGCGCTCGGCGCCGTGCGCGGCTGGCCCCGCGCGGCGCGGCGGGGCGCGTGGGCGCGCTGCCGCTTCCAGCTCGACCGCATGGAGGCGCTCTGCGCGGCCTCGCGCGGCGCCGCGGGGATCGCGGGCACGCGCGCGGCGCTGGAGGCCCACCTCGCCGCGGGGCGGCTCGCGGCGGTGCTCGGGATCGAGGGCGCCCAGGCGCTCGAGGACCGGCCGGAGCGGGTCCGCGAGCTCCGCTCGCGCGGCGTCGCGTTCATGAGCCTCACGCACCTCGCCAACAACGCGCTCGGCGGCTCGTCCTCCCCGCTCATGGGGAACCGGCCCCTCACCGCGCTCGGGCGCCTCGTGCTGGACGAGATGCAGGCCGCGCGCATGGCGGTGGACCTCGCCCACGCCTCGCGGCGCACGGTCGGCGACGTGCTCGCGCACGGCGGCCCGCGCCCGTTCTGCTCGCACACCGGCGTCGCCGGCGCGACGCCGAGCTGGCGCAACCTCGACGACGCCGCGCTCCGCGCGGTCGCCGAGCGCGGCGGCGTCGTCGGGATCATCTTCGGGACGATCTACCTCGGCGGCCGCCGGCTCGACGACGTCGTCCGGCACGTCGAGCACGCGCTCGACGTCGCGGGCGAGGACGCCGTCGCCTTCGGCTCCGACTTCGACGGCCTCGTGCCCCTGCCGCGCGGGATGCGGGACGTCACCGACGTGCCCAGGCTCGTGGAGGCGCTCGCGCGCCGCCGCCCCGCGGCGGTCGTCGAGAAGGTCGCGTGGCTCAACTGGCGCCGCTTCCTCGGCGAGGCGCTCGGCTGATCGGCCTACTCGATCCGGAACGCCGGGACGACGCGACCGTCGACGTCGGTGAAGCCGTACTCGCGGGCGAGATCGGCGACGAGGTGCACGGCGCCCGACTTGCGCTGGACGTCCGGGTCGGCGGCGAGGGCGGCGACCGCCCGGCCGAGGTACCGCGGCGACTCGGTCCGCGCGAGGGCGGGCACCTCGCGCCAGCGCGCCTCGTCCGTCCCGAACGCGGCGAGGATGATCTCGGTGCGCATCCAGCCCGGCGAGACGGCGAGCGAGGTGACGCCGTGCGGCCGCAGCTCCTCGGCGACGGCGAACGCGAGGCGGTTCATCGCGGCCTTGGCGAGGTCGTAGAACAGGTTCCCCTCGAGGTAGCGGTCGCGGTCGCGAAAGGTCGTCGTCACGACGAGCCCGCGCCGCTGCCGCAGGAGGAGCGGCGCCGCGAGCTGGCACGCGACGACGTGGTTCCGCACGCCGCGGTCGAGCATGGACGCCCAGTGGTCGAGCGGCTGCTCCCAGAACGGCGCGGAGAGCGACTCCCGCGTGAACGTCTCGTGCCCGCCCCACGCGTTGTTGACGAGGACGTCGAGGCGGCCGTGCTCGCGCTCCACGCGCGCGAACAGCTCGCGCACGTCCGCCGGCTCGGCGTGATCGCAGCGCACCGGGATGCCCCGGCCGCCCGCCGCGGTCACCTCGTCGGCGGTGTCGTCGATCGTGCCGGGCATCGCGGCGAGGCCGGTGCGCGCCAGGAACCCCGCGTACGCGCCGGGCGCCGCGCCCCGGGTCGTGCGCCCCGTCACGTAGACCGTGGCGCCCGCCGCGCCGAGCTCGACCGCGATGCCCCGCCCCGCCCCGCGGCTCGCGCCCGTGACCACCGCGACGCGACCCCTCAGCGCTCCGTTCGTATCCGGCATGAGGCCCCCGGCCCGGATCTAGTCGCGCGCGTCCGGGAGTCCACTCTCCTCGCGGAGCCCGGGCCTGGACCTCCGCGAAGACCGACACGCGCTCCGCCGCCAGCCACGCGACCTCGAGGCGCGCGAGCGCGCCGGGCCGCGCCGCGGCGTCGTCCCAGCGATCGTTCGCGGGCTGGAGCCAGAGCCCGGCGGTCGGCGTCACCTCGAGCCGCGCCCCGGCCACCGTCCGCGCCAGCCGCACCCGCTCGAGCTCGATGCCCGGGAGCGCGAGGCGGTCCGAGAGGTACAGGCGCGCCGCGGCGCGCCACCTCGCGTCGCCGCCGCGCGCGTACAGGTCCGTCGCGCTGCGCCGGATCGGGCTCCTGGGCGCTCCGCCGCTCCTGGTCGGACGTCGCCCTGCTCGAGTCGCACGTCCACATGTAGCCGACCACGTTGGCGCGCACGAGGAGGAGCGTGACGACGTCGCGTCGCGAGTCGGTGCCGTCGAGGAACGCGTCCGCCTGGACGGCCCGCGTCAGCTCGACGTCGCCCTCCATCCCGGCCGCCGACAGGCGCACCATGTCCGAGGGGTGGTCGCGCTTCAGCCGGACGAGGTCCTCGTCCGCGACGTGGCTCACGTAGATCGCCGAGCCGCCGAGCTCGAGGTCGTAGACGCCGTTGTGGCTGTCGATGCCGTGCTGGCCGAGCACGGCGCGGTGGTACTCCTCGTGCGTCCAGGCGGTGTACAGCGGGAGGGCGGCGACGAGCGCGTTCGCGAGGAGCAGCGCCGCCCACTCGAGCGCCCAGCGCTTCGCGGGCGACCTCCCGCAACCCCGCCCCTCGCAGCCCGCGGCGACGCCGAGGTCGATCGCCCAGTTCGTCGCGGTGTGGAGGTCCCGCCCGATCGCGCCCGCCTGGGCCATGCTCGGGGCGCGGTACCCGTGGGACGCACCGTACGGGACGTCGAGGAGCGGCAGCTCGAGCCGGAGGGGTCCCGTCGCGGCGATGGGCGCGCCGGCGTGGCCGGCCACGGGGGCGGTCGCGAGGAGCGCGCTCACCGCGGCCGCGAGCGCCCGCTTCATCGTGCTCGTCTACCACGGGCCGTCCCCGCCGGGGGACTCGACGCGCCCGCCGCGCCGCCCAAACCCATCCGCGTGCCCGGCGCATCGCCCCGCATCGCGCGCCTCGCCGCCGCGCTCGCGCTCCCCGCCACCGCGTGCGTCCACGACGTCCACCGCCTCGGCGACGTCGGCGCCGCGCCCCCCGCGCCGCCGGCGGAGGTCCGGGTGCTGGTCCTCGGCGACTTCGGCCGCGACACGCTGGTGCAGTGGCTCGTCGCGCGCGCGATCCGCGCCGAGTCGCGCGCGCGGCCGTTCGATCTCGCCGTCCAGCTCGGCGACAACGTCTACTACTGCGGCCCCGATCCGACGCTCCCCGGCGCGGAGGGCTGCCGGTTCGCGGCGGACGGCGCGACGGTCGCGCCGGGCTACGCGCCGCCCGACGACCCGCTCTTCCGCATGAACGAGGCGCCGCTCGAGCGGCTCCGCGCGCGCGGCGGCGGACAGCTCCCGATCTACCTCGCGCTCGGCAACCACGACATCGGCTGGGGCGGCCGCCGCTGCTCGGTGGCCGGGATCGCCGACGACGAGGCCGCGCGCAGGCGGGCGTGCCTCGAGGTGGCGCGCCGCTCGCCGGCCTGGAGCATGCCGGGCCGGCACTACGTGGTGGACCGCGGTCCGCTCCGGCTCGTCGTCGTCGACACGAACGTCGTCGTCGGCGACTACGGCGGCTTCACGCTCGAGGACGAGGTCGCCTTCGTCCGCGCCGCCACGGAGGGCTGCGGACCGGGGCGGTTCTGCTTCCTCGTCGGGCACCACCCGCCGGCGGCCGTCCACGGCTACGGCCGCGGCGGCCCGTCGCCGTACGCGGCCCGGATGGCGCGGCTCGTCGCGGCCGCCGGCGGGCGCGCCGTCGCGTTCCTCGCGGGTCACGTGCACACGCTCGAGCACCTCTCGCTCGGCCCGCTCGACGTGTTCGTCTCCGGCTCGACCGCGATGGGCGCCCTCGGCCGGTTCCGCTGGCGGGTGCCCGCGTCGGCGCGGGCGCACTTCGCGACCACCGCGTGGGGGTTCGCGGTGCTCGAGGCCGACGGCGCGGGGTGGCGGGTCCGGTTCCAGGACCACCGCGGCGAGGCCCTGCACTGCTGCGAGGCGGCGCGCGACGGGCCGTGCGCGCCGGTCGAGTGCCGCTGAGCGCGCGGCGCCCGGGGCGGCCGCTTCACGGCGCCGGCCCGCGCGCAGGGCGCGGCGGCCGGGCCGTCATCGGCCGGCCCGCCGGGGTGGCGCGCGGCGGACGAGCCGCGCGGCGCGATCCCGGATCCGGCGATGCAGGTCCCGGGCCCACCCGTGCTCGCGGCCGACGATCGCGAGGCCGCCGAGGAGGAGCGGCACGCCGGGGCCCGGGAGGACGAGCAGGGCCGTTCCCCCCGCCAGCAAGGCGTAGCCGGCCGCGAGCGTCGCCACCCGCCTCGCTCGCGACGCCTGCGCGGCGCCAGCCTGGTTCGCGTCCTTCATGCACGCCAACCTGCGCACGAGCCGCCGGCGGCGCCCCCGGACCTGCGCGCCCGCGGCGAGCCACGTCCGGTCTTCAGGAACGAGGGCGAACGGGGATACTCTCTCGCTCCGGGGGCCCGGAGAGACCGGCGCCCGCCGCGAGGGAGCCGGGCGAGGGCGGCGCCGCCCGGCGAGACGGCACGGAGGCGAGCCATGAAGACGGCGATCGGGGAGCGGATCCGCAGGATGCGCGAGGCGCAGGCGCTCTCGCAGGAGCAGGTCTGCGTCCTCACGGGCGTGACGACCGACCGCCTCGCCGCGTACGAGTCCGGGCGCGCGATCCCGTCCGTCGGCGTCGTCATCAAGCTCGCGCGCGTGCTCGGCTCGCGGGTGGACGGGATCCTGCACGGCGGCGACGCGATGCCCCACCCGCTGATCGTCTGCCGCGCCGGCGACGCGGGGAACGGCGCGGAGCAGGCCGACAACGAGCAAGGGTACCGGTACCGCACGCTCGGGAGGCCCGGCTCGCCGGGCCAGGGGATGGAGCCGCTGCTCATCACGTTCGACCCTGGACAGGGCGACGGCCGGCCCATCGCCCACGACGGGCAGGAGTTCGTCTACGTCCTCGAGGGGCGGGTCGAGCTCCTCCACGACGGGCAGCGCCACACGCTCGGGCCGGGCGACAGCGTCTACCTGGACGCGACGCGCCCCCACCTCTTCCGCGCGCTCGGCGACACGCCGTCCCGCGCCGTGGGCGTCGTGTGGTCCGCGGGGTAGGCGCGCGCGCGGGGAGCTAGAACGCCCGGCTCTGGCCGCCGTCCACGACCCAGCAGGCTCCGGTCACCCAGCTCGCGCGCGGCGAGAGGAGGAACGCGACGACGTTCGCGACCTCCTCCGGCGTGCCGAAGCGCCCCGCCGGGATCTCGCGGTCGACGAAGGCGGCGATCCCCTCCGGGTCGGCGGCGGCGCGCCGGTCCCAGCTCCCGCCCGGGAACCGGATCGAGCCGGGGGCGACCGCGTTCACGCGGATCCCCTCCCGCGCGAGGTCGCGCGCGAGCGCCTTCGCGAGGCTCACCTCCGCCGCCTTCGCGACGTTGTACGAGGGCGCGCCGCCGCCCTCGCGCCCCCAGACCGAGGCGACGTTCACGATCGCGCCGCCGCCGCGGCGGCGCAGCTCGGGCAGGACGCGGAGGCTCGCGCGCAGCGAGGGCCAGAGGTTCCGTTCCATGACGGCGCGGAAGTCCTCCTCCGAGCCCTCCGCGAGCGTGCGGGCGCCCGAGCCGCCCGCGTTGTTCACGAGGAGGTCCACGCCGCCGAGCGCGCTGGCGGCGCCGCCGACGAGGTCCTCGATCCCCTGCGGCGTGGTCACGTCGCACCGCACGGCGAGGTGCGGCCCGGGGCCGGCCGCGTCGAGGTCGCGGAGCGCAGCCGCGAGCGCCTCCGCCCCGCGCGCGCCGATCACCACCCGCGTCCCCTCTCGCGCGAGCGCGAGCGCGATGGCGCGCCCGATCCCGCGGCTCCCTCCCGTCACGACGGCGACCTTCCCGGCGAGCTCGAGGTCCATACGCGAAGCATACCGGGCCGCCTCGAGCTCGTCCGCCGGCCTCCGGCGCGAACGGCCGGCGCGCGCGCGCCGGCGCGCCGCGCCCGGCGGCCGGGACGGCAAGGCCCCCCGCGCTCCGCGCGGAGGGCCTTCGCGCGCCGCCGGAGCGGCGTCCGCCCGCTACGCGTGCTCGTACGTCGTGATGTCGCGCCCCTTCGTCTCGCGCAGGAAGATCCCGCCGATGACCACCGTCATGACGGACACGACGATGGGGTACCAGAGCCCGTAGTAGATGTCGCCCTTCAACGCCACGATCGCGGTCGCGGTGAGGGGCAGCATCCCGCCGAACCAGCCGTTGCCGATGTGGTACGGCAGCGACATCGACGTGTAGCGGATCCGCGTGGGGAAGAGCTCCACCAGGAAGGCGGCGATCGGCCCGTACACCATCGTCACGTAGAGCACCATGATGACGAGGAGGAGCAGCGTCATCGCGTAGTTCACCCGGCTCTTGTCCGCGCCGCCCGTGGGGTAGCCCTGCGCCTTCAGGGTCTCCGCGATCCCCTTCTCGTTCCAGCCCTGGATCTCGGTGGCCCCGATCTTCACCAGGGGCGCCGAGCCGGCGGGGCCGGGGAGGCTCGCGAACGAGAGGCCCTGCTTCGTGAGGAAGTCGCGGGTCTTGTCGCAGTCGGAGAACTTGCTCCACGGCCCGACGAAGAGGTGGAAGTGGCAGGTGGCCTGGTCCACCGTGACCGAGATCGGCGTCCGCGCCTGGAACTCCTCGAGCGCGGGGTTCACGTAGTGGGTGAGCCCCTTGAAGAGCGGGAAGTAGGTCACCGCCGCGATGAGGCAGCCGGCCAGGATGATCTTGAGCCTGCCGATCTTGTCGGAGAGCCAGCCGAAGAAGATGAAGAACGGCGTGCCGATGACGAGCGACGCCGCGATGAGCATGTACGTCGTGAGGTAGTCGAGCCGGAGCGTGATCTGCATGAAGAACAGCGCGTAGAACTGGCCCGTGTACCAGACCACCCCCTGGCCGGCGGTCGCGCCGAGGAGCGCGAGCAGCGCGTACTTGTTGTTCGGGTAGCGCAGGAAGCTGTCGGTGAGCGGCGCCTTGGAGGTCTTCCCCTCGGACTTGATCTTCTTGAAGACCGGCGACTCCTGCAGCTTGAGCCGGATGTAGACGGAGAAGGCGAGGAGGACGATCGAGACCCAGAACGGGATGCGCCAGCCCCAGGTGCTGAAGACCGTCGACTGCATCGTCGAGCGGCAGAGGCCGATGACGACGAGCGCGAGGAAGAAGCCGACGGTGGCGGTGGTCTGGATCCAGCTCGTGTTGTAGCCGCGGCGGTCGGGGCCGGAGTGCTCCGCGACGTACGTGGCGGCGCCGCCGTACTCGCCGCCGAGCGCGAGGCCCTGCAGCAGGCGCAGCGACACGAGGATGACCGGCGCGAACCAGCCGATGGCCTCGAACGTCGGGAGGAGCCCGACGAGGAAGGTCGAGAGGCCCATCACCACGATGGTGACGAGGAAGGTGTACTTGCGCCCGATGAGGTCGCCGATGCGCCCGAAGAACAGCGCGCCGAACGGCCGGACGAGGAAGCCCGCCGCGTACGCGGCGAACGCGGAGAGGAGGGCCGCGGTGGCGTTGCCCTTCGGGAAGAACAGCGCCGCGAAGAACGGCGCCAGTGTCGCGTACAGATAGAAGTCGTACCACTCGAACACCGTCCCGACGGACGAGGCGACGATGACGAGCTTCTCCTCGCTCGAGATCGGCGCTTTCTGCTCGACCTGCCCTGCCTGCGCTGCGAGAGCCATGTGGTCACCTCCGGTGCGTCGCCGATGGAACTGCCGGGATGCGAAGCGTGCGTCCGCGAGTCCGCCGGATCGTGGCGGCCCGCGCCCGTTCGTCGGCGGCTCGAAGGACCGGAGAACTGCATCGAGGCGCGGGGCCGCAGACGAAACGGGTGCGACCGATTAGTGCACAATGTCGTGCCTCGTCGTACTGCCCGACCCGAAAGGGGCGTCCTCGCGCCCGCGCGGGTCAGCGTGACGTCGACGCCTGGAAGGGGCCGCCCCGCGAACGCACCGCCGACGGCTCGCGGGCTGACGTGGGTCAACCCCGCCGGCCATCTGTCCGGGTTTCAGCCGGGAATTGCACCTGCGAGGGTTCACTCGAAGCGGAGACGGCGCTGCGTCGCTCCCGGCCGCAGGCGGTTCTTCGCCGCGCAGCCGGCCGAGCGAGCGAGCCGTCGCCCCATTTGCCGCCGCTGAGGAGCGCGCGAGAATAGCCGCCACGCCGGGGCGTATAGTCGCCCTCGTCGGAGGGAGCGGCATGGAACGTCCGGGCAGGACCGGGCAGCGCCTCGTCGCGGTCTTCACCGCGGGAGTGATCCTCCTCAACTACCCCATCCTGTTCCTCTTCGCGCGCCCGGTGAGCGCCGCCGGCGTCCCGATCCTCTACCTGTACGTGTTCGGTGCCTGGACCGCGCTCATCGCGGCGCTCGCCTACGTGATCGAGCGCTCGCGGGAATAGGAGAAACGGTGCTCGAGCGGTCGGTGATCGTCCTCGCCTCGTTCTCCTACCTGGGCGTGCTCTTCGCCATCGCGCGCTACGGCGACAAGCGCGCCGAGGCCGGCCGCTCGATCATCGCGAACCCGTACATCTACGCCCTCTCGCTCGCGGTCTACTGCTCCACCTGGACGTTCTACGGGAGCGTGGGGCGCGCCGCGTCGAGCGGCATCGGCTTCCTGCCGGTCTACCTCGGCCCGACGCTCATGGTGGCGCTGTGGTGGTACGTCTGGCGGAAGGTCATCCGCATCAGCAAGACGTACCGGATCACCTCGATCGCGGACTTCGTGGCGTCCCGCTACGGGAAGAGCCAGGCGCTCGGGGGACTCGTCACCGTCATCGCGGTGCTGGGCATCATCCCGTACATCTCGCTCCAGCTGAAGGCGATCTCGCAGAGCTTCACGATCCTGCTGCACCACCCCGCCCTCGTGATGCCCGCCCAGGCGGCGGAGCGGCCGTTCTTCCAGGACAGCGCGCTCTACATCGCGATGATGCTCGCGGCCTTCACGATCCTGTTCGGGACGCGCCACCTCGACGCGACCGAGCGGCACGAGGGGCTCGTCGCGGCCATCGCGTTCGAGTCGGTGGTGAAGCTGCTCGCCTTCCTCGCGGTCGGCGCGTTCGTCACCTACGTGGTCTACGACGGCGTCGGCGACATCTTCGCGCGCGCGCAGCACGATCCGCGGCTGCGGGGCCTCCTCACGGTCCCGCCGTCGCCGGCGAGCTACGGGACGTGGGCCTTCGTGACGGTCCTCTCGATGCTGTCGATCATGTTCCTCCCCCGGCAGTTCCAGATCTCGGTCGTCGAGAACGTGGACGAGGGCCACCTCGGGAAGGCGATCTGGCTGTTCCCGCTCTACCTCCTGCTCATCAATCTCTTCGTCCTGCCGCTCGCGCTCGGCGGGCTCATGCTCTTCGCGGGGCGAGGCGTGGACGCGGACACGTTCGTCCTCACGCTGCCCATGAGCCTGAACCGGGACGGGCTCGCCCTCTTCGCCTTCCTCGGCGGGCTCTCGGCGGGGACCGGGATGGTGATCGTCGAGACGATCGCCCTGTCCACGATGGTGTGCAACGACCTCGTCATGCCGGTCCTCCTCCGGCAGCGCTGGCTCCGGCTGAACGAGCGCCGCGACCTGTCCGGGCTGCTCATCGCCATCCGCCGCCTCGCGATCGCGGCGATCCTCATCCTCGGCTACATCTACTTCCGCGCCGCCGGCGAGGCGTACGCGCTGGTCGCCATCGGCCTCATCTCCTTCGCCGCGGTGGCGCAGTTCGCGCCGGCGATCCTGGGCGGCATCTACTGGAAGGGCGGGACGCGCGCCGGCGCCATGAGCGGCCTCGTCGCCGGGTTCGCCGTCTGGGCGTACACGCTCGCGCTGCCCTCGTTCGCGAAGTCCGGGTGGCTGCCGCGCGCGTTCCTGACGGACGGGCTGTTCGGGATCGCGCTCCTGCGCCCGCTCGAGCTGTTCGGGCTCACCGGCCTCGACGAGATCTCGCACGCGCTCTTCTGGAGCCTGCTCGCGAACGTGGCGCTCTACGTGGGCGTCTCCCTGGCCGGCCGCCCCGCGGTCGCGGAACGGAACCAGGCGGCGCTGTTCGTGGACGTGTTCCTGCACACCCACGGGGTCGACCGCTCGCGGACCTGGCGCGGCAGCGCGTCGGTCCAGGAGCTCCTCGCGCTGACGGGCCGCTTCCTCGGCCCCGAGCGCGCGCACGAGGGGTTCCTCGCCTACGCACGGCGCCGCGGCCTCCCGGACCCGAGGGCGCTCGTCGCCGACGCGGACCTCGTCCACTTCGCGGAGACGCTGCTCGCGGGGGCGATCGGCAGCGCGTCGGCGCGCGTGATGGTCGCCTCGACCGTGCAGGAGGAGCCCCCGACGCTCGACGAGGTCATGGACATCCTCGACGAGGCCTCCCAGGTCCGCGCCTACAGCCACCAGCTCGAGCTGAAGTCGCGCGAGCTCCTGGAGGCGACGGCCGAGCTGCGCGCCGCCAACCTGCGGCTCCAGGAGCTCGACCGCATGAAGGACGACTTCATGTCCACGGTCACGCACGAGCTCCGGACGCCGCTCACCTCCATCCGGTCGTTCTCGGAGATCCTCCTCGACAACCCCGGGATCGACGCCGCCGAGCGCGGCCGGTTCCTGGCGATCATCGTGAAGGAGACGCAGCGGCTCTCGCGCCTCATCAACCAGGTGCTCGATCTCTCCAAGATCGAGGCGGGCAGCGCCGAGTGGCACGCCGCGGAGGTGGACGTCGAGGACGTCGTGCGCGAGGCGGTGGACTCGACGAGCCAGCTCTTCCGCGAGCAGGGCGTCGCCGTCGCGGTCTCGGCGACGGCCGGCGTCCCCGCCGTGCGCGCCGATCGCGACCGGCTCATGCAGGTGATGATCAACCTGCTCTCGAACGCGGTGAAGTACTGCCCGCGCGGCGAGGGGTACGTGGAGGTCCGGGTCGCCGCGGTGGCCGACGGGGTGCGGGTGGACGTCCGCGACAACGGGCCGGGGATCGCCCGCGAGGATCAGGAGACCATCTTCGAGAAGTTCAGGCGCGTCGGCGACACGGTCGGCCCCAGGCCGCCGGGCAGCGGCCTCGGGCTGCCGATCAGCCGCCGCATCGTGGAGCACTTCGGCGGGCGCCTGTGGGTGGACAGCGAGCCCGGCCGCGGCGCGATCTTCTCCTTCGTGCTGCCGCTCGACCGCGGCGCGGAGCCCGGGCGCGAGGAGGCCCAGGCGGCCGGCTAGGGTGGACCATGAGCAAGCGGATCCTGATCGTGGACGACGAGCCGAACATCGTGGTCTCCCTCGAGTGGCTCATGAAGCGGGAGGGGTTCGACACGGCCGTCGCCGCCGACGGGGAGGCGGCGCTCGCGGCGGTCGCGCGGGACGCGCCCGATCTCGTCGTCCTCGACGTCATGCTCCCCACCATGAACGGCTTCGAGGTGTGCCGGCGGATCCGGTCCGAGCCGCGCTGGAGCGGGATCAAGATCCTCATCCTCACCGCCAAGGGGCGGGACACCGAGGTGGCGAAGGGGCTCGGGCTCGGCGCGGACGCGTACGTGACGAAGCCCTTCTCCACGAAGGATCTCGTCGCCCAGATCAAGCAGATGGTCGGCGCGGCGTGAGCGGCCATGGCGCGGACGGACGACACCGGCGGGCGCGAGGCGGGCGAGCGGCGGCGGCCGACGCTCACGATGCACAGCCCGCTCTCGGCGGTGATGGGCCGCGCGCCCGTGACGGTGCGGCTCGACACCTCCGTCCGGCAGGCGCTCCTCGAGATGGACCGCGCCGGGGCGCAGGCGGTGGTGGTGATCGATCCCCGGCGCCACGTCCCGCTCGGCATCTTCACGCTGCGCGACCTGGTCCGCCGCGTGAGCCTCCCCGGCGGCGATCTCGAGCAGCCCGTCGCGGCGGTGATGACGAGCGGGCTCATCACGCTCGAGCCGCACGCCTCCGCGCACCGCGCGGCGCTCACGATGGCGCGGAACGGGGTCCGGCACGTCGTGGTCGTGGACGCGGGCGGGCGGCTCCAGGGCGTGGTCTCGCAGGAGGAGCTCTTCGGGCTGCAGCGCGTCGGCGTCCGGGAGATCGCCGCGGACGTCCAGGCGGCGCCGGACGTGCCGGCGCTCGGGCGCGCCGCCCTCGCGATCCGCGCCCTCGCCGAGAGCCTGATGGCGCAGGGGATCGGCGCGGAGGCCCTGACGCACCACCTCTCCACGCTCAACGACCTCCTCACCATCCGCGTGCTCGACCTCACCGCGGACGCGTTCGAGCTGCCGCCCGTGGCGATGTGCTGGATCGCGCTCGGGTCGGAGGGCCGCCTCGAGCAGACCTTCAGCACGGACCAGGACAACGGCCTCGTGTTCGATCCGGGGGGCGAGGACCCGGAGCGCGTCCGCGCGGGCCTCCTGCCGTTCGCGCGCAAGGTCAACGAGAACCTGGACGCGTGCGGCTTCTCGCTGTGCAAGGGCGGCGTCATGGCCGGCAACCCGCGCTGGTGCCTCACCCTCGACGAGTGGTGGCGCGCGCTCGGGCGCTGGATCGAGGAGCCCGAGCCGGAGGCGCTCCTCAACGCGTTCATCTTCTTCGACCTGCGGCCGATCTGGGGGAACGACGCGCTGGCGGAGCGGCTGCGGGACCGGATCCTCGCCGCGTCGGCGGACCGCCCGATCTTCCTGCGCGTGATGGCCCAGGCCGCGCTGCGCTGCCAGCCGCCGCTCGGCACCATCCGCGACTTCGTCGTCGAGCGCTCGGGCGAGTTCCCCGGCACGCTCGACCTCAAGTCGTCGGGCTCGCGGCCGTTCGTGGACGCGGCGCGCATCTTCGCGCTCGCGAACCGCGTGCCGCACACGAGCACGGCCCAGCGGCTGCGCGCCTTCGCGGAGATCGCCGACCTGGGCGAGGCGACCGCCGCGGCGCTGATCGACGGCTTCCACGTCGTGCACCTGCTGCGGCTGCGCAACCAGTGCCGCCCCGGCGCCCCGCCCGGCGGCGCCAACCGCCTCCACCCCGGCGACCTGAACGACCTCGACCGCCAGACGCTCAAGGAGGCCTTCCGCCAGGCGCGGAAGCTCCAGCAGCGGATCGTCCGCGATTACCAGCTCGATCGGTGAGCGCGCCCGCGACGGCTCCGCCCCGACGGTGCGGCGCCGCTCCCCTCCGCCCCGGGCCGCCGCCGCGCGGCGTCGCCTCAGGGATCGGCGGCGGTCGCGCCCGGCGCGGCGCCCGCCGCCGAGGGCCCCTGGAGCAGCGAGACCAGGCGGCCGATGAGGATCGCCGGGTACAGCACGCCCACGAGCGCCTCGAGGACGGCGAGCGACCGCGCCAGCGCGGACGCGGGCAGGACGTCGCCGTACCCGGTGGTCGTGAGCGTGATGAAGCTGAGCCACATCGCCTCGTCGACGGTCGCCGGGCCGGAGGGGCCGTGGATCGCGCCGGGCTGGAGGACGACGACGAGCTGGTACCCCGTGCCCCACACGACGCCCAGGAGCACGTACAGCGACACGGCGCCCAGGACGCGGTGCATGGTGACGCGCCCCGGCCTGAACACGTGCACGAGCAGCGCGGCGCCGAGCAGCGAGAAGAAGACGAGGCGCGCGGCCAGCAGGAGCGGGCTCCGGTCCCCGCTCACCACCTGCGCGTAGCCGACGACGAGGGCGACGAGCGTGGCGACGATCGCGTGCGCGCGGCCGGGCGCGATCGCCGCGATCCCGACGGCGAGCGTGAGCAGCCGCAGGACCGCGAGGACCGGCTCGGCGCGGGTGTCGCGCAGCGGCCAGGCCATCACCGTCCCGGCGAGCAGCAGGAGGAGGAAGACGCTCAGCACGGCGTCGCTCTCGCCCCTGCGGCGCGGGGCGGGCGAGGCTGCGGACGCGTGCGGCTCGGGGACGGCCACCCGCGGCACATTCTGCCCGAGCCGGCGCCCGCCGTCATGGCGGCTGCGACGTCCCGCCGCGCGGACCCGCCGTCGCGCCGGACGCGGCGCCCGCGCGACCGTTCGCCGGTCGCGCGCCGCCGCGGCCGTCTGCTACGCTCCGGCGCCATGAACGCTCGGTCCTTCGCGGCAGCCCTCGGCGCGCTGGCCGCCCTCGCGGCGGCGAGCCCCGCCGCGGCGAACCCCGCCACGTACTCCGTCGGCACCCTCCCCGTCTCCCCGGGCGTCGTCTCCGTCGAGGTCCCGCTCGGCCGCGGCTTCGCCGCCGAGGGCGCCGTCGGCGCCCTCGGGCAGGGCACCTTCGAGGACAGGAACCCGTTCGCCCACCTCGGGGGCATCGCGCCGGCCGCGTGGCTCCACTGGGACGGCGTGCCGAACCTGCGGCTCTCCGCGTCGTTCCAGGAGATCTTCTGGCAGGAGGTCGGACCCACGCGCGCGCCGAGCTGGCGCGAGGACCGCGGCGTGCTGCGGGCGAGGCTCCAGCAGCCGCGCGGCGCGGCGGCGCTCTACGAGATGCTCCAGGTCGACGTGCGGAACGTGGAGGACGCCGCGGGCGCGCACCACCTCGTCTTCCGGCCGCGGCTCCGCGTGGGCCAGGGCTTCAACCTCGACGCGGTCCGGATCCACTCCCTCGTCCTGTACCAGGAGCTCGCCCTGCGCTTCTCGGACGACGGCTACGAGGCGCGCGCGTTCGAGTTCTTCCGCGCCTTCGCCGGCTACATGTGGACGACCCGGCGCGGCGCGTTCGTCACGGTCGGCGTCGCCGGGCAGATCGGGCTCAACCCTCCGGCCACCGCCTACACGTTCCTGCTCGGCCCGGCGCTCGCCGTCACGTACCGGTTCCGCTCGCGGCCGGCCGAGACGCCGCCCGCGCCGCCCGACGTCGAGATGCAGTGAGCGCCGGGCGCGGCGTCGCCGTCGCCGCGGCGATCCCGTGGGCGTGGCCGGCGCGCGCGTTCGGCCCGAGGATGGGCGCCGACGTCGCCCGCGGCCCCGAGGAGTGGGCGCTCCACGCCGTCTTCGGGAACGCGTGGCGGTGACGGTCGCGCGACGCCCTCGCGCGCCGCGGTCCCGCGCCCGTCACGCGGTGGGCGAGACGTTCCCGCCGCCGGGCGCGACGGCTCCGCCCGCCCCCGGAGCCGGCGCGGCGGCCTCCTGCCTCGTCTCGCCGAGGCCCGTCGAGATCCAGCTCTCGAGCAGGTTCGCCGTCACGGCGAGGATCACCGGGCCCACGAAGAGGCCGATGATCCCGAGCCAGAGGAGCCCGCCGATGACGCCCGGAAAGATGAGCAGCAGCGAGAGGTCGGCGCCCTTCTTGATGAGGACGGGCCGGAGCACGTTGTCGATGGCCTGGACGATCAGCGTGACCACGAGGAGCGCCGTCCCGCGCCCGGGCGAGCCCGTCGCGTACAGCCAGATCACGCACGGCGCCATCACGAGGAGCGGCCCGAGCTGCGCGATGCACAGGACGAGCACGATCGCGGTGAGGAAGCCCGCGAACGGGACGCCCACGGCCACGAGGCCGATCCCGGCGAGCGCCGTCTGCACGGCCGCCGTGACCACGATGCCGAGGGCGACGGCCCGGACCGCCTTCCCGGACAGCTCCACGATCGCCTCGCCGCGCTCGCCGGAGAGCCGCCGGAAGAACCGCCGGACGTTCTCGGCCGCGCGCTCGCCCCGGGCGAAGAGGATCGCGGAGATGACGACGGTGAGCAGGAAGTGGAGCACCATGCTCCCGAAGCTGCCCGCCTTCTCGGCGAACCACGCGAGCGCGGTCCTGAGATGGGGCGTCAGGCGCGCGGCGAGCTCGTCGGGCGGGAGGACGGCGAGCGACCGCCAGCGGTCCGCGGCCTCGTGACCCACGACGGGCAGCGCCTCGACCCAGGGCGGCGGCGGCGGGACGCGCATCTCGGGGACCGCGCGGGCGATCTCGGCGATCCGGTCCGAGTACCCGAGCAGCGTCGCCACCGCCCAGTAGAGCGGCACGAAGAGGACGAGGAGCAGCGCGAGGGTCATCACCGCGACCGCGGCCCCCCGGCTGCCGCCGAGGCGCGCCTGCGCCCCCAGCATGAGCGGCCACGTCGAGATCGCGATCATCGTCGCCCAGAGCAGCGCTCCGAGGAACGGGCTCAGCACCCAGAGGCTGCCCACGATGAGCAGCCCGATCCCGAGGACGGAGAGCGTGATGCGCGTGAGGTCGCGCTGCGAGGCCGGCGTGACGGACATGCGCGCCATTCTACGCCCGTCGCGCGCCCGGGCGACGGACCCCGGCCACGCCTTGCACGGGTGCGCCTCGTCGCACGGCGCGCGTACGCCCTTGGTCCCACCCCGCCGGTTCGCGTCGCGCCGCGATCGACCGCGGTGGTACGGTCCGTCTCCGGTGCGCCGCGGCGAGCGCCGCGCCGAGGAGGGATCCGTGCCCCGGACCGTTCGCATCGCGCTGGCGGCCGTCGCCGCGCTCGTCGCGTCGGCCGGCCCGGCCCGCGCGGAGCCACCTTGCCAGGCCGACGCGAAGCGGTTCTGCGGCGGGAAGGCTCCCGCCGAGCTCCTCTCGTGCCTGCAGGCGCACCGTCCCGACCTCGCGCCGGCGTGCGTCGCGCGCGTCGAGAAGGTGCTCGTCTTCTTCCAGAGCGCCGCGACGAGCTGCGAGCCCGACGCGTTCGAGTTCTGCCGCGGGATCGGGCCGGGGATGCCGATGGTGGACTGCCTGCGCGCGCGGGACGGGAAGCTCACGCCGATGTGCCAGCAGTTCCTCGACGCCGCGCGCGCCCGCGACGTGTCGGTCCAGCGCGCGTGCCGCGACGAGCTGGCCCGCGCGTGCCCCGGCGCGGTCTCCGGGCGCGGCGAGGTCTGGATGTGCCTCGGGCTCGGCGCCGTGGAGGTCTCGGAGGGGTGCGCGGCGGCGCTCTGACGGGGGATGGGACGAAGGTCCCCTTTGCCGGGGGATCGGGATCCCGTACTGCCGAGGTCGGGCGCCGCGCCGCCGCGGCCCCCGCCGAAGCGACGAACCCGCCTTCCGGAGACGAACCGATGAACCGCACTCCTGGATCCCTCCTCCTCGCCGCCGCGTCCGCGGCCGCGCTCTGCGCCGCTCCGGACGCCCTCGCCCAGTACCAGCAGCCGCCGCCTCCCGGATACCAGCCGCCGCCGCCCGGGTACCAGCCGCCGCCTCCGGGATACCAGCCGCCGCCGCCCGGGTACCAGCCGCCGCCCCAGCCTCCCCAGCAGGTCGCCGCCGCGCGTCCGGCGCAGCCGCGCCTCCAGATCGGCGCGTTCACCGGCTGGCAGGTCAACGGTGACGTGGAGACGATCTACGGCACGCTCCGGGTGGACGACGCGCAGAGCTTCGGCGTCTCGCTCTGGACGACGGTGCGTGCCGGCACGAAGGTCGAGCTCCTCTGGATCTACTCCCGCGCCGACGCGGAGTTCGACTCGTTCGGCTACGGGTACGAGAGCACGAGGCCGTTCGGCATCTCCTCGAACTACTTCCAGCTCGGCGGCGTGCACTCGATCCGTCGCGGGAAGATCGAGCCGTTCGCCGGCGGCACCCTGGGCGCGGTCTGGTACGCGCCGGAGAACATCCAGTCGCTGACCGGCCTCACGAGCTACGCGCCGAGCGACACCTGGCGGTTCGCGATCACCCTCGGCGGCGGCCTGAACGTCTTCCTGACCGAGAAGCTGGCGATCCGGGGCTACGCGCGGATGCTGGTCCCGATGTACTTCAACGGCGGCAGCATCTACGTGGGCACGGGCGGCTCGGGGCTCGCGGTGAACGCGGGCGTCCCGGCCATCTCGGGAGACTTCGGCGCGGCGCTCGTGCTCGCGCGCTGAGGTTCACCGGAGGGAGCGGGCCCGGACGCCTCGACGTGGCGCGGCGTCCGGGCCGGCGGGGCTCCCGCGCGCGGCCTACAGGCCGGCGAGGATGCCGTTCAGGATGTTCACGGCCTCCGAGAGGAGACCCGCGACCTGCGTCAGCGCCCCCGTGACCCCGCCCGTGCCGTCGAGGAGCCCGGCGACGGCGCACAGCAGGTTGCCGAGCAGGTTGCCCGAGCCCGTCTCGCCGGTGAGGGTCAGCACGACCTGGTTCAGGTCCACGACGAGGCCGAGCAGGTCGAGGTGGAGCGGCCCGAGCACGAGCGTGAGGATGTCGCAGGAGCCGCGCGCCTGCGCCTGGATGATCGTCGGGCCGCGGCTCGGGTCCCACGTCGCGGGCGCGACGGCGCCGCCCTTGCGCTCGAGCGCGCCCGTCGTGGGCGGCGGACAGATGCCCGCCGGGTCTCCCGCGACGATGCACGTGACCGGGATGGCGACCGCCTGGTGGTTCACCGGTTTGCCGCCGGAGAACCTCCCGTTCACCTGCCCGACGGCCAGCAGCTGGTCCCCGACCGCCTCGAACCGCTCGATGTCGAGCGTCCCGGTGAACGTCTGTCCGTCCGCCGTCGCGCCGCTGATCGCGATGTTCCGGACGGGGTTGTTCGCCCCTCGGCCGGCGCGCTGCGCCAGCGTGGCGAACGGAGCGAACGTCATCCCCGCGGCGAGCACGCCGGCGAGCAGGCGACCCAGCGTCGTGTGCTTCTGGTCCATGTGGTTCCCCCCTGAATGCGGGGAACCCCGAGGGGCCCCCGCCGTTGATGGATCCACGATGGGACTGCCCCGCGCGGGTCGCCTGGATGCCCGCGGCCCCTGCGGGTCGGCTGGATGCCGGAGGCCAGCGCGCCGCGCGTCGAGGCGGGCCTCCTGCGGGGGGTGGGGCGACCAGGCAGCCCCGGGGGCCGGCGGCTCGCCCACTCCTCGACCGGTGCCGGCGCCGATCGCCCCTTACCCGAGGTTCACCAGAGGTAGGCGGCCCTGACCTGCAGGATCATCCCGCTCGAGTCGAGGCCCGGGCGGATCTCGAACGAGCGCCAGCCGACCTCCGCGCCCAGGACGAGCTCGGGCTTGGCCGTGTAGAACGCGCCGACCGAGTAGTCCTGGACGCGCGAGACGTCCTCGCCGTCCAGCGGCTCGAGCCAGTGGATCCCGGCGAGGAGCCCGAGGGAGACCTCGGTCAGCTCGCGGAGGTCGAGGTCCGCCACGACGCCGACGCCGAGCGCCGAGCCCTCCGAGCTCCCGACCTCCTTGTCGAGGGCGATCCACTGGTAGTCGGCGCTCGCCGTGACGCCGAGCGCCGCGTGCGGCGCCCACGCCACCGCGGCGCCGGGCCGGACCGTCAGCACGTCGTCGAGCGCCAGCGCGCTCCCCGAGCCGATGCCGTTCGCCATGGCGTCCCGCACGGCGTCGATGACGACGATGCCGAGGCGCGGCCCATAGCTCACGTCGAACGTCGCCGCCGCCTGGACGGGTCCGAGGCGCCGGCCGGCGGTGACCCGGCCGGAGACCCCGACGTTCACGTCGGCGCCGACGACCAGCGCCGAGGGGCCGTCCGTGCCGGAGTAGAGCGTCGTCGAGAGCCCGCCCCCGGCGGAGATCCCGTCGGTGATCGTCTTCTCGTACGCGAACGTCTGGCCCATGGCGGCGAAGGTGTAGTCCCGCTCGCCGTTCACGTTGCCGTCGACGTCGTAGGTGGGCCCCGTCGCGTTCCCGATCCCGTAGACGAGGTTCGCGTCGAAGGTCGTCACCGCGAACGGCGTGCGGACGAGGAACGACGGCTGGAACGCGTGTCCGTTCAGGACGCGCTGCGACTCGAGCCCCTGCGCGCGCGCGGCCCCCCCCGTCACCACCGCCCCGCACACCGCGCCGGCGAGAATCCAGGTCCGCATCGTGTCGGTCCTCCCCTGCTCCGGTGCCTAGCACGGCTCCGGCGGGCGGCCGATGGGACCATGGTCGGACTCCCCTTCGACGCCGCCGGCGGCGGGGACGGACGGCACACCCGGGGCTCGAACGCCGCCGGCGCGCCGCGCCGCGGCCGCGCGCCGGGGAGCGGTGCCGTCCGCGCGGAGGTGCCGTCCGCACGGGCCGGCGTCCCGGCGCGCACGCGCGGTCGGGCACGGCGACGTCAGCGGTGCGGCTTCGCCTCGATCTGGATCGCGACCGGCTTGTCCCCGTCGAAGTCGAAGACGACGCGGACGTCGTCGCCGGGGCGGAGATCGCCGAGCCTGGAGACGCGGCCTTCCACCGCGATCCGGGTCTCGTCCGCCACGTGGAGCACCGCCGGCGGGGCGTCCTCGCGCGCGACGGTGATGCTGCGGCCCATCCCGAGCACGCCGCCGCCGACCTCCTGCACGCGCCCCTTCATCTCGTAGGGGTGGCGCGTCGGGACGGGCGACTGCGCCTGCGGCGCCTGGGTGGTCGGCTGCTGGGCGCCGGTCCCGGCGCACGCCGAGAGGACGGCGGCGGCGGCGAGCGCCCCGAGCGTGAGGTTTCGGACGGCGGGCGGGCGGGCGCTCCGGACATGGGGTATGCCTGTGCCATGGCCTCATGGGAGCGGACGGCGGACGGCTGGGCCGTGAACCTCGACGGGACGAACGCCGCGCGCGAGTTCACGCTGCCGCGGATCGAGCTCCACTCCGGGCCGCGGGGCTGGACGTGCGTGTGCCACCTGGAGGGCGGCACGTCGCGCGCCCTCTCGATCGGCGCGCCCGCCGGCGCGGTCGAGGCGAAGCGCGCCGCCGTCGAGAGCGCCCTCGCCGCGCTCGACGAGCGGCACGCGCCGGCGCTCCGCGCGCTGCTCTAAGGCCCCTACCCCGGCTCGAGCACGCGCCCGATGGCGCGCCGCTCCGCGGCGCCCCAGTCCTGCTTCCACGCCTCGGCGGTCGCCTCACGGCGACGGCGCCGCGGACCGCCGCGCCACGAGCCGCGCCTCGTGGCGACCGCCCTCGAGCCACCCCTCCTCGCCGAGGAGCACCTCGACGCCGCGCACGAGCGCGGGCAGCTCGCCGTCCTCGAGGACGTGGTCCGGCCCGGGCCGGGCGTGCCGCGTCAGGTTCGTCCGCGTCGCGTGGGCCACCACGAGGAGCCCTCCGGGCGCGAGCAGCGCCGGGAGCGCCGCCAGCAGCGGCCGGTGCAGGAAGTAGGTGCACACGAGGAGGTCCCAGGGCCCGGCGGGCGGCGCGGCGGCCTCGAGGTCCACCTGCACCGTCGCGAGCCCCACGCCCGCCGCCGCCGCCGCGCGCGCCGCCCGCGCGAGCGCGACGTCGGACACGTCCGCGAGCGTCACGTCGAGGCCGCGGCGCGCGAGCCAGATCGCGTTCCGCCCCGATCCGCCCGCGAGGTCGAGCGCTCGCCCGCGACGCGGCAGGACGCCGTCGAGCGAGACGAGGAACGGCGAGGGCTCCGGGATCTCGACCTCCTCGGAGTAGCGGACGTTCCACCGCTCGCGATCGCCCTCGGCCACGCCGCGATGCTAGCGCACGCGCCGCGCCCGCGCGCGGGCGAGCGCCGTCCCTCTCACGCGTGCCGCTCGCGGAGCGCCCGTGCGGCGCCGAGCCGCGCGCGGTGCCGGACGAGCTGCGCCGCCGCCCCGACCGTGAGCCCGTACACCGCGTGGGCGATCACCCACGCGCCGCCGAACGCCGGCATCTCCGCGCGCATGGTCGGGTTCACGGCCGGCAGGACGACGGTCGTCATCACCGCCATGACGAGCAGGGCGCCCCCGGCGCACACGACGCCGGCGGGAACGGGCCCGAAGTCGCGCGGGACGGCCGCCGCGAGGACGACGCCGACCGCCGCCGAGAACGCGAGGTGGAGCGCGACCCCGAGGAGGAGCGTCGCCGCCGACCGCTCCGCCCCCGGCCCGCGCGCGAACGCGTCCGCGAGCGGCCACAGCGGCGCGAGCGGCCCCGCCCCCTCCAGCGCCGCGCTCGCCGCCATCCACGCCGCCATCGCGAGCCCGCCGAGGACGCCCGCGGCGATCCCCGTCCGCACCGTCCCGGCCCCGCCCCCCCGCGCCTCCGCCGCCCGCCCCGCTGCCGTCGCCTCCATCTCTCACCCCCGCGATCCACCAGAACATCGTCACTCCCCCCACCGACCGCGCAGGGGGCGGACGAGGAGGCGGGGGGACGTGCGGCGATCGCCCGGCCGCGGGCGGGCCGGCCGTGGCGCCGAGACGAGGCGCGCTCCGCGCCCGTTCCCGCCGCGCCCTCGCTCCGGGGCGAGGCGCCTACGCGACCTGGGTGCGGAACCGGACCGCCGCGAGCCCCATGACGCTCGCGCCGATGACCGCGAGCATCGCGAGCTGGAACCACAGGTCCCCGATGCCGGCGCCGCGCAGGAGCACGCCGCGGATCACCTCCGCGAAGTGCCGGAGCGGGTTCACGACCGTCACCGCCTGGAGCCACCCCGGCATGGAGCGGATCGGCGTCATGATCCCCGAGAGCAGGACGGCCGGCATGAGGAAGAGGAACCCGCCGAGGAACGCCTGCTGCTGCGTCTGCGACACCGTCGAGATGAAGAGCCCCGTCCCGAGCGTCGAGAACAGGTACAGGACGACGCCGAGGGCGCCCACGAAGAGGCTCCCGCGGATCGGGACGCCGAACACCCACGTGCCCACCCCGAGGAGGAGCCCCACGTCCACCACCCCGATGATCAGGAACGGCAGGAGCTTCCCGAGCAGCAGCCAGACCGGCCGGATCGGCGTCACCAGGACCTGCTCGAGCGTCCCGCTCTCGCGCTCGCGCGCGAGCCCCATCGCCGTGACGAGCGTCGTCACGATGACGAGCAGCATCGCCGCGATCCCGGGCACGACGTAGGGCGCCGTCTTGAGGCGCGGGTTGTACGCGATGCGCGGCACGACCGCGATCTGCGGCGGCTCGGGCCGCCCCGCCTCCCGCAGCCGCTCCCGTGCGAGCGCCTCGCCGAGGCCGCCGAAGTACCCCGACGCGGCGGCCGACGCGGCGGAGGCGCGGTTCGGGTCGGTGCCGTCGAGGACCACCTGGACCTCGGCGGGGCGGCGGGCGAGGAGGTCCGCGCCGAGCCGCGGCGGCAGGACCACGGCGGCGGCGGCGCGCCCCGCGTCGATCTCCCGCACCGCCTCGGGCGCGGAGGCGGCCTCGCCGGCGCGGAGGAGCGTCCCGTCGGCGAGCAGGCGGCGCGCGTGCTCGCGGCTCTCGGCGCTGCGGTCGCGGTCCACCACGAGCGTCGGCACCCGGTCGACCTCGAAGTCCACGGCGGCGCCGAGCACCACCGTCTGGATGAGCGGCGCGACGATCAGCATGAACATGACCCGCCGGTCGCGGATCGTCTGGCGCACCTCCTTGCGGAAGACGCCGGAGATCTGGAGGCGGGGAGAGGGGGCGGTCACGCGATCCTCCGCTTGAAGCGGAGCGTCGCGATCCCGAGGACCGCGGCGGCGAAGAGGCCCATCCCGAGCAGGTCCTTCCAGACCACCTCGATCCCGTTCCCCTTGAGCAGCACGCCCCGCAGGCCGTGGACCAGGTACTTCGCCGGGACGATCGAGGCGAGCACCTGCAACGGCCGGGGCATGTTCTCCACCGGGAAGATCATCCCGGAGAGGATGATCGCCGGCAGCATCGCGGAGAGCGCCCCCGCCTGCGTCGCGACGAGCTGGTTCTTCGCGAGCACCGACACGAGGAGCCCCTGCCCGAGCATGGCGGCGAGGAAGACGAGCCCGAGCACGGCGACGAGGACGAGGCTCCCGCGCACCGGCAGGTCGAACGCCACCATCCCGAACGCCAGCACGAGCTGGAAGGTGACGAGCCCGAGGACGAGGTAGGGCAGGAGCTTCCCCGCGATGATCTCGAAGCGCCCCACCGGCGTCGCGAAGAGCTGCTCCATCGAGCCGCGCTCCCACTCGCCCGCGATGGCGAGGGCGGTGAGCATGACGGCGGTGATGGCGAGGAGCCACGCCGAGAGCCCCGGCACCATGAAGACCGCGGAGCGGGCCTCCGGGTTGTAGAGCGTCCAGACCTTGACCTGCACGGGCGGCGCCGCCCGCGCCGCCTCCAGCCCGGCGATCCGCCGGGTCTCGGCGCGGACGATCGCCTCCACCTTGGCCACGAGCTGGTTCGCCACGAGCGCGTCGGCGCCGTCCACGAGGAGCTGCACCGGGGTGCGGCGGCCCGACGCGAGATCCTTCGCGTACCCCTCCGGCACGACGAGCGCGGCCACGGCGAGCCCCCTGCGGAAGAGCGCCTGCGCCTCGTCCGCCCCGGCCGACGAGACGACGTCGAGCTCCCCGGACGCCCCGAGCGTCCGCGCGAGCGCGCGCGACGCCTCGCTCCGGTCGAGGTCCGCGACGGAGATCGGCAGGTGCTCGAGGTCCACCGAGACGCCGTAGCCGAACAGGAAGAGCATGACGACCGGCATCACGAGCGCGAGCGCGAGCGTGCGCGGATCGCGGCGCACGTGGATCGCCTCCTTCGAGGCCATCGCGCCGATCCGCACCAGGGACCGCCGCAGGCGCGCGCCCGCGCTCCGCTCCGCCGGCCCGCTCACGCGCGCTCCTTCCCGTCGGCGCCGACGGCGGCGAGGAACACGTCCTCGAGCGAGGGGGCGGCCTCCTCGGCGTGGACGTCCGTCGCGCCGGCTCGCGCGAGGACGGCGGCCACGCCGGCCGCGTCGAGCGCGGCGGGGTCCACCCGGACGTGGAGCGCCGCGCCGAAGGGCGCCACCGCCCGGACGCCCGGCGCCGCGCGCAGCGCGCGCTCGCCGGCGCCGAGCCCGCGCCCCCTCGCGACGACCACGCGCTCGGGCACCCAGGTCCGCTTGAGCGCGGCCGGCGTGTCGAGCGCGACGAGCCGGCCGTCCACCATGAGGCCGATGCGGCGGCAGTACTCCGCCTCGTCGAGGTAGTGCGTCGTGACGAAGACGGTCGTCCCGGCGGCGGCGAGCTCGCGGATGAGGTCCCAGAACGCCCGCCGGGCGACCGGATCGACGCCCGCGGTCGGCTCGTCGAGGAACACGACCGGCGGCGCGTGCATGAGCGCGCTCGCGAGCGCGAGCCGCTGCCGCAGCCCGCCCGGCAGCTCGCCCGTGGTCTGGCCCTCGCTCCCCGCCAGCCCGACGCGCTCGAGCAGCTCGCCCGCCCGGGTCCGCAGCGCCTTCCCCTCGAGCCCGTACGCCGCGCCGAAGAAGGCGAGGTTCTCCATGACGGGCAGGTCGAGGTAGAGCGAGAACTTCTGGCTCATGTACCCGATGGACGACTTCACCGCCTCGCGCGCCGTCGCGACGTCGTGACCGGCGACGCGCGCGCTGCCGCCCGACGGCGCGACGAGCCCGATGAGCATCCGGATCGTGGTGGACTTCCCGGCGCCGTTCGCGCCCAGGTAGCCGAAGATCTCGCCCCGCTCGACCTCGAACGACACGCGGTCCACGGCGGTGAACGCGCCGAAGCGGCGCGTGAGGTCGCGGGCGGCGATCGCGGCGGTCACGCCCGCGCCTCCGGCGGGGGCGGCGGCGACGCCCGCACCTCCGCGACCGCGTGGACGAACAGCTCCTCGAACGACGGCCGGCCGCTCGCCGCGAGCAGCTCCCGGGGGCGCCCCTCGAGCAGGAGCCGCCCCTCGTGGACCAGCCCCACGCGCGAGCAGCGCTCCGCCTCGTCCATGTACGGCGTCGAGATCACGACCGCCATGCCCGCCTGGACGAACTCGTAGAGGAGCTCCCACAGCTCGCGGCGCGACACGGGATCCACGCCGTTGGTCGGCTCGTCGAGGAGCAGCACGTCGGGCTCGTGCAGGAGCGCGCAGGCGAGGGCGAGCTTCTTGTACATGCCGCCGGAGAGCTGGTCGGCGCGGCGGTCGCCGAACCGCGCGAGGCGGGTGATCGCGAGGAGCCGCTCCCGCCGCTCGCGGTAGACGGCGCGCGGGAGCGCCGCGAGCCGCGCGAAGAACCGGAGGTTCTCCTCGACGGTGAGATCGCGGTAGAGGCTGTACTGCTGCGGCATGAGCCCGATCCGCTCGCGGATCCGCGGGCTCGACGGGTCCATCCCGAGCACCCGCGCCTCGCCGCCGTCGAGCGCGACGAGCCCGGTGAGGGCGCGCATCGCGGTGGTCTTGCCGGCGCCGTCCGCGCCGACGAGGCCGTACAGCTCGCCGCGCTCGACGCGGAACGAGAGCCCCGCCAGGGCGCGCACCGCGCCGAAGCGCTTCTCGAGGGCGATCGCCTCGAGCGGAGCGGCCGCGAGCTCGGTCACCGCGCCCCCCCGCGCTCGAGCGTCACCTGCACCGGCATGCCGTCGCGGAGCTTGCCGTCGCGGTTCACGACCGCCACCTCGACCGGGTAGACGAGCCGGTCGCGGTCGGTGCGCGTCTGGATGTTGCGCGGCGTGAACTCGGACTCGAGCGAGACGGTCCTCACCGTGCCCTCGAACCGCTCGCCCGGCCACGCGTCCGCGACGACCGTCGCGCGCCCGCCGGGCTTCACCGCGCCGATCTCGGCGTTGGGGAGGTAGAAGGTGGCGGTCACCTCCGAGAGGTCCACGAGCCGCACCAGCGTGGAGGACGGGGCGACGAGCTCGCCCGCCTCGTGCGGGAGCTTCGCGACCTCCGCGTCGCGCGGCGCCCGGATCTCGCACTCGTCCACGAGCAGCCTCGCGCGCGCGACCAGGGCCTCGCCGGCCCGGACCTGCGCGGACGCGGCCTCCGCCTGGGCGGACGCGGCCCGGATCCCCGACTCGGCCGCGCGGACCTGCTCCACGCTCGCGGCCGCCTGGGCGCGCGCCGCCGCCGCCTGGCGGGTGAGCCCCGACGCGCTCGCCTCCGTCTGGTCCACGCTCGCCGCCGCGACGTCCTCCGGGATCGACGCGAGCCGCTTCGCCTGCCGGACGGCGGCGTCGCGCTGCGCCTCGAGCGCCTCCGCCTGCGCCGCCGCGGCCTCCTTCGACGCCGACGCGGCGAGCCGGCTCCGCTCCGACGCCTTCGCCTGCGCGCCCGCGGCGGCCGCCTGCGCCTGCGCCGCGGCGAGGCGCGCCTCCGCCTCCGCGAGCTGCGCCTGCGGGTCCGCGCAGTCGAGCCGGACGAGCAGGTCGCCCTTCTTCACCTGCTGTCCCTCCCGGACGCGCAGGTCGAGGACGCGCGCGCCGACGCGCGACGAGAGGTCCACCGTCGTCCCCTCCACCTCGCCCGACCCGCCGGACGGGGCGGACAGCGCCCGCGCCTGCGTCCACAGGCGGAGCGAGATCAGGACGGTCAGCACGACGACGATGACGGCGAGGACGATCAGGACGCGGCGCATGCGGCTCCTCCCCCGCCCCCGGCGGCGGGTCGCCCGTCTCCAGGGGCAAGCCGCGTGCCGCGCCTCGCGGCGCGCGGCGCCGCGGAATCGGCGCGGTTTCGGGCGCGCCGGGCCCCCGGGGGTGTAAGGAGATCCGACGCGGCGTTCGGAGCGCCTTACACCCGCGCCGCCGCCGCGGGCGGATCCCCGGGCGTTTTTCGGGCGGCACCGCGCTTGCTCCTCGCGCCGGCATGGTGACCCTCCCGATCGCCGCCGCGCTCCTCGTCCTCGCCGCCGGCGCCGTCCCCCCGCCGCCCGCGCCGGGCCCGGCGGACGCGGGGCCGCCCCCCGCGGTCGCCCCGCCCGGTCCGGCCGACGAGCTGCCCCTCGCCGCGGCGCTCGACGAGCTCGACCGCGCCAACCCCACCCTCGCCCAGGCGCGCGCGCGCGCCGACGAGGCGGGCGCGATCGCCCGCCAGACGTGGTCCGCGCTCCTGCCCACGGTGACGGCGGTCGGGCAGTACTACAAGAACCGCGACGACTTCGTGATCGTCGCCCCGGGCGTCGATCCCGGCGACCTGCCGCGCCGCGTGGCGATCCAGCCGCTCGAGGCCTTCAGCGCCACGGGCACCGCCCGGATCCCGCTGCTCGCGCCGTCGTCCTGGTGGGACGTGGCGGCCGCGAGGGAGGTCGCGCGCGGGGCGGGCGCGACGCTCGAGGCGACGCGCCGGAACCTGCGCGCCGCCTTCGCGCAGGCCGCCCACGCGTCGCGCGCGGCAGAGGAGCTCGTCGCGGCCTCCGAGGCCGCCGTGAAGAGCGCCGCCGAGCTCGAGCGCAGCGCCGCCCGCCGGGTCGCGGCGGGGACGTCTCCCCCGCTCGACCGCCTGCGCGCGGAGACGGACCGGACCGCGCGCGAGAGCGACCTCGCCCAGGCGCGCGCGAACGTGGAGCGGAGCCGGCTCGCGCTCGGCGTCCTGCTCGGGCGCGATCGCCCCGTCCGCGTCGTCGCGCCGGACGTCGCGGCGCCGGCGGACGCGGCCTCCCCGGAGGCGCTCGGCCGCGCCGCGCTCGCCGCGCGGCCGGAGGTCGCGGCGCAGCGGGCGCAGGTCGCCGCCGCGGAGGCGCAGGTCAGGGCCGCCTGGGCGCGCCTCGCGCCCCAGCTCTCGGCGAGCGCGTCCTACTTCGCGCAGGACGTCGCCTTCCCCACCGGCGAGAAGGACGGGTGGAAGGCGACCGTCGACCTGACCTGGCCGATCTACGACGGCGGCTTCCGGTACGGGAAGCGACGCCAGGCGCGGGCGCAGCTCTCCGCCGCCCGCGCGGGCGAGGAGGGCGAGCGGCTCGCCGTCCTCCAGGAGGTGACGGACGCCTCGCGGGACGTGGCCGTCGCGATCGAGCGGCTGAGGCTCGCGCAGTCGCAGCGGCGCCTCGCCGCGGACGCCGCCGCGTCGGCGCGGCGCAGCTTCGAGGCGGGCGTCGCCTCGTCGCTCGACGTCATCGACGCCAACGACCGCCTCTACTTCGCCGACGTCCGGCTCGCCGAGGCGCGCGCGCAGCTCGCCCAGGCCTCGGTCTCCCTCGATCGCGCGGCGGGGCGGTAGCCGTGCGCCCCTCCCGCCGCATCGCGGCCCCCGCCGGCGCGGACCCGCTGCCGCTCCCGCCCTGGCACGAGGAGGCCGAGCGCGAGGAGCTGTCGCGGCTGTTCGGGCACATGGTGGCGCTGCGGCTCGCGCTCGTGCCGGTCGTGCTCGCGCTGCTCGCGTGGCTCGCAGCCGTCGACGTCACGCCGTGGCGGCGCGCCCTGCTCGCGGCGGCCGGGGCGGCGGTCGCCGTCTTCGTGGTCGTCGAGTGGCTGCGCTTCCGGCGGCGCGGCTTCACGCCCGCGGCGACCCCGCTCAACGTCGGCTTCGCGACGCTCGCCGTCTCGACGGTGGCGTTCGCGAGCGGCGGCCTCACGAGCCCGTTCCTGTTCATGCTGATGCCGTTCGCCGCCCTGAACGGGCTGTTCTCGCCGTCCCCGCTCCACGTCCTCGTGCCGGCGCTCCAGGTCGCGGCGCTCTGGACGCTGTGGGCGGTCGCGTTCCTCGCCCCGCCCGCGGAGTTCCACCCCGCCGCGCTCGGCGGCGGCGGGACCCCCGCCCTGCTCACGCTCCTGGCGGTCCTCGGGACCATCGTGGTCGTGGCGGTCACCGGCATCGGGCGGCTGACGCGCGCGACGCTGCTGCGGACGCTCCGCCGCACGCTGCACGCGCAGCAGGAGTCGCTGCGCGCCCACGCCGACCGCGCCCAGGAGCTGACCGCGCTCTCCGGCGAGATCGCGCACGAGCTCAAGAACCCGCTCGCGAGCGTGAAGGGGCTCGCGTCGCTGCTCGCGCGCGACGTGCCCGGCGGGAAGCCCGCCGAGCGGCTCGCGGTGCTCCGCCGCGAGGTGGACCGGATGCAGTCGGTGCTCGACGGGTTCCTCGACCTCTCCCGCCCGCTCGTGCCGCTCGCGCTCGGCGCCTGCGACGTCGCCGCGCTGTGCCGCGAGACCGCCGCGCTCCACGAGGGGATGGGCCGCGAGCGCGGCGTCGAGGTGACCGCGGCGGCGGGCGAGGTGCAGGTCCGCTGCGATCCGCGCAAGGTGAAGCAGGTGCTCATCAACCTCGTCCAGAACGCGATCGAGGCGAGCCCGCGCGGCGCCGCGGTCGCGCTCGAGGCCTGCGCGGAGGGCGGCGGCGCGCGCGTCCGCGTGCTCGACCGCGGCCCCGGCGTGGACGCCGCGCTCGGCGACCTCGTCTGGCAGCCGGGCGTCACCACCAAGCCGAAGGGCAGCGGTCTCGGGCTCACCATCGCCCGCGCCATCGCGCGGCAGCACGGGGGCGACCTCGTGCTCCGCCCGCGCGACGGGGGCGGGACCGTCGCCGAGCTCTCCCTCCCCCGCGATCCCCAGCCGCCCGCCCGCGGCTGAGCGCTCCCGGCCCCGCCGCCCCGGCTCACAGCGCTTCTCGGTTGCCGCGATCCCCGTGAACGAGCCCGCGCCCGAGCCCGTGCCCGAGAAGACCGGGCTCGGGCTGGGGCTCGGACTCGGCTCGGGGCTCATGCCCAACTGGGCGGCGCCATCAGTGCATCGCGGGCGGGGAGTCGCTCTTCACCTCCTGGAGCGTCTCCCCCGCCTCCTCCTCGCTCTCGAGCCGCGCGACGTCCTGGAGGCTGATCACGCCCTTCAGCTTCCCCTGGGCGTCGCACACCATCACGCGCGACTTGCGCTGCCCGCGCATGAGGTCCAGCGCCTCGGCGATGTCGTCCCCGATCCGGCAGCCCACGACGTCGCGGCTCATGAACGCGGCCACCCGCTCGTCGGGCGAGCGGCCGTCCGCGAGCACGCGGATCGCGAGGTCGCGGTCGGTGATCGCGCCGATCGGCGCCCCTTGCGCGTCGCACAC
>DASSSJ010000125.1:0-35371 GCA_035708485.1 Anaeromyxobacter sp. | reverse complement strand
GCCGGCCGCGGCGGCCTCCTCCGCGCCGGCCGCGTCATCCGCCCTGCCGCCCAGCAGCGTCGCGAGCGGTGCGACGCGTCCGGCATCAGCGGCCTCCGCGCCCGCGGTGGCCATCGCGCCGGCTCCCGCGCCGGCGCCCGCGACCCGGCGCGATCCGTTCGGCTTCGGCGTCGGCGCGCCGAAGGCGGCGCCGCCCGCTCCCGAGGAGGACTTCGGCGACATCGAGCTCGAGCCGCCGAAGCCCGCCGCGGCCGCGCGCGCGCCGGCCCCCGCGATCGTCCCCCCGCCCCCGCAGGACGACCTCTCCTTCGACGTCGAGACGGAGCCGCCCGCGCCCGAGCCGGCCGCGCCGAAGGCGCCCGCGCGCCCCGCCGCGATCGACCTGCCCGACGCGCCCGCGGGCGCGCCCGAGCTCGCGCCGCTGCACGCGTTCGTGCCGCCGGCGGACAGGACCGGCCACCAGCCCGCCGCCGCCGACGGCGGCGAGGCGGCGCTGCGCGAGGCGCTCTCGAAGGCGTCGCGCGAGGTGATCGAGCGGGTGGTATGGGAGGTGGTCCCGCAGCTCGCGGAGACCATCATCCGCGAGAACCTCGACCGGCTCGTGAAGAACCGATAGACCGGCCGGGCCGCGCCGCCACCGGCGAGGCACGTTTCGCGAAGCGAGAGGTGCCGGCCCGCGCCTCGCGGCCCGCCGGTCGGGCCGCTCGGGTCCCGTCGCGTTTCGCCTTTCGCCCCCGGAGAAGATCGTGCAGAACCCCGCCATGAACGACCAGGACCGCACCGAGCTCGCGAAGGGGTACGAGCACAAGGACGTCGAGGCGCGCTGGTACCGCTTCTGGAAGGCGCGCGGCTACTTCCACGGGGACGAGCACGACCGCGCGCGCCCCGCGTTCTCGATCGTGCTCCCCCCGCCCAACGTGACGGGCTCGCTCCACCTCGGGCACGCCCTCACCGCGACGCTGCAGGACGTCCTCATCCGCTGGAAGAAGATGAGCGGCTTCAACACGCTCTGGCTCCCGGGCACCGATCACGCCGGCATCGCGACGCAGATGATCGTCGAGAAGGAGCTCAAGAAGACCGAGAAGGCCTCGCGCCACGACCTCGGTCGAGAGGAGTTCCTGCGGCGCGTCTGGGCGTGGAAGGAGCGGTACGGCTCGCGCATCGGCGAGCAGCACCAGGCGCTCGGCGCCGCGCTCGACTGGGACCGCGAGCGGTTCACCATGGACGAGGGGCTCTCCCGCGCGGTGCGCGAGGTGTTCGTGCGCCTCCACGAGGAGGGGCTCGTCTACCGCGAGAAGAAGCTCATCAACTGGTGCCCCGACTGTCACACCGCGCTCTCCGACCTCGAGGTCGAGCAGAAGGACGCGGAGCAGGGCGAGCTGTGGTCGTTCGCGTACCCCCTCGCCGACGGCTCCGGCGAGATCGTGGTCGCGACGACGCGCCCCGAGACGATGCTCGGCGACACCGCGGTCGCGGTGCACCCCGACGACGGGCGGTACCGCGCGATCGTCGGGAGGAACGTCCGCCACCCGCTCACCGGCCGCGAGTTCCCCGTCGTCGCGGACGCGATCCTCGTCGACCCGGAGTTCGGCACCGGCGCGGTCAAGGTGACGCCCGCGCACGACTTCAACGACTTCGAGGTGGGGAAGCGCCACGGCCTCGAGCAGCTCGCCGTGATCGGCCCGGACGGCAGGATGACCGCCGCGGCGGGACCCGTCGCGGGCCTCGATCGCTTCGAGGCGCGCAGGCGCGTGAAGGCGCTCCTCGCGGAGCAGGGGCTCGACCGGGGGACGAAGCCGCACCTCCTCGCCATCGGCCGCTGCCAGCGCTCGGGGACGATCCTGGAGCCGCTCCTGTCCGACCAGTGGTACGTGCGGATCGAGCCGCTCGCGCGGCCGGCGATCGAGGCGGTGGAGCAGGGCAGGACGCGGTTCATCCCGGAGCAGTGGACCAACACCTACATGGCGTGGATGCGGAACATCCACGACTGGTGCATCAGCCGCCAGCTCTGGTGGGGCCACCAGATCCCGGCCTGGTACTGCGCGGACGGCCACGTCACCGTGGCGCGCGAGGCGCCGGCGGCGTGCGGCACGTGCGGGAGCACGGCGCTCCGGCAGGACGAGGACGTGCTCGACACCTGGTTCTCGTCCGCGCTCTGGCCGTTCTCGACCATGGGCTGGCCGGACGACACGCCGACGCTGCGCACCTTCTACCCCACGTCGGTCATGGAGACCGGCCACGACATCATCTTCTTCTGGGTCGCGCGGATGATGATGATGGGCATCCACTTCATGGGCGAGGTGCCCTTCCGGATCGTCTACCTGCACCCGATGGTGCGCGACGAGAAGGGCCAGAAGATGTCGAAGACGAAGGGGAACGTCATCGACCCCCTCGTCATCACCGAGCAGTACGGCGCGGACGCGCTCCGCTTCACCCTCGCCGCGCTCACCGCGCAGGGGCGGGACATCAAGCTCGCGAAGGAGCGGATCGAGGGCTACCGCGCCTTCGCGAACAAGCTCTGGAACGCGTCGCGCTTCGCGCTCATGAACCTCGACGGGTTCGAGAGTCCTCACCCCCCAGCCCCCCTCTCCGGCTCCGCCGGGCCGGAGAGGGGGGAGATCCGGGGCGATCCGGCCGCGGAGGGGCGCACGGCCGCGGACCGCTGGATCCTCGCGCGCACGCAGCGGGCGGTGAACGAGACGGTGGCGGCGCTCGAGGCGTTCCGGTTCAACGAGGCGGCGGCGACGGTCTACCACTTCGTCTGGCACGAGCTCTGCGACTGGTACATCGAGCTCGCGAAGGAGGCGCTCTACGGCGACGACGCGGGCCGCAGGCGCGCCGCGCAGGGCACGCTCGTGCACGCGCTCGCGACGGCGCTGCGGCTCCTCCACCCGTTCATGCCGTTCGTCACGGAGGAGCTCTGGAGCGTGCTCCGCGCGAAGGTGAAGGCGGACGCCTGGCCGGACGCGATCCTCGCCGCGCCGTACCCGGCGGTCGGCCCGGTGGACGAGGGGGCGGAGCGCGGCTTCGGCCCGGTGATCGGGATCGTGGACGCGATCCGGAACATCCGCGGCGAGATGAACGTGCCGTTCAAGGTGGTGCTCGAGGACGTCGAGATCGGGTCGCTCGACCGCGAGGCGGCCGGCACGGTCCGTGAAGAGCTCGCGCGCATTCACCGTCTGGCGAACGTCCGCGACGCGGTGGTGCACGCGGACGGCGCGCCGCCCGCGCGGCGGCCGGCGAGCGCCGTCGCGGTGGGCGCGGGGTTCGAGGTGCGCGTCGGGCTCGCGGGCGCCGTGGACGTCGCGGCCGAGCTCGCCAGAATCGCCAAGGAAGTCGAGAAGTTGGAGGCCGACCTGGGCTCGATCGAGAGGAAGCTCGCGAACCCGAACTTCGTCCAGAAGGCGCCGCCGGAGGTCGTCGAGAAGGACCGTGCGCGCGCGGACGAGCTCCGCGAAAAAAGAGGCAAGCTCGAGGCGCATCGTGCCATGCTATCCGGCACGTTGGACTCGCCCGGGGCGCGCCCCGGCAGGAGGGAATCGATGGAGAACGAGAACCAGAACCCCAGCCAGCCCGCACAGCCGTCTCAGGCCTCCCAGGCCGCCTCCGGCGCGATGGAGACCGTCGAGAAGGTCGTCACCACGGTGAGCGAGGTGGGCAAGGCGATCGGCACGGCCGTCGCGTCGGGCGTCGAGGCCGCGGTCGAGAAGGTGATGCCGAAGCGGAAGAAGGTCGCCCGGAAGCCGGCGCGCAAGGCGAAGGCTCGCAAGGCCGCTCCGCGCCGCGCCGCGAAGAAGAAGGCCGGCAAGAAGAAGGCGGCGAAGAAGACCGCGCGCAGGCCGGCGCGCCGGGCGAAGCGCGGCGCGAAGAAGCGCCGCTAGACCGGCGCATGGCTCGGCTCGCGGCCCACGCCGAGCGGCTCGTCGACCTGGCGCTCGAGGAGGACCTCCTCCTCGGGGACGCCACGAGCGAGGCGACGATCGACGCGGCGGCGCGCGGGGAGGGCAGGTTCCTCGCGAAGGAGGACCTGGTCCTCGCCGGCGCCGCCGTCGCCTCGCGCGTGTTCGAGAAGCTCGGGGCGGCGTGCCGCCTCGACCGCGAGGACGGCGCCCGCGTCGCGCGGGGCGAGGTCTTCGGGACCGCCGCGGGCCCGGTCCGCGCGCTGCTCGCCGCCGAGCGCACCGCGCTGAACTTCCTGCAGCGCCTCTCCGGCGTCGCGACCGCCACCCGCCGCTGCGCCGACGCGCTCGCCGCGGGCGGCGGCCGGACGCGCCTGCTCGACACGCGCAAGACGACCCCCGGCTTCCGGATGCTCGAGAAGGCGGCGGTGCGGGCGGGCGGCGGGCGGAACCACCGCCTCGCCCTCGGCGACGGCATCCTCGTGAAGGACAACCACGTCGCGGCGTGCGGCGGCGTCGCCGAGGCGGTGCGCCGCGCCCGCGAGCGCGGCGGCGCGATGCTCAAGATCGAGGTGGAGGTGGAGGACCTCGCCGGCCTCGAGGCGGCCATCGCGGCGGGCGCCGACATCGTCCTGCTCGACAACATGGACGACGCGGCGATGGCGGAGGCGGTGCGGCGTGCGGCCGGGCGGGTCCTCCTCGAGGCGAGCGGGAACATGACGGTCGAGCGGCTGCCGCGCGTGGCCGCGACGGGAGTGGACTTCGTCTCGATGGGGGCGATCACGCACTCGGCCCCCGCGGTGGACATCTCCTTCGAGCTGGGGTGAGGATCCGGGTCGATGGCGGCCGAGCCGCACGCGTCCGAGGAGCTCGTCCTCGCCTTCCTCGCGGAGGCGGGCGACGAGTTCGTCTCGGGCGAGGCGATCTCCGACAAGCTGGGGCTCACGCGCGCGGCGGTGTGGAAGCACGTCGAGGCGCTCCGCGCGCAGGGCTACCGCATCGACGCGGTGCCCGCGCGCGGGTACCGGCTCACCGCCGTGCCGGACCGGCTCACGCCGCTCGAGATCCGGCCGCTCCTCAACACCCACGACCTCGCCCAGACGCTCCACTGGTACGAGGAGATCGGCTCGACGAGCGATCGCGCGAAGGAGCTCGCGGAGGAGGGCGCCGAGCACGGCGAGGTCGTCGTCGCCGAGGCGCAGACCGCCGGCCGGGGTCGCCGCGGCCGGGTGTGGGTGTCGCCGCCGCGACGGAACCTCTACTTCTCGGTCCTGCTCCGGCCGGACCTGCCGCCGGCGCGGGCCCCCGAGCTGACGCTCGTCGCCTCGCTCGCGATCTGCGACGCGCTCCGGCAGGCGGGCGTCGCGGCGGGGATCAAGTGGCCGAACGACGTGCTCGCCTCCGGCCGGAAGATCGCCGGGGTGCTGACCGAGCTCGCCGCCGAGCCCGACCGCGTCCACTGGGTGGTCCTGGGCGCGGGCGTGAACGTCAACGCGCGCCGGGAAGACTTCCCGGAGGAGCTGCGCGACGAGGCGACGAGCGTCCTCATCGAGCGTGGCCAGCCGGCGCCGCGCGCGCTCCTCGCGGCCGCGTGCTTCACCGCCCTCGAGGACTGGCTCGACCGGCACGCGGAGGAGGGGTTCGCGCCCATCCGCGAGGCGTGGAAGGGCCGGAACGTCACGCTCGGGCGGGAGGTCCTCGTCCGGGAGGCCGGGCGGGAGCTCCGGGGCGTCGCCGAGGACCTCGACGAGACCGGGGCGCTGCTCGTCCGCGGCCCCGCCGGCGTCGAGCGCGTCCTCGCCGGCGACGTGGCGCTCGTGCGGGCGCGTTGACCGTCCAGGGGCCGGGGGCTACGCTCGACCCGTGCTGCTCGCCATCGACGTCGGGAACACGAACACCGTGGTCGGCGCGTTCGACGGCGCGACCCTCCGCCACCACTGGCGTCTCCAGACGAACCAGAACCGGACCGCCGACGAGTACGGCATCCTCATGCGCCAGATGTTCGAGCTCTCCGACCTCGAGCCCTCGCGCGTGACGGCGGTCGCGATCTCGAACGTCGTCCCGCCGCTCGCGCTGACGCTCGAGCAGATGGTGACGCGCTACTTCAAGGTGAAGCCGATGTTCGTCGGCCCCGGCGTGAAGACCGGGATGCCCATCCTCTACGAGAACCCGCGCGAGGTCGGCGCCGACCGCGTCGTGAACGCCGTCGCCGCGTACGAGCGCTGGCGCCACGGGCTCATCGTGGTGGACTTCGGCACCGCCACGACCTTCGACGCGGTCTCCCAGAAGGGCGAGTACCTCGGCGG
This sequence comes from Anaeromyxobacter sp., assembly GCA_035708485.1. GTDB lineage: Bacteria > Myxococcota > Myxococcia > Myxococcales > Anaeromyxobacteraceae > Anaeromyxobacter. The sequence goes on along the minus strand of DASSSJ010000125.1, from coordinate 29,166 downwards.
CGCCATCTGCCCGGGGATCTCCATCTCGATGGACGCGCTGGCGCGCTCCGCCTCGAAGCTCCCCCGCGTCGAGTTCGCGAGGCCGCCCGTCGTCATCGGCCGGAACACCGTCGCCTCGATGCAGGCGGGGCTCGTCTACGGGTACGTCGGCCTCGTCGACGGGATCTGCGCGCGCATGTCGGACGAGCTCGGGTTCACGCCCAAGATCGTCGCCACGGGCGGGCTCGCGCCGCTCATCGCCGGAGTGTCGAAGGCCATCCAGGAGGTGGACGAGCACCTCACGCTCGACGGGCTGCGCATCCTCCACGAGCGCAACCGCTGACCGGAGCCGGGATGCCCGAGAGCCCCCTGCCGCTCGACGTCCTGCCGAGGCCCCTCCAGAAGCACGCGGACCCGAAGGCGCCGCCGCCGCTGCGCATGATGGGCGCGAAGGGGCTCGTCCCCGCGGTCGCGCCCGTCGACCTGTGCACGCTCCTGTTCCTCCTCTCCTTCGACGCCGACGCCGGGGTGCGGGAGACCGCCGCGAAGACGGCCGACGGGCTCCCCGACAAGATCTGGGGGGTGGCGCTCCGCGCGGAGGGGATGAAGGGGCCGATCCTCGACTGGCTCGCCGACCGGTTCGCCTCGAAGGAGGCGGCGATCGAGCTCGTGCTCCTGAACCCCGCGACGCCGGACGAGACGATCGCGCGGCTCGCGCCCTCGCTCTCGCGCAAGCTCGCGGAGATCGTCCGGCAGAACGAGCTCCGGCTGCTCCGGCACGACGACATCGTGCGCAACCTCTGCAAGAACCCCGAGGCGCTCGCGTCCACGATCGACGGCGCCTGCGACTTCTGCGTCCGCAACGGCCTCACCCTGCTCGACGTCCCCCAGCTCGTCGAGGCGCACAAGCGCATCCACGGCGTGGACCCGACGGTGAAGCCGCCCGCGCCGGGCGAGACCGCGGTCGGGCTCATGGCGGAGTACGGCGACGTGCTCGCGGCCGAGGGGGAGGCGACCGCGGCGGTCGTCGAGCAGGAGCAGAAGAAGCTCAACGCCACCCAGCGGATCATGAAGATGTCGGTGGCCGAGAAGATCAAGCTCGCGACGCTCGGAAACAAGGAGGCGCGCACGCTCCTCCTGCGCGACGCGAACAAGCTCGTGTGCCTGGCCGCCGCGACGAGCCCGCGCATCACCGACGGGGAGATCATCGGGCTCGCGAACTCGCGCACGGTGAACGCGGAGGTGCTGCGCTACATCTACTCGAACCGCGAGTTCCTGCGGAACTACGCCATCAAGACGTCGCTCGTGAAGAACCCGAAGGTCCCCCTCCCCACCGCGCTCAAGATGCTGTTCACGCTCCAGGAGAAGGACATCAAGGAGCTGGCGCGCGACCGCAACGTGCCGCAGACGATCCAGGCGCAGGCCAAGGCCTACATGATGAAGAAGGAGGCCGCCGCCAAGGGGCCCGCCGGCGGGAAGCACTGATGGCGACCTCGGCTCGGGCTCCTGCGCCTCGCGACGCTCGACGCGAGCGGGTGGCGCCGTCGCCGTGAACGAGGCCGCCCCCCCGCAGGCCCCGCCCGGCGCGCCGCCCGCCGCGCCCGTCCGCGTGGGGCGCGCGGTCTGGGTCTCCGCCGCGACGATGACCTCGCGCGTCCTGGGCCTCGTCCGCGAGCAGCTCTTCGCGGCGCTCGTCGGCGCCAACCGCTGGTCCGACGCCTTCGTCGTCGCGTTCCGGATCCCGAACCTCCTGCGCGACCTCTTCGCGGAGGGGGCGCTCTCGTCGGCGTTCGTGCCGGTGTTCGCGGACGCCCATCGGAACGCCGGGCGCGAGGCCGCCTACCGGCTCGCGAACGCGCTCGTCGGCGTCGTCCTGCTCGTCGTCGGCGCCATCGCGCTCCTCGGGATCGCCTTCGCCGGGGCGATCGTGGCGGTCATCGGCCACGGCCTGGAGGAGCGCGGGCTCACGACGCTCCTCACCCGGATCATGATGCCGTTCCTCCTCCTCGTGTCGCTCTCGGCGGTCGCGATGGGGATGCTGAACGCGCAGAGCCGCTTCACCGCGCCCGCGCTCGCCCCGGCGCTCTTCAACGTGGGATCCATCGCGGTCGGCGCGTGGCTGTGGCTCGCGGGCTGGCCGCCGGAGAGGGCCGTCGTCGGGTGGGCGGTCGGCACCATGATCGGCGGCGCGCTCCAGCTCGGCGTGCAGGGCCCGTCCCTGCGCGCCCTCGGCTTCCGGGCGCGCCCCCGGCTCTCGCGCGCCGACCTCGCGGACCCGCGCCTCCGCCGGATCGGCCGGCTCATGGCGATGGCGGTGGTGGGGCTGTCCGCGACGCAGGTGAACGTGCTCGTCAACACCGCGTTCGCGTCGAGCGTCGTCGGCGCGAACAGCTGGCTCCAGTACGCCTTCCGGCTCATGCAGCTCCCGCTCGGCGTCTTCGGCGTCGCGATCGCCACGGTCGCGGGGGCGGGCGTCGCGCAGCGCGCGGCGGCGAAGGACATGACCGCGGTGAGGGCGACGCTCGGCTCGGCGATGCGGCTCGTGGCGTTCCTGAACGTGCCGTCGGCGGTCGGGCTCGCGGTCCTCGGCGAGCCGATCATCGGCATGATCTACGAGCACGGCCGCTTCGGCGCCGCGGACACCGCCGCCACGGCGCAGGCGCTGCTCTTCTACGCGCTCGGCCTGTACGCGTACTCGGCCGTGAAGGTCTTCGCGCCCGCGTTCTACGCGCTCGACGAGGCGCGAACTCCGGTCGTGGGGAGCGTCCTCGGGATGCTCTCGAACGTGGCGCTCAACGCGTCGCTGTTCCCGGTCCTCGGCTTCCGCGGCGTCGCGCTCGGGACGTCGCTCGCGGCGACGGCCAACTTCGCCGTGCTCGCCTGGGCGTGGCGGCGGCGGCACGGCGGGCTCGGGGGGACGGGCGTCGTGTCCCAGCTCGCGAAGGTGCTCGTCGCCTCGGCGGTGCTCGCCGGCGTCGCCTGGGCGACCTGGCGAGGGCTCGGGCGCCTGGTCCCTCCCCGCGGCCTCGGCGGCCAGCTCGCGCTCGGGCTCGGGCCGGTCCTCGCGGGCGGCCTCGCCTACCTGGCCGTCGCGCGGGCCCTGCGGATCGCCGAGCTGGACGAGCTCGCCGCCGCGCTCCGGCGGCGCCGCGCGCGCGCCCCCTGAGGCCGCCGCTCCCGCGGGGCGGCCGCTCCGCGGGGGCGCCGCGGCGCTCGCCCGGCCGCGCCCCCACGCCTCGTCGCCGGCGCCGCTCCGCGGGGCAGGCGTGATCGGGGCTTTGGCCGCCGCGCACGGCGGCCTACCTTGCTGCGAGGGACGGTTTCCCGAGGAGATGCCATGGAGAACGGCGGCGGCGGAAGCGGCGGGGACATCGGCTCGCAGGCGCGGGAGAAGGCGGAGCGCGTCGCGGGCAAGGTGCAGGACCGGATGGAGGACGTGCGGGGTCAGGTGCAGGACCGGATGGAGGAGATCCGGGGCTACGGCGAGGACGCGGGCGAGCAGATCCGCGAGTTCGCGCGCGAGCGTCCGCTCGCCGCGATCGGTCTCGCGCTCGGCGTCGGGTTCGTGCTCGGCCGGCTGCTGTCGCGGGCGTAGGCGGGAGGGGGACGGCATGGCCGGGATCGAGGACATGGACGACGTGAACGAGACGCTGCGATCGGTCGCCGAGCAGGCGCGGGACGCCTGGGGGCGCTTCGCCGAGGAGGTGGAGCTCGAGCGGCGGATGCGCGAGACGCCGATGGCGGTGCTCGGCGTCGCGGCGGCGGCCGGGTTCGTGCTCGGCGGCGGGCTGTGGCCCGTGCTGCGCCCCTTCGTCAAGGGCGCGTTCCGGGCGGCGCTCTCGCCCGCCAACCTGCTGGCCATCGGCGCGGCGGTGGGCGCCATGCGCGCCGCCGGCGCGCGCGAGGAGATGCCCGAAGGGACGGCGGGCGGCGGCGTCGGCACGCACTGACGCGGCGCGGTGCGCCGCCGCTCCCCTTCGTTCGAGCGAGGCGCCCCGGGCGGTGCCGCCCCGCTCCCGGTCCCGTTGGGTCGGCGGGTTGACCGGGAGCGGAAACGGACGCACGATCCGCCGTCGTCCGCTCGGAGGCGAGAACCGATGATGGACGTGACGCACGGCGCGCACGGTGAGCTCGTGATCCGTCTGGACGGGAACTTCGACGCGGGCGCGGCGAACCGCCTGTGCGGCTGGCTCGTCGAGGTCCCCAGCAGCCGGCCCCTCGTCCTCGACTTCACGCACGTGACGAAGTGCGAGGACTTCGGGCTCGCCGCGGTCGCGCAGGATCTCGCCGCGCGCGACGGGCTCGTCGTGCGGGGCCTGACGCGCCACCACGAGCGGATGCTGCGCTACCTGGGCGTGACGCTCGACGGGCCGCCGCTCGAGCGGGTCGAGGACCGCGACGCGACGGGGTAGGCGAGCCGCGCGCAGCGGCCGAAGGCCGGCCTACTCGCGCCCGCCCGCGGCGCGCCGCTCCTTGTCGGCGGTCGGCTCCGCGGCCGACAGCCCCTCCTCGAGGAGCTGCGTCGCGATCGCGAGCGCCTTCCGCACCTTGTCCCGCACCTTCTCGTCGGCCTTGATCTTCTGGTAGGCCTTGACGATCCGCTCCTCGTTCTTCGCGCTCGCCGCCTCGATGTCGGCGACCCGCTTGCGCAGCTCCGTCGTCCGGTTCTCGACCTCGCCGCGGGCGCCCTCGGCCTCGCCGCGGGCCACGAGCAGCTCGGTGCGGAGCTCGTCCGCCTCGCGCTCGAGCGCCTCGGCGCGGGCGACCGCCTCCTGGGCGGCGGCGGCCTCCTCGCCGCGCCGGCGCGCGTCCGCCTCGGCCTCCTCCGCGCGCCGCTCGGCCTCGGCGAGGCGCCGCTCGAGATCGGCGAGCTTCGCCTCGACCGCCCGGGCCTGGTCCGCCGCCCGCCGCGCCTCGTCGCGCGCGGCCCTGGCGTCCGCCTCGGCCTTCTTGAGCTGCGCCGCGGCGGACTCCGCCTTCGCGCCCGCCCGCGCGATCTCGGCCTCGGCCTCGTCGGCGCGGCGCGTCACGTCGCGCAGCTCCTCGTCGCGGGCGTCGAGGTCCCGCCGCGCCCGCTCGAGCGCCTCGCGCGCCTCGTCCAGGTCGGCCGAGCTCGCGGCCGGCGGCGGCGCGGCCGCGGGCTCGTCGTCGAGCAGCCTGATGCCGGCGGCGCGGAGCAGGTCCGCGCTCGCGCCCCGGACGGGCGCGGTCGAGGGGTCCGGCGAGAGCGTCTCGTCGGCGCCGCCCAGCGCGCCGAGCGCGGCCTCCGCGTCCGCGTCGAGCGTCGCGAGCTCGGCGCGCGCCGCGCCCTCGTCCTCCTCGGGGAGGGACGCGGCCGCGGCGTCCACCTCGGCGACCGGCACGGGCTCCTCGCCCGGCCCGGTCAGCTCGTCGAGCGCCGCGTCGGCGGCGTCCGCGGCGGACGAACCCGCAGCGGAGAGCCCCTCGAACGCGTCGTCCAGCAGCCGGAGGTCCTCGTCGAGCGCGGTCGTCTCTCCGCCGTCGGCGGGCTCGTCGGGGAGCGACTGCAGATCGAGCCCCGGGATCTCCTGGTCGGGCGAGCCCTCCGCGGACGCCTCGAGCCCCATCTCCTCCTCGAGCGAGACGACCTCCTCCTCGCCCGGCCCGGCGGCCCCGTCGGGGAGCCCGATCAGGCCCGCGAGCTTCTCGATCAGCGCCTCGGGCGCGTACGGCTTCAGCAGGTACTCGTCCGCGCGCGCCTTCAGCGTCTTGTGCTTCTCGAAGGTCTCCTCGGTCGCCTCCGCGCTCGTGAGCACGAGCGGCACCGATCTGAGCGCGTCGTCCTTCTTCAGCTTCTGGCAGACGAGGTAACCGCTCATCCCCGGCAGCTCGACGCAGAGGACGATCGCCTCCGGCGCCCAGTCGCGCGCGAGATCGAGCCCCTCCTTGCCGTCGCCGGTGGTCCGGACCTCGAGGCCCGCCGCCTCCAGGGCGTGCGACGCCTCCGCCGCGAAGCCCGCGTCGTTCTCGATGAGGAGGATCTTCTTCGGCATCTCGGGTCCGGCGCGCGGCGGGAGGGGCCGCGCGGAAAATTCTCGAAAACGCTGGCGAAATGTTAACCGCGCGCCGCGCGGGGTGTCAAAACCGCGGTCGAGGGCGCGCGGGGGGCGCTATCGGCCGGACCCGGCCTGCGCGGTGCGGACGAGCTCGCGGAGCGCGGCCTCGTCGAGATCGCCCTCGCCGACGACGAGCGAGTAGACGATCTTGTCGTCGCGCCAGACGGCGACGTTGTAGCCGTGGCCCCGGGCGACGCGGATCGTGCGCTCGCCCACCGTCACGGCCTGGCCGCCGACGTCGAAGCGGCCCCCGGGATCGTCCACGATGAAGAGCCCGGCCTTGCCGCGCGGCAGGCGGTACCGCACGTACGCCGCCTCCCACTCGCGGAGCTGCGAGAAGCGGGCGCCCTCGAGCGACACCCCCTCCGCGCGGAACCGCGGCGGCGACGGCCTGAAGGTGAGCTTGTCGGCGAACCAGGCGGGGAGGGCGGACTCGCCGACCGACGCCGCGACGTAGTCGAGCGGGAGGTCGCGGTGGTGGCTCGTGATCGCCTCCTCCGCGAGCGGGCCCGGGTGCGCCTCGCCCGCGTGCGTCCAGAACACGACCACGGCGCCGGCGGCGCAGGCGGCGAGCGTGGCGACCGGGATCGGCGAGAGCGCGCGGCGCCAGAGCGGCCGGCGGCGGCGCGCGAGGTCGGCCTCGATGCGGGTCCGGAGCGCGTCGGGGGCGCGGACCGCGGGGGGCGTCATCGCCTCGCGCAGCTTCGCGCGGACGGCCGCCCGCAGCGCGGCCCGGGCGCCCGCGAGGGCGCGGCAGCGCTCGCAGGTGGCGAGGTGCAGATCGGCCTCGGCGCGCTCGGGCGCGTCGAACTCACCGTCGACGTAGGCGTCGATCGAGCGCTCCAGCTCGGTGCAGTCCATGGCCGCGTTGAGCGAGGGTTCGATCGCCATGGCCGTTCCCGCGGGTGGCCCGTCCTAGGCCGACTTGCCGCGACGCTTCCGATACGCCTCGAGGTCGATGCTCCCATCCTCGCCGACGTCCTGCAACACGCCCGAGACCACCGCGTAGCTCGCCAGCGCCTTCTGGAGGAGGCGCCGGCCGCGGTAGAGCCTGCTCATCACCGTGCCCACCGGCACGTCGAGGATCTCGGCGACCTCGCGGTACGAGAACTCCTGCAGGTCGGCGAGGATCACCACCAGCCGGAAGTCGATCGGGAGCGAGTCGACGGCCTTCAGCACGTCGTCGGAGAGGAGCCGGTCGAAGAAGAACTGCTCGGGGTTGGCCGCGTACTCGGCGGCCTCGCGCGAGACGAACCGCTCGTGCACGGCGTCCCGCTCCGACCCCTCGACGATGTTCCGCTCCTTCACCGACCGGCGATAGCGGTTGATGAACGTGTTCGTGAGGATCTTGAAGAGCCAGGCCTTCATGTTCGTGCCGCGCTCGAACTTGTCGAAGAAGCGGTACGCGCGGAGGAAGGTGTCCTGGACGAGGTCCTCGGCGTCGCGGTCGTTCTTGGTGAGCCGCAGCGCAGCCGAGTAGAGGGGGTCGAGGTGCTTGAGGGCGAGCCCCTCGAACTCGCCCCGGGTGAGGTCCGTCTGTCTCAGATCGAACATCGAGGGTCGTCGTCTCCCGCCCCGGGTTCTTAGGATCGCGGCGCGCGCGGCGCCGTCTCCCGTCGCGTCAGGAGGGAAACGAGCCGGCGCCCGCCCCGATTCCCGCCAGCCGGACCCCCGCCCGGATGCCGGGGGAACCGTCGTGCGATCACCGCGAAAGGAGAGCGCATTCTAGAGGAATGTGGCGGTGGAGTCACGGGCCGATGGAAGGCGCCCGGGACCGGTGCTATGACCCGCCGTCCGCGCGCGCCGCGCGCCGGAGCGCATGCCGAACCTCCTCTTCGCCGACGACCGCGGGCGAGTCTACGACCATCCGGACCTCCTCGCGGCGGTCCGGAGCGGCGAGGACGTCCTCGCGCCGCCCGAGCGGGCGCGGGCGCTCCCGGAGGGCGCGACCCTCACGATGCTGCCGGGCCGCCGCCCGGTGGGGATCGACCCGGCGACGGGCGCGCCCGCGGTGCTCCGCGAGGTGCGGGTCGGCCGCCGCACCCTCGTGCCGCACGCGGTCGGCGCGACCCTCCCGCCCGGCTTCACGCGGACCTTCCTCCCGGCCGCAGCGCGGCCGCCGCTCGCGACGGCGGCCGAGACGCCGGTCCTCCCGCAGTGGGCCTACACCGCCGCCGCGCTCGGCCCGGAGGGCCCCGTCGTCTGGGCGCTCCACACCGACCGGCGCCGCCACTGGAGCCCGCGCGTCCACTCGACGCCCGACCTGCCGCGGCGGGTCGCGGCGACGCTCGAGGAGACCGGGAACCCGATCTACCGCCAGCTCTCGCGCTGCGCGCTCGAGTGGCGCTGCTTCACCGCGCAGAACACGTTCTACCGGCGCGACGAGGGCGCCATCCCCTCGTCGGCCGGCTGCAACGCCGCCTGCGTCGGGTGCCTCTCCGAGCAGGACGCCGGGATGCCGCCCGCGAGCCACGAGCGGATCGTGCGGGCGCCGACCGCCGAGGAGATGGCGGAGGTGGCGATCCGCCACCTCGAGCGCGCCACCGGGCGCGTGATGGTGAGCTTCGGCCAAGGCTGCGAGGGCGAGCCGCTCACGCGCTGGAAGGAGATCGCGCGCGCCATCCGGCTCGTGCGCGCGCGCACCTCGCGCGGCTCGATCCACGCGAACACGAACGGCTCGCTCCCCGGGGCGCTCGGGCGGCTCGTCGACGCCGGGCTCGACTCGGTGCGGATCTCGCTCAACTCGGCCTCGGAGGACCTCTACGCCGCGTACTACCGCCCGCGCGGCTACGGGCTCGCCGACGTGGCGCGGGCGATCCGGACCGCGAAGGCGCGCGGCGCCTACGTCGCCCTGAACCTCCTCACGTTCCCCGGCGTCACCGACCGCGCCGGCGAGGCGGAGCGGCTCTGCGCGCTCGTCGCGCGGACCGGCGTGGACCAGGTCCAGACCCGGCCGCTCGCCATCGACCCGGACGTCTACGTCGCGCTCGCCCGGGGGCGCGGCGCGGGCGGGCGCGCGATCGGGATCCGCGCGCTCGTCGCGGCGCTCGCGGCGGCGCGGCCCGGGCTCGTCGTGGGGAACTTCTCCCGGGCGCGAGCGGAGCGGCCGCGCGCGGCGCGCGGGGAGGCGCGGCGACCATGAAGGGCGAGGCGGAGCTCCGGCTGCAGAAGGACCTCGCCCGCCACCTGCGGGCGGGGCACCCGTGGGTGTTCCGCAAGGCCGTCGAGAAGGCGCCGAAGGGGCTCGCGCCCGGGACGATCGTGGACGTGACCGACGAGGGGCGGTTCGTCGCGCGCGGCTACTTCGACCCGCACTCGGCGATCACGGTCCGCATCCTGACGCGAGAGCCCGCCGAGGCGATCGACGCGGACTTCTGGCGCCGCCGCGTGGCGCGCGCGCTCGCGCTCCGGCGCGAGCTCGTGCACGGCACGACCGGCTTCCGGCTCGTCCACGGCGAGTCCGACGGGCTCCCCGGCGTCGTCGCGGACCGCTACGCCGCCTTCGCCGTGCTGAAGCTCTACTCCGCCGGGCTCGTCCCGCACCGCGCCGCCATCGTCGAGGCGCTCCGCGCGGAGGCGGAGGGGCTCGAGGGCGTCTTCGGGCGCGACGAGGTCCCCCGCGACGACGACGACGAGGGCGGCGCGCCCGCCGGGCGCGTCCTGTGGGGCGCCGAGCCCCCCGAGCTCCTCGAGATCGACGAGCACGGGATGAAGCTGCTCGTGGACGTCCGGCGCGGGCAGAAGACCGGCCACTTCCTGGATCAGCGCGAGAACCGCCGGATGGTGCGCGGCCTCGCGGCGGGGCGGCCCGAGGCGCTGAACCTCTTCTCGTACACCGGCGGCTTCTCGGTCGCGGCGGCGCTGGGCGGAGCGCGCCACGTCGTCTCGGTGGACGTGGACGAGGACGCGCTCGGGCTCGCGCGCGAGAACTTCCGCGCGAACGGCCTCGACCCCGCCGACCACGCGTTCGCGGCCGAGGACGCGTTCGAGCTCCTCGCGCGCCACAGGCGGGAGGGGCGCCGCTTCGACCTCGTCGTCTGCGACCCGCCCGCGTTCGCGAAGTCGCAGCGGGCGGTGGACGCCGCCGTCGCGGGGTACGCGTCGCTCAACCGCGCCGCGCTCGCGGTGGTCGCGCCGGGCGGGCTCCTCGTCACGGCGAGCTGCTCGGCGCGGGTGTCGGCCGAGCAGTTCGCCGACGCGGTGAAGGAGGCGGCGTTCAAGGCGCGGGTGGACCTCCAGATCGTCGCGGAGACCCGGCAGCCGCCGGACCACCCCGTGTCGCCGCAGTTCAGGGAGGGCCGCTACCTGAAGGCGCTCGTCCTGCGGCGGTGCTGATCGAGATCAAGGCTGCGGCGGATCGTCGCATGCGAGGATGCGAATCGATCTCATGATGATCCCCACCTCGCCGGTCGCCCCTTCCCGCCGCATCCCCGTGCCCTCGCCGCTCCCGGGGGACGACGTGCTCGAGGCCCTCGAGAGCGCGCGCTTCGGCGTGCAGTACGAGGCGCTCGTCGAGATCTCCTCCGGCGAGACGATCGCGCACGAGGCGCTCGCCCGCTTCCACCGTCCCGACGGGAGCGAGCTCCGCCCCGGCGCGGTGTTCTCGTGGCTGCACGGCGCGCCGTCGCTCCTCGTCGAGACGGAGCTCGCCCTGAAGCGGCTCCAGCTCGACCGCGCGCCGGGGAGCACGCTCTTCGTGAACCTGGACCCGGACAGCCTGGCGTGCTCGCCGGACGGCGGCGACGAGCTGCTCGCCCTCATGGCGTCGGCGCGGCGCGACGTCGTCGTGGAGGCGATCGAGAACGTCGGGGCCGCGGACGTCGAGCGCGGCCACGCGATGGCGGCCGCCCTCCGCGCGCGCGGCCTGCCGTTCGCGCTCGACGACGTGGGCGCGGCGCACGGCCTCATCTCGTTCGAGCTGCTCGCGTTCGCCGACTACCTCAAGTTCGACCGCTCCCTGCTCGCGACGCCGCGGTCGCCGCGGCGCCTCGCGGTCGTGGAGGCGCTCGTCGCGATGGCGGCGCGGACCGGCGCGAGGACCGTCCTCGAGGGCGTCGAGACCCGCGCGGACCTCGACCTCGCGCGCGACCTCGGGATCCCCATCGCGCAGGGGTTCCTGTTCCGCGATCGCTTCGTCCGCGTCCGGCCGTCCTGACCGCGGGCGAGCTCAGATCGCGTCGCGCGGCGCCGGCCCCATCTCGTCGGGGCTGCCGCACCGCGCCATCTCCTTCTGCACGATCGCGGCGAGCCTCCCCTCCTTGCGCGCCTTCTCCAGCCGGTCGAGCTCCTTCCACCGCAGCTCGGAGTCGGCCCTGCGCATCGCGTCGTACGCCCGGAGCACGCTCTCGACGCCGGCGGTCTGCACCGCGACCCAGTCGTCCTTCTTCTTCGGGTTCTCGACGAGGAACGCCGCCATCCCGAAGACGGACTGGAGGTAGAGCATCTGTCCGAAGGCGTCGTCCTCGTCCTCGCGCAGCACGTCGAGCGGGCCCGGGCAGCTCGTCACGTTGACGTCCGGGATCTCGACGATCCACCGGAAGAGCCACTTGCGCGACTCCATCGAGCTGCGCGCGAGCGGCTCCTTCTCGAGCTTGCGCGTCGTCTCGACCGCCTTCTTGCGCTCCTCCGGCGTGGAGGGGCCTCGCGCCCCCGCACCGGCGGGGGCGAGCAGGGCGAGGGCGAGGGCGGCGGCGAGGGAGCGGCGCAAGGGGACGACCTCCGGCTGGCCGGCGCGTCGGACCACGGTGCGCCGGCTCAGGCCACTATGCTCGCGGGCCCGGCGGGGCGCCACCCCGAACGCCGCCGCGCTCCTCCTGGCCGGCCGCGCCGACGGACGGCGCGGCCGGGACCGCGCGGCGCGGTCGCCCGGCGCCGAGGGCGCCCGCGACGAGCAGGGCGAGGAAGAGCACGGCGCCCGCGAGCGCGCCCGCGCGGAGCGCGGCGGGGACGCGGAGGCCCGAGAACGCGATCGAGGGGTCGGCGGGATCGCGCAGCGCCACCGCCGACGACGGCGGCGGCGGGTCGGGCGTGAGCGCGCGGTACGCCCGCACGAGCAGCGCGAGCGCCGCGACGCCGACCGCTGCGGTCCCGAGCACGGCCGCGAGCGGCGGCGGCGCGGCGTCGGCACCGGGATCGGCCACGGCGAGGAAGAGGACCGAGGTGATCGCGTTGTTCGTGGCGTGCGCCGCGACGGAGGGCCAGATCGACCCGGCGCGCCACGCCAGCCAGCCGAACACGGCGCCGAGGACGAACAGCGCCGGGAACCGGATCGGGTCGAGGTGCATCGCGGCGAAGAGGGCGGCCGCCGCGCCGATCGCGACCGCCGGCCGCCGGCGGAGGCCGATCGCGGAGAGGAGGTACCCGCGGAACGCGATCTCCTCGCACGGCGGCGCGACGAGGACGGCGGCCGCGGCGACGACCGCGCGCTCCCACGCCGGCCCGTCGAAGATCCGCGTGGGGTCGAAGAGCTCTTGCCACGCGTGCGGCAGGATCCGCTGCGCCGCGAGGAGGACCGCGACCGCGACGAGGTATCCCGCGCCCCCGACGAGCGCCCCCAGCGCGAGGGCGATCCCGGGCGGGCGCCGCAGCCGGAGCCAGGCGTCGGCGCGCAGGTTCGACCCCGCCGTCACGACGAGCGCCGGGAGGAGGAACACGAACACCTCCGACCAGACGAGCCCGGCGGAGCGGAACGCGGCCTGGGCGAGCATGCCCGGGACGAAGAGCAGCAGCACCACCCCGAAGAAGGCGAGCGCGCTCTTCCCGCCCGAGGGCGCCGGCGGGGGCGGGGGTTCGGGCCGCGGCTGCTCCACCGCGCCGAGGATGGCACCGAACGAGGTGGCCGGGAAGTCCGTCCCGGCGCGGACGCTCGGTTATGATGCCCGCATGCGATTCCAGAACCGCACCGTGGTCCTGTGCGTGGGCGGCGGCATCGCCGCGTACAAGGCCTGCGAGGTCGCGCGGCTCGTGGTGAAGGGGCGCGGCGCCGTCCGCGTGGCGATGACCCGGGCGGCCACCCGCTTCGTCCAGCCGCTCACGTTCCAGGCGCTCTCGGGCGCGCCGGTGCTGGTCGACCTGCTCGACCCGGCGGCCGACCTCGCCTACGGGCACCTCGCGCTCGCGCGGGCCGCCGACCTCGTCGTCGTCGCCCCGGCCACCGCCGACCTCCTCGCGCGCATCCGGGCGGGGATGGCGGACGACGCGGTCACCACCACGGTCCTCGCGGCGACCTGTCCGGTCCTGCTCGCGCCCGCCATGAACACGCGGATGTGGCGCAACCCGGCCACCCAGGAGAACCTCGCCGCGCTCCGCGCGCGGGGGCTCCACGTCGTCGGCCCGGGCACGGGCGAGCTCGCGGACGGCGACGTGGGCGAGGGGCGGCTGGCCGAGCCGGACGAGATCGCGCTCGCCGCCTCGCGCCTCCTCGGGAACCTCGATCTCGCGGGCCGGAAGGTGCTCGTCACCGCGGGCCCCACCCGCGAGCCGATCGATCCGGTGCGGTTCATCTCGAACCCCTCGTCCGGGAAGATGGGCTACGCGGTCGCGCGGGTCGCGGCGCACCGGGGGGCGGAGGTGACGCTCGTCTCCGGTCCGACGCAGCTCCCGGACCCGCCCGGCGTCGCGGTCGTGCGCGTCGAGACGGCCGAGCAGATGGCGCACGCCGTCGAGCTCGCGTCCGCGAACATGGACCTGTTCGTCGGCGCCGCCGCGGTGTCGGACTACCGCCCCGCCACCGCCTCGCCCCGCAAGATCAAGAAGGGCGAGGGGGACGAGACGCTCGTCCTCTCGCGGACGCCCGACATCCTCGCCGGGCTCGGCGCGCGCCACGCGGGGAGGAAGGACGCCCCCGTCCTCGTGGGGTTCGCGGCGGAGACGGACGAGGTCATCGCGCGCGCCCGCGAGAAGCTGCGCGGGAAGCGCTGCGATCTCGTGGTGGCGAACCGCGTCGGCGGCCCGGGCGCCGGGTTCGGGCTCGACACGAACCGGGTCGCGCTCGTGTCCCCGACCGAGCTCGCCGAGATCGAGGGGCCGAAGGAGCGGATCGCCGAGGCGATCCTCGACTGGATCGTGCCGGTGCTCGAGGCGCGGAGGCCGAGGAAGGACTAGGGGCCGCGACGGGCTCGCGCGGGAGGACCGGAGGGGCCTACGCCGCCAGCCTCGCGATCGACGGCGGCAGGACGAGCTTCCCGTGAATCCCCTTCCGGAAGCTGTCGCGGGTCTCGAGCGCGATCTCGTGCGCGTCGCGCGGGTGGATGATCCGCCGGGCGGTCTTCTGCTTGAGCGCCTTGCGGAGGTCGGTGGCGAGCCGGATGTTGCGCGCGCCGGTCGCGTCCGCGCGGGCCGCCTCGCTCCGCTCGCCGTCGTTCAGCATCCCCATGATGGCGCGGAAGGCGAGGTCGTTCGTGTCGGAGACGAGGTCGGGCTCGAGCGGGAGCTTCCGCTCGCGCGCGAAGGTCAGGCTCGACACCTGGCCGAACCGCCCGATCCGCGCGGTGGCGAGGAGCGACCGGAAGATCTGCTTCGAGACGCCGAAGGGGAGCACCGACGACCGGTAGAGCATCCGCTCGAGGTAGTCGTCGTGGTTCCGGATGGCGCGCGTCGTCACCTGCTTGGCGAGGCGCGACAGCGCCTTGTCCATGCGCTGGTCGTACCGCAGCTCCCAGTAGGCGTGCCGCGTGTTGACCTTGTGGTACGAGGCGACGGTCTTGTACGGCACGTAGTAGTTGTGCGCGACGGTGTCCGCGGCGAGGTGCGAGAGGAAGCCGAGCGCGAACGCCTGCTCGCCCCCGGGCCTGGCGTGCCGGAACACGTTGAAGCCGACGCGCCAGTTGTGACAGTGGTAGAGATACCGCGCCATGTTCTTGCCGACGACGATGTCCGCGGCGAGCGAGCCGTAGAGGAACTCGTCGCCGAAGTCGGCGAGGACCTGGCGGAGGCCCGGCTGGACCGTCCCGAGGGACTGCAGCGCCTGGGCCGAGAAGTTGAGGTGCGCGAGCGGTCCCCAGGCCAGCGCGTCGGAGGGCCAGGCGAGGATGACGAGGGCGACGGCGGCGAGGGGCAGGAGCGCGAGCAGGCGGGACAGCTTCATCGCGAGACGATTCTAGGAGCGTGCCCGAGCGCTTCGCAACGCGACGATCGGGTTTTCTTCGGGGGACCGGTGAGCGACGAATCCACACGCGCCCGCACCACGGAAGCCGCGGAGATCGCGGCGGAGGCGCTGCGCCACCTCGCGTGGCTCGCCGACGCGGGCGTCGCGGAGGTGCCGGAGCCCGCGGTGTCCCACGACCATGGTGTGCGGGCGCCCCCCGGGCCGGTTCGGGGAGGCCCTTCGCGGGACGCGCGGGAGACGAGCGGCCGGGCGCCTCCCTCTCCGCCGCCCTCGGCCCCGACCGCGACCTCGACGCCCGCACGGGCGCCGACCGCGGCCCCGACCTCGAGCGCGGCCGCGACGCCTCGCGCGGGCGCGTACCGGCTCGGCGACCGCGGCTGCGGGAGCCCCGCGCTCCTCGCGGTCCGCGAGGAGCTCGGGGAGTGCGCCCGCTGCAAGCTCGCGCCGGCCAGGACGAACCTCGTGTTCGGCGTCGGGGATCCGCGCGCCGAGCTCATGTTCGTCGGCGAGGGGCCCGGCGCGGACGAGGACCTGCAGGGCGAGCCGTTCGTCGGGCGCGCGGGCCAGCTCCTCACGCGCATGATCGAGGCGATGGGGTACCGGCGGGAGGACGTGTACATCGCGAACGTGGTGAAGTGCCGGCCCCCCGGGAACCGGAACCCCGAGCCGGACGAGATGGACGCGTGCGAGCCCTTCCTGCGGGCGCAGATCCGCGCGGTCGCGCCGCGGGCGATCGTCGCGCTCGGGAAGATCGCGGCGCAGACGCTGCTCCGGGACACGACGCCGATCAGCCGCCTGCGCGGCCGCTGGGCGACGTACGAGGGGACGCGGCTCATGCCGACGTTCCACCCCGCCTACCTGCTCCGGAGCCCCGAGGAGAAGAAAA
The DNA here is from genome assembly GCA_035708485.1 of Anaeromyxobacter sp. Lineage (GTDB taxonomy): Bacteria > Myxococcota > Myxococcia > Myxococcales > Anaeromyxobacteraceae > Anaeromyxobacter. The sequence continues at coordinate 13,118 of DASSSJ010000125.1, read as the reverse complement.
AGGCGTGGGAGGACCTCCAGCTGGTGATGAGGGAGCTGGGGAAGGCGCCGCCTTCGCGCTGAGCGGGCGGTATCATCCTCTCCAGCCCAGAGGAGGCAAGCATGCGTCGTCCCGCGCCCATCCGTCCGCGCACCCTCGCGTCCGCGGCGGTCGCGCTCGCCGCGATCGCGGCGCTCGCCGCGCCCGCGCCCGCGAGGGAGGGCGCCGCGCAGCCCCGGGTGCTGGTGCTCGAGGTGACCGGCCCGATCACCGGCGGCACCGCCGAGTACGTAGGGGCGGGGCTCGCCAAGGCGAAGCTCGAGGCGTTCGAGGCGATCGCGCTCCGGCTCGACACGCCCGGCGGCATGCTCGACGCGACGCGCGAGATCGTCCGGGCGATGCTTGGGAGCGACGTGCCCGTCGTCGTGTGGGTGGGGCCCGCCGCGGCCCAGGCCGCGTCCGCGGGCGCGTTCCTGACGATGGCGGCCGGGGTCGCGGCGATGCACCCGACCTCCAACATCGGCGCCGCCCACCCGGTCACCGGCTCCGGCAGGGACGTCGCCGAGGAGGCCGGGAAGGACATGGCGAAGAAGGTGGAGAACGACACGGTCGCGTTCGCGCGGTCCATCGCCGAGGCGCGCGGGCGGAACGCCGACTGGGCGGAGAAGGCGGTGCGCGAGAGCGTGTCCGTCGTGGCCGAGGAGGCGGTGCGGCTCAAGGTCGTGGACCTCACCGCGGGCGATCTGTCCGCGGCGCTCGACGCCGCGGACGGCCGCAAGGTCAAGACCGGCGCGGGCGAGAAGGTGCTCCGCTCGAAGGGCGCGGCCCTCGTCCCGCTCGAGAAGACGGTCCGGCAGCAGGTCCTCTCGATCATCTCGAACCCGAACGTGCTCGCGCTCCTCATGCTGCTCGGGACGCTCGGGATCGCGATCGAGTTCTACCACCCGGGCGGGATCTTCCCGGGCGCCGCCGGCGCGCTGCTCCTCTTCCTCGGGTTCCTCGGGATGCGCGTCATCCCGGTGAACGCGGGGGCGGTGGTGCTCATCCTCGTCGGCGTCGCGCTCCTCGTGGCGGAGGGCTACGTCACGGCGCACGGCGTCGCGGGGCTCGGCGGCGCCGCCTGCATCGTCATCGGCACGCTCTTCTTCATCGACAAGACGTCGCCGGACTACCACTTCGACCCCGGCGCGCTCTCCCTCTCGCCGTGGGTCGTGTGGCCGACGCCCGTCGCGCTCGCGCTCATCCTCGGGTTCATGGCCTGGAAGATCGCCGGCTCGCGCCGGAAGCCCCTGCAGCTCGGCGTCGCCGGGCTCGTCGGCGCGGAGGGGCAGGCGCTCTCCGACGTCGGCCCGGCGGGCGGCGAGGTGTTCGTTCACGGCGAGTACTGGCAGGCGCGGAGCGGCGTCCAGATCCCGAAGGGGGCCCGCGTCCGGGTGGCGGCGGTGGACGGGCTCACCGCGACGGTGGTCGCCGTCCCCGAGAAAGGCTAGAACGGAGCGCATCCACGGAGGGTCCATGCCCGCCATCGGCCTGCTCATCCCCGTCGCGCTCTTCGTCCTCTGGCTCCTGTCCGGCATCCGGATCGTGAACGAGTACGAGCAGGGCGTCGTGCTCCGCCTCGGCCGCTTCGCGGGCGTGCGCAACGCGGGGCTCAAGTGGATCATCCCGTTCATCGACCGGATGATCATCATCGACATGCGCGTCACCGCGGAGCAGGTGCCGCCGCAGGACGTCATCACGCGCGACAACGTGTCGGTGAAGGTCAACGCGGTGATCTACTTCCGCGTGCTGCAGGCCGATCGCGCCTTCCTCCAGGTGACGGACTTCCTCTTCGCGACGAGCCAGTTCGCGCAGACGACGCTGCGGTCGGTGCTCGGGCAGGTCGAGCTCGACGACCTCCTCTCCCAGCGCGACAAGATCAACCGGCAGCTCCAGGAGATCATCGACCGCCACACGGAGCCGTGGGGCGTGAAGGTGACCGCCGTCGAGGTGAAGCAGGTGGACCTCCCGGAGGAGATGCGCCGCGCGATGGCGAAGCAGGCCGAGGCCGAGCGCGAGCGGCGGTCCAAGGTCATCGCGGCGGAGGGCGAGTACCAGGCCGCCGAGAAGCTCGGCCAGGCGGCGGACGTCATCGCGCGCTCGCCGGGCGCGCTGCAGCTCCGCTACCTCCAGACGCTCGTCGAGATCTCCGCCGAGAAGAACTCGACGATCGTCTTCCCCCTGCCGATCGAGCTCGTGAAGGGCTTCCTCGACATGGCGAGCCGCGGGCGGTAGGCGGCCGGCGCATCGCGCGACGGCAGCCGCCGGTGTGGAGGCGCTCCTCACCCGGAGGGCTGCGGCCCCGCGCCGCGCGGCAAGTGCGCGCATCCCGAGGTCGTGTGGCGGCCCGGGCGGTTCTGCCTCTGCGACGCTCCGTCCATCCAGGCGGCGCTCCCGCACCGGGAGCGCCCTGACAGGAGAACGCACAGTGAACCGTCCAGCCGCCCTCGCCGCCGCGCTCGCGGCGGCCCTCCTCGCGCCGGCGGTCCGCGCGCAGCAAGCCGTCCCGTTCGTCGGGACGGACGAGCTGAAGCGGATGATCGACGCGAAGGAGGACCTCGTCCTCGCCAACGCCCTCTCCCCCATCGAGTTCGCGGAGGAGAGCATCGCCGGCTCGATCAACGTGCCCTTCGAGGCGCTCAAGTCCGGGAAGGTGAAGCTGCCCGCCGACAAGGCGAGGCGGCTGGTCTTCTACTGCAAGGGGCCCAAGTGAACGAAGTCGCACAAGGCGGCCGGTCTGGCCGCCAAGATGGGCCACACGAACGTCGCGGTCTACAACGAGGGGCTGCCGGAGTGGGTGAAGCGCGGCTACCCCGCGAAGCTGAAGAAGGTCTACCCGGAGGTCGAGGTCCCGACGGTCACCGCCGCCGAGCTGAAGGCGAAGCTCGACGCGAAGGCGGTGTTCGTGCTCGACATCCGTGACGAGGACGACGCGCGGTCCGGGATCATCGCCGGATCGACGAACGTGGACCTCGAGGTGCTCGACGCTCGGCTCGGGGAGATCCCCAGGGGGAAGCCGATCGTGCTCGTGGACCTGCACGGGAAGCAGACCCAGATCGCGGGCCGGTTCCTGGCGTCGAAGGGCTACGGGGACGTGGCCCGGCTCGACGGCGGGCTCGTCGGCGGGTGGATCAAGGCCGGGTATCCCGTCGCGAGGTGACCCGCCGCACGCCGAAGGGACGCCGCCCGCCATGCGCCTCCGCGACCTGTCCGTACGCAAGAAGCTCCTCGCCGGCTTCGGGATCCTCCTCCTCGTGCTCGCGACCGTGAGCGCCGCCTCGATCGGCGCGCTGCGGCGCATCGGCCGGAGCGCGAGCGCGGTGCGCCACTCGGAGTTCCCGCGCGCCGTCCTGCTCATCCGCGTCGAGAACCTCACGACGCAGATGATCGCGCACGTCAACGCCTCGGTGGACAGCGGGACGGCGGAGGGGATCCAGAAGGCGCTCGAGGCGAAGCGCGCGCTCGACGTCGCGTGGGGGGAGGCGGAGGCGGCGTTCGAGGGCGACGCGCGGGCGCTGGCGCGGTTCCGGGAGCTCCGCGCGGCCACCGACGCGGTGCTCGCGGACGGGCGGGAGCTCGGCCGGATCGTGCTGGCGCAGGAGTGGGCCGCCATCGGGCCCGCGACGACGCGGTTCCGGGACGGCGCCGCGGGGCTCACCGCCGGGATCGCGGCGCTCGAGGGCGAGGGCGTCCGCGCCCTCGAGCGGTCCCTCGACGGCGCGGTCGAGCTGGCGGACCGCTCGACCTGGTGGACCGTCGCGCTGACGGCGATCGGCATCGCCGCGGGCCTCGCCCTCACCGCGTCGATCGGCGCCGCCGTGCTCGGCCCGATCCGCAAGGTGGTGGAGGGCACCTCCGAGCTCGCGGCCGGGAACCTCGCCGTCGAGCTGGAGGGCGGCGGAGCCGACGAGATGGGCCGGCTCCTCGACGAGGTGGCCGGCATGGCCGCGAAGCTGCGCGCCGCGTTCGTCGAGGTGAAGGACGCCGCGCAGGCCGTGGCCGCGGGGAGCCGCCAGCTCGCCGCGAGCGCGGACGACCTCTCGCAGGGCGCCTCGCGGCAGGCCGCCGCCGCCGAGGAGGCGTCGTCCTCCATCGAGGAGATGCACGCCACCATCCGGCAGAGCGCCGAGAACGCGGCCGAGACCCAGAAGATCGCGCACGGCTCGGCGGAGGGCGCGCGCGAGGCGGGCCAGACCGTCACCCGCGCGGTCGCGGCGATGAAGGACATCGCCGAGAAGACCTCGATCGTGGAGGAGATCGCCTACCAGACGAACCTGCTCGCGCTGAACGCGGCCATCGAGGCGGCGCGCGCGGGCGAGAAGGGGCGCGGGTTCGCGGTGGTCGCGGCCGAGGTCCGCAAGCTGGCCGAGCGGAGCCAGGCCGCCGCCGTCCAGATCGGGAAGCTCTCGCGCGCGAGCACCGAGGTGGCCGAGCAGGCGGGCGACCGGATCGCGCGCCTCGTGCCGGAGATCGAGCGGACCGCGGTCCTCGTCCAGCAGATCGCCGCCTCCGCCCGGGAGCAGGAGGCCGGCGTGCACCAGATCGACGGCGCGATCCGCGCGCTCAACCAGGTGGTGCAGCAGAACGCCACGACCGCGGAGGAGACGTCCGCGACCGCGGAGGAGCTCGCCCGCCACGCGGCGGTGCTGGAGACCGCCGTGGCGTTCTTCCGGGTCGGCGAGCGCGGCCGGGGCGCGGCCGCCGGCACGCGATCCGTGGAGCGCGCGCCGGAGGCGCTGCCGGAGCCGGCGCGAAATACGGCCTCGCACGCGGCGTAGGGCAGGGCGGCCGCTCCCGACGACGAGCTGCCCCGCGAGGGGCGTGCACGGGCAGGGCCGCCCGCGGCACGCCCCCTCGCGCGTCCCTCGCGCTGGAGGATCCTACAGCGCGACCTCGATCGTCCCGTCCGCCCGCACCCACGCCCGGCTCATCACCTGCGTGCTGTGCGCGAAGCCGGGCGCGCCGCGCGGCCCCACGACGACGAGCCCGCCCGTCCCGCGCACGCGCGAGGCGAGCGCGGAGACCGCCTCGCGCGCGGCCTCCATCGCCGAGCGCCCGGCGCCGACGAGGTCGGCGGCGCGCCGCGCGAGCGTGAGCTGGATGATCCGCTCGCCGTGGCCGGTGCAGGACACGGCCGCGAGCGCGTCGTCGGCGTAGGTCCCGCAGCCGACGAGGGGCGTGTCGCCCACGCGCCCGGGCCGCTTCATCGACGTCCCGCCGGTGGAGGTCGCGGCCGCGAGGTGGCCGGCGGCGTCCCGCGCCGCCGCGCCCACCGTGCCGTGCCTCGGTCCGGCCGGGCCCGCCGCGCGCGCCGCCTCCCAGCGGGCCCGCTGGCGCGGGGTGACGAGGAGCGCGTTCGGGTACGCCGGGATGCCCACCTCGCGCGCGAAGGCGGACGCGCCGTCGCCCGCGAGGAGCACGTGCTCGCCGCCTTCCATGATCGCGCGCGCGAGCGCGACGGGGTTCCGCACGTCCCGCACCGCCGCGACGGCCCCGCAGCGGAGGCCGGCGCCGTCCATGATCGAGGCGTCGAGCTCGACCTCGCCCGCGGCGGTCAGCGTCGCGCCGGTGCCGGCGTTGAAGGTCGGGTCGTCCTCGAGGAGCCGCACCGCCGCCTCGACCGCGTCGAGCGCGCTCCCGCCCCCGCGCAGGATCTCCCACGCCGCGGCGCAGGCGCCGCGGACGCCCTCGAGCCGGGGGGCGTCGGCGCCCCCCGAGGAGGCCGGGTCCTCGGGCCCGAGATCGCCGGCTCCCCCGTGAACGATGAGGGTGGCAGGAGGGTCGGTCCGGTGCATGATGGCGCGCGGACGTTACCTTAACCCCGTTCGAGAGGTGAGCACATGGCTGGACGCGAGGTGGTGATCGTCGGGGCGGCGCGTACGCCCATCGGCTCGTTCCTGGGGTCGCTCGCCGCGGTCGTCGCGCCGCGGCTCGGCGCGGCGGCGATCCGCGCGGCCCTCGAGCGCGCCCGCGTCGAGCCCGGCGCGGTCGACGAGGTCGTGATGGGCAACGTCCTCCAGGCGGGCGTCGGCCAGGCACCCGCACGCCAGGCCGCGATCTCCGCGGGGCTCCCGGAGAAGACCCCGTGCTGGACGATGAACAAGGTGTGCGGCTCGGGGCTCAAGGCCGTCATCTCGGGCGCCCAGGCCATCGCGCTCGGCGACGCGGACGTCGTCGTCGCGGGCGGCATGGAGTCGATGTCGAACGTCCCGTACTACGACCGCTCCGCCCGCACCGGCGCGCGGATGGGGAACGTCGAGCTCGTGGACGGCATGATCTTCGACGGCCTGTGGGACGTGTACAACCAGCAGCACATGGGGATGTGCGCGGAGCACTGCGCGGCGACGCAGGGGATCTCCCGCGCCGCGCAGGACGAGTACGCGCTCGAGTCCACGCGGCGCGCGATCGAGGCGCAGAGGAGCGGGGCGTTCGCGGCCGAGATCGTGCCGGTCGAGATCGAGGGGAAGAAGGGCGAGAAGACCGTCGTCTCCGAGGACGACGGGCCGAAGGCGGCGAGGCCCGACAAGATCCCGGCGCTCAAGCCCGTGTTCAAGAAGGACGGCACGGTCACCGCGGCGAACGCCTCCTCCATCAACGACGGCGGCGCAGCGGTCGTGCTGATGAGCGCGGAGCGCGCCCGCAAGGAGGGGCGCCCGGCCCTCGCGCGGATCGCCGGCTGGGGCGGCGCCGCGCGCGCGCCCGTGGAGTTCACCATCGCGCCCGCCGACGCGATCCGGACGACGCTCGGCAAGCTCGGGCTCGCCGCGAAGGACGTCGACCTGTGGGAGATCAACGAGGCGTTCGCGGTCGTCTCCCTCGCGAACAACAAGCTCCTCGGCCTCGACGCGAGGAACGTGAACGTGCGCGGCGGCGCGGTGGCGCTCGGCCACCCCATCGGCGCGTCGGGCGCGCGGATCCTCGTCACGCTCCTCCACGCGATGAAGGACCTCGGCAAGAAGCGCGGCCTCGCGTCGCTCTGCATCGGCGGCGGCGAGGCCGTGGCGCTCGTCGTGGAGCGCTAGGAGGCGCCGATGGACAAGCTCGTCGCCTCGGCGGACGCGGCGGTCGCGGACATCCCGGACGGCGCCACGATCATGGTCTCCGGGTTCGGGCTGTGCGGGAACCCGGAGAACCTCATCGCCGCGCTCCACCGCAAGGGCGTGAAGGACCTCACCCTCGTCTCCAACAACTGCGGCACGACCGATCTCGGCCTGGGCGTCCTGCTCGAGGCGAGGCAGATCCGCAAGATCGTCGCGTCGTACGTCGGCGAGAACAAGGAGTTCGAGCGCCAGTACCTCGACGGAGAGATCGAGGTGGACCTCGTGCCGCAGGGGACCCTCGCCGAGCGCATCCGGGCGGGCGGCGCCGGCATCGGCGGCTTCTACACCGCGACCGGCGTCGGCACGAAGGTGGCGGAGGGGAAGGAGACGCGGGTGATCGACGGGCGCGAGTACCTGCTCGAGCTGCCGCTCCGCGCGGACTACGCCCTCGTGTACGCCTGGAAGGCCGACCGCTGGGGCAACCTCGTCTTCCGCAAGACGACGCGGAACTTCGGCCCGATGATGTGCGCCGCGGCGCGGACCACCGTCGTCGAGGCGCCGCACGTGGTCGCGGCCGGCGAGATCGACCCGGACCTCGTGCACACGCCCGGCATCTACGTGAAGCGGGTGGTGCGCGGCGAGCGGTACGAGAAGTGGATCGAGCGGCGGACCGTCCGGCCGCGGGCACGATAGGAGGGCACGATGCCGCTCACCCGCGAGCAGATCGCGCAGCGCGTCGCCCGGGAGCTCCGGGACGGCTTCCACGTGAACCTCGGCATCGGCATGCCCACGCTGGTGTCGAACTACGTGCCGAAAGGCATCGAGGTCGTGCTCCAGTCGGAGAACGGGATCCTCGGCGTCGGCCCGTACCCGCTGGAGGGCGAGGAGGACGCGGACCTCATCAACGCCGGGAAGGAGACCGTCACGGTCGTGAAGGGGGCGGCGTTCTTCTCGTCGGCGGAGTCCTTCGCGATGATCCGCGGCGGGCACATCGACCTCGCCATCCTCGGCGCGCTCGAGGTGTCGGAGAAGGGCGACCTCGCGAACTGGCTCGTCCCCGGCAAGATGGTGAAGGGAATGGGCGGCGGGATGGACCTCGTCGCCGGCGCGAGGCGGGTCGTCGTGATGATGGAGCACGCGACCAAGGAGGGGAAGCCGAAGGTCCTCGAGGCCTGCACGCTCCCCATCACCGGCCTGCGCTGCGTCTCGGCGATCTGCACCGACCGCGCCTGGATCGACGTGACGCCCGAGGGGCTGCTCCTGCGCGAGCTGGCGCCCGGAGAGACGGTCGAGTCCGTGCAGGCGCTCACGGCGCCGCGGTTCGCGGTCGCCCCCGACCTGCGGACGATGCAGGGCTGATCCCCGACCCGGTGCCCGGCCCGCTCGTCACGCTCACGACCGACTACGGCGCCGGCTCCGGATACCCGGCGCAGGTGAAGGCGGTGCTGCTCTCCGCGCTCCCGGACGCGCGCCTGGTGGACGTCTCGCACGAGGTGCCGAGGTTCGACGTGCTCGCGGGCGCGCTCCTCCTCGAGGCGTGCGTCCCCTGGTTCCCCGCGGGCGCGATCCACCTCGCCGTCGTGGACCCCGGCGTCGGGACGGCGCGGCGCGCGCTCTGCGCCGTGGACTCCGAGGGACGCACCTTCGTCGGCCCGGACAACGGGCTCCTCACCCCGTTCCTCGGACCGGGCGTCCGCGCCTTCGAGATCGCGCCCGGGGGCGCGGTGCCGGCGCCGCGCAGCGCGACGTTCCACGGGCGCGACGTCTTCGCGCCGGCGGCGGCCCACCTCGCGAGGGGCGGGGAGCCCGCCGCGCTCGGCCCCGCGATCCCGGAGCCGGTGCGGCTCGCGTGGCCCGCGGCGCAGGTCGGGCGGGGGGAGCTCCGCGGCGAGGCGCTCGCCGCCGATCCGTTCGGCAACCTCGTCACGTCGATCCGCGCGGCGGACCTCGGCGGCGCCGAGGTGGCGCGCGCGACCGCCGGCGGGAGGCCGGCGCGCTGGGTGCGGACGTTCGGCGAGGGCGAGCCCGGCGAGCTGCTCGCGATGATCGGGAGCGGCGGGCGCGTGGAGATCGCGGTCCGGGAGGGGAACGCCGCGGTGACGCTCGGGGGCACCCGCGGCGTCCCGGTCCGCCTCGTCCTTGGCCGCGCCCGGGGCGCCTGCTAGGCTCGTGTCCATGAAGCAGCCGGAGAACAAGCGGCGCGCGGCCCGGCTCCACCACGAGATCCCCGTCGCCTACCGCAGCGTCGGCAGCTTCCTCACCGACTGGGCCACGAACATCAGCCGGGGCGGGCTGTTCATCAACACGCGCAAGCCGCTCCCGGTCGGGACCTCGGTGAAGATCCTCGTGCAGCTCCCGGGCGCCTCGTTCCCGTTCCAGCTGAACGGGCGCGTCACCCGCATCACCGAATACGACAACCGCGCCAACATGGTCCCGGGGATGGGGGTCGAGTTCACGGACATCGACGACGCGCAGCGCCGCGAGATCGAGGCGTTCGTGGAGCGGCTCCGCAAGCAGCTCGACGAGGCCTGAGCGCGTCCTCGGCACGCCAACGGGTGCGGTCACCCACCGGTGCGTGATTTCGCGCAACGCGGAGGCCCGCGCCGGCGGAATCACGAGTGATACCCCTGCTCCGCGCTGGCATTCCTCATGCTGAGGAATCCCCCGCGAATTCGCGGTAGCCAAGGGAGAGGGGACCGAGGGACGCCCGGCGCCGGGCGTCCCTCTCTTCATCTCCGGGCCGCGGCGCGCGTCGCCGCCCGTTGTGGCGCGGGGTGCGGCCGCGTTAAGCAGCCCCGGTGAACGTCGAGCTCGACATCGACGATCTCGCGCCCGGGGGCGAGGGGACCGGGCGCGCGGGCGAGCGCGCGGTCTTCGTCCCGTGGACCGCGCCCGGCGATCGCGCCGAGGTGGACGTCCCGCCCGGCGACGGTCCCGCCCGCGCCCGCCTCGGGCGCGTGGTCGCGCCCGGGCGTCACCGTGTCGCACCCCCTTGCCGCCACTTCGGACCGGGCGCGGGCGCGGAGTGCGGCGGCTGCGAGTGGCAACACGTCGCGTACGCGGCGCAGCTCGCCGCCAAGGAGCGGACCGTGGGGGAGGCGCTCCGCCGCATCGGGCGGCTCGATCCGGCCGCATGCGGCGTGGCGCCGATCGTCCCCTCCCCCTCCGCGCTGCGATATCGCTCTCGCGCGAAGCTCCACCTCGACCGCGCGAGCGGACGGCTCGTGTTCTTCCGGCGGCGCTCGCACGACCCGGTCCCCGTCGAGGCGTGCCACCTCCTCGTCCCCGCGCTCGAGGCGCTGCGCGCCGCGCTCGGCCCCGCGCTGGGCGCCGCGCGCCTCGCCCCCCGGGAGGTGGCGCTCGAGTGGTCGGACCTCGAGCGGCGCGGGAGCGCGCTCCTCGCCCTCGAGCCCACCGTCGCCGCGCGGTCGCGGGCGGAGGCGCTCCTCGCGTCGGTGCCGGCGCTCGCGGGCGTCCTGCTCCGCGGCGACGGGCCGGCGGTCGCGGTCGGCGATCCCGTGCTGCGCCACGCGCGCGTGCCGGGGCGGCCGCAGGCGGGCACGCAGCGATCGCGCCCCGACGTCTTCCAGCAGGCGAACCGGGCCGCGAACGCGCTCCTCGTCGAGGCCGCCCTCGACCTCCTGCGGCCGGACGGCGAGGACGTCCTCGAGCTCTACTGCGGGGCGGGCAACTTCACGGGCCCGCTGGCCGGGCGGGCGCGCGTCGTCGCGGCGGTGGAGGGGCAGGGGCCCGCGCTCGAGCTCGCGCGGCAGGACCTCGCGGCCGCGGCGAACGTCCGCTTCTTCGCCGGCGACGCGCTCGAGCTCGCCGGCGCGCTCGCGCGCGAGCCGCGGCGGTTCGGAGCGGTGCTGCTCGACCCGCCCCGCGAGGGCGCCCGGGGCATCGGGAGGATGCTGCGGGCGCTCGGCGCGCCCCGCGCCGTGTACGTCTCGTGCGACCCCGCCACGCTCGCGCGCGACGTGCGCGGGTGCGTGGAGGAGCGATATCGCGTCTCCGCGGTCCGGCCGCTCGACCTGTTCCCCCAGACGCACCACGTCGAGGCGGTGGTCCTCCTCGAGGACCGCGCGCGCCCGCCGGGCTGACCGGGCGACGCCGCGCGGGCGAGCTGCGCCGAGACGGCAGGCTAGCCCGCGGGCGCCGGCGGCGCGGCGGCCGCCTCCCGGTCGATCGCGGCGAGCCGCTCCACGAGCGCGGGGTGGCTGTAGTGCCAGCCGCTGTACCAGGGGTGCGGGTGCAGGTTGGAGAGGTTCTCGCCGTTCAGGCGCACGAGCGCGCTCTTCAGCGCGGCGGGCGCGCGCGCGATGCGCACCGCGAACCGATCGGCCTCGTACTCGTGGCGGCGGGACAGCAGCGACGCGAGCGGCTGGAGCCAGAACACGAACGCGCCGCCGCCGAGCGCGAACAGCGCGATCGCCCCGTGGAGCGTCGGCGCGGGGAAGCCGAACGCGTGGTGGAGGGGCGGCCACGGCACGAGCCAGGAGAGCACGAGCAGGCCGAGCAGCGTCGAGGCGAGCGCGACCCCGAGCCGCCGGTGCACGTGGCGCGCCTTGTAGTGGCCGATCTCGTGCGCGAGGACGCTCGCGGCCTCGTCCACGCTCATCCGCTCGACGAGGGTGTCGAAGAGGACGATGCGCGGCCGGAAGATCCCGGTGAAGTAGGCGTTCGAGTGGCCGGACCGGCGCGAGGCGTCCATGACGAACAGGCCGCGGTTCCGGAAGCCGGCGTCTCGCGCGAGCGCCTCGAGCCGCTCCCGGAGCGGCCCCTCCGGGAGCGGCTCGAACCGGTTGAACAGCGGCGCGATCACCGCCGGGTAGAGCCACAGCATGAAGAGCTGGAAGCCGGAGAGGAAGACGAAGAGCCACACCCACCAGAGCCGCCCGGTGAAGCGCATGAAGCCGTACGTCGCGTACAGCAGGGGGACGCCGAGCCCGAGCTGGACGAGGAGCGACTTCGCGCGGTCGCCGAGCCAGGTCCGCGGCGTCGTCCGGTTGAAGCCGAAGCGCGCCTCGAGCGCGAACGTCCGCCACAGGCCGAACGGCAGCCAGACGAGCGAGGAGACGAGGGCGAGGGCGGCGAGGAAGACGACGAACCGGTGCGCGCCCTCGAGCCCGCCGCGGACGAGGACGGCGTCGGCCCAGGGCAGCACCCCGGACAGGAGGACGATCACCGTCAGGCCGGCGCCGGTGAGCCCCTCGACGAGCGCGAACCGCCCGTTCGCGAGGGTGTACGCGCGGCTGCGCTCCGCCGTCTCCGCCTTCACCACGCCGCCGAGGGCGGGGGGGACGCCGCGCGCGCCCGCGACGTGACGCAGGTTCACGAGGAGGAGAGCCGTCTCGATGCCCACCTGGGCGACGAAGAAGGCGAGGAAGACGGGCACCACGACGGGCTCCATGCGCGGAGGTCATATCGCGCGGCGGCCCGCGACGCACCGCGTCTTCCTGCTCTCGCCGGCCAACTCCGCCGGCGAGCGCATGGGGCTCGTGCTCTCGTCGCGCGCCAGCTTCCCGCTCGCGCGCGCCGTCCAGGCGGAGGGCGCGCCCCTGGGCGAGGTGTTCCGCTTCGCGAGCGGCCTCTACTTCCGCGGGAAGCTCGCCTACTCCGCCGCGTTCGCGCGCCCTCCGCCGGGCGTGCCCGGCGCGTTCGTGATCGCGCCGGGGGCGGGGCTGGTGCCGCCGGACGTCGTCATCCGGGCGGAGCACCTCCGCGCCTTCGCCGCCGTGCCGGTGGACGCACGGGACGCGCGCTTCCGCGCGCCGCTCCTCGAGGCGGCGCGGCTCGTGGCGGCGCGGCTGGGAGAGGCGGACGAGGTCGTGCTGCTCGGATCGATCGCGTCCGACAAGTACGTCGAGCCGCTGCTCTCGGTGTTCGAGGAGCGGCTCCTGTTCCCGGTGGACTTCGTCGGCCGCGGTGACATGAGCCGCGGCGGGCTCCTGCTCCGGTGCGCACGGGCCGGCACGGAGCTCGCCTACGTGGGCGTTCGCGACGCTGTGCGCCGCGGACCCCGCCCGCCCCGGCTGGCGCCTCTGCGGTAGCGCGTCG
>DASSSJ010000124.1:0-19036 GCA_035708485.1 Anaeromyxobacter sp. | reverse complement strand
GCATCCCGACCTCGCTGCCCGCGGTGCTCGGCCCGAGGATCACGTTCGTGACGACGCACGAGCCGGCGCACGCCCCGCAGATCGTGCCCCACCCCGCGACGCCGCCCTCGAGGAACTTGAACGCGTCGACGGGGAACGACCCGTAGGGCCCGCCGACCTTCTCGCGGAGCTGGCCGATCACGCTGCTCACGACCGCGGCGCCGCAGAACACGCGGTACCACTCCTCGTACGCGCGCTCCGCGGTGACCACGGGGTCGAGCTTCACGTACGGCCAGGGCCACTTCTCCGTGGCCCCGCCTGCGGCGAGGGCCTCCGGCCGCAGCCCCGGCACGGCCGAGGCGAGCGAGCCGACCGCGGCCGCACCCACCGTGTACCGTCCTGCCCTCGCCAGCAGCTCCCTCCGGCCCAGCTGCGTCTCCGACGTCGTGTCGCGCTTCATGGCACCTCCCCGAGCTTGGCGGCCCGGACGCGTTCGAGCGGCTCGGCGAGTGACCGGCTCGACCGTGGCACGTTCGACCGCACCCGACAAGCGGAGAGCGCGGCCACGCTCCGCGTCCCGCGTGCGTAGTCGACATTTCTCGACTTTTCGTTTGCGCCTGGCGGCGTGCGGCGGCCCTCGGCCCGGGACGATCCTGCGGTCGCGCGCCCGCGACGAGACCGGAGGCCGCCTCGTCGAGGCGGCCGGCTCCGATCGGCTCTTCCGGAGCGCGTCCGTCAGGTCTTCTTGCCGTCCTCGAGCGGCGTGAGCCCGAGGAGCTGTCCGCCCTTGTAGAGCAGCGCCGAGAGCGCGATGGCGCCGACGCCGAAGTACGGCGTGACGTGCTTCCCCCACTGCTCGGCGGCGGGCGAGCCCGGCAGCGCGAAGGCCCAGGCGGTGAACGCGACGATCGCGACGATCACCATCAGCGCCTGCCGCTTGGGCGGCGTCTTCTCCTTCTCGTCCGCGCTCCGGTCTCGGAGCGCGGTCTCGATGAGCAGCATGGCCACGAGGAAGGCGATCGCGACGCCGAAGATGACCCACCTCGCCTTCGTCGACGGCGTGAGTATCCCGATCGCGGCGCCCCACGCCGTGACCACCTCGCCCGGGATGAACCCGGTGAGCCGCTCGAGCGCCGTCGTCACGGCGTGCTGCGCCTTGTCGTCCGGCTTCGCGGGCGCGGCCTCCGCCCCGCCCCGGGCCGTCTCGGCCTCGCCGCCCGGCGGCAGGCTGTCCTGAAGCTGCCTCGCGCGCACGAGGCGCACCATCGAAGCGACGCTCATCGCGACCTCCTCGTCGCGCTACGGTTTGTCTCACGGTGTACCACGACGTCGACGCTTCCCGAATGCACGTCACACCTCGACGTAGTCGCCGGCGTCGATCCGCACGAGCTCGTTCCCCGTGCCGAGCGACTCGATCGCGAACACCTCCGGCTGCAGCGCTCGCGCGTCGAGCTCGCGCACGCCGCCCTTCCAGTCGGACGCGAACAGCTTGGCGTAGTAGTCCGCGAGCTTCCGCGACTCGACGAGGAGGCTGGCCTCGCGGTTCCTGCTCACGGCGTAGTCGGACCAGTTCTGCGAGCCGACCAGGACGCGCTCGCCGTCGACCACCACGAGCTTGTTGTGGCAGTGGACGTACTGGGACGGATCGAGGAGGCGGACCTGCTCGCCCAGCGCGAGCCCGAACGTTCCGAGGTCGCGGATCGCGGCGAGATCGCGGCTCAGCGCCGCTCCCCTCGAGAGCGGGCGCGCGAGGACGACGCGAACCCTGGGGCGATTCGGGTTGTCGCGGATCGCCTCGAGGAGCCGCTTCACGAGCGGCTGCGAGGGCTTGATGTACTGCTGCTCGATGAGGATGGTCTCCTTCGCGCCGGCGAGCAGGTCCGGCACGACGTCCATGTAGTTGTCCGGGGTGAGGACCGGCTGGATCTTCGCGCGCGAGAGGTCGAGCGCGAGGCTCGGGACGAGCTTGGGGCGCTTCCTGGGCGCGCTCTGGAGCAGCCCCGTCTCCGGCTGCGCCGCCCGCTCCGCCACGCCCTCGACGCCCTCGCCGAGCAGCTCGACCTTCATGTCCGCACGGAGCACCTCCGTGAAGAACTTCGCGAGCTCCTTCGACTCGACGGCGATCCCCATGTCGCGGTTCCCGAACCGGAACGCGCCGTCGACGACGCCGTCCCCCTCGTTTCGCGGGATGCTGTTGTTGGAGTAGTTGCCGCTCTGCACGAGCGTCCACGCGTCGTCGATCACGATCACCTTCTCGTGCGACGAGGCGAACTGGTGGACGAAGTCGCTCGCGCAGGACGGCGCCGGGACGCACTCCGCGCCGTGGCGCGCGAGATCGTCGAAGAGCGCGCGCTCGCCCTGCCCGTCGATGTCCAGCATGAGCGACACCCGGACGCCGCGCTCCATCGCCTCGAGGAGGTGCTCCTTCACGTAGGACGCCGTGAAGTCGTAGATGCCGACGAGGATCGAGCGCTTCGCGCGCTCGATCAGCCGGCGCGTGACCGCGTACGTCGAGTCCGGCGACGCGTAGGCGACGGCGCGGCCGGTGACGGTGAACGCGGGGATCGCGCGCTTCGCGTACGGCTGGAGCGTGCACTGCCGGGGGACGAGCTCGATCGCCGCCGGCGCGCCGCCCGGGGCGAGCGGGACGCCCGCCGGGAACGCGGGCGTCGTGGCCGCCTCCCAGAAGAAGGGCGGCGCGCTGCGCGCAGCGATCGGGCTGAGGCTCTGGATGCGTACCGGCTCCTTCGGCGGACGGGTCGCGCGCATGTGGGCTCCTCGCTCTTTCGGGCGATCAGGACGGCAGCCGGTGCGTTCCGCACCAGCTGCACGGGGCTTCGACGGGGTGCAGGTGAAGCGTGGCGGGCGCGTAGAAGGAGTACGCGAGCCCGAGCGGCGTCCGCACCTTCAGCAGCGCGCGCCGCATCTCGAGGAACGCCTCGCCGATCGAGCTCCCCGCGGTCAGCCCGCGGACGACGAGGCGTCCCACCAGCTTCGCGACGGCGGTCTCGACGCGGATCTCGGTCCCGACGGCGCCGGCGGCGTGCATCCCGCGCATCCGCCGCAGGAGCGGGTTCGTGGTCTCCGGCAGGAACGCCACCGTGTTGCAGCCGTTCAGGAAGACGAGCGTCTCGGACTCGGGCCAGGTCGCGCCGAGCAGGTCGCCCGCGCCGATGCGGCCATGGGCAGCGTCCGGCCCGACGAGGAGGAAGAAGTTGCCCGACCCGTCGACCTCGCCGTGGCACAGGAAGTAGACGAAGTGGAACCCACCCTGGCGCAGCAGCGGCAGGACCTCCGGCCGATCCGTCTTCCGCACGACCTCGACCCCCGACTCCCGGAGCTCGTCCTCGTGTCCCTGGACGTCCGGGAGCTTGGGCTCGGCGAAGAGCGCCAGCGTCGGCTTCTCCCCGCCGTGCCGGAACATGAACGGCGTCATCGGGCTCAGCTCGTCGGGGACGCGGTCCACCGGCGTCGGCGTGACCGCCTGGAGCGGCTGCTCGATCTGGTGGCGGAGCCCCCAGAAGCCGAACGGGCACACGGTGGAGTCGCGCGTGGCGTCGGCACGAAGCGGGCAGTCCGCCCGCTCCCGGCACTCGGCCGCCCCGGGCAGCACGGGCGGGCTCCGGTCGAGGAGCTCGCGGTGCACCGGACAGAGCTCGAGCACCGCCACCGAGTCGAGACGGAGGTCGTAGATCGCGCTCCAGGGGAGGCTCGGGTTCTGCCCCACGCAGCGCGCGACGCTGAGGATCCCCGGGCGCGCCGTGGCCTCGGCGAAGCGCTCCTGGACCGCGGGATCGCCCTCGGGGTCCGCGAGCAGCGCGACGTACGCGTCGAACCCCGCCCGGGCGAGGTTGCAGAAGAGCCGCTCGCGCGTCGCGCGACCGCCGTCGTCCACCGGGCCGCCGTCTGGCCTCGCCTTGAGCGCCATGAGCTGGTCCAGGACGGCCCGGATCGGCTTCGCCCGGTTCTCGAGGTCCGTGGGCGCGAGCGCGCGCATCGAGGACGCCTGCACGACGCCGGCCGGCCGGTCCTGCCTGGAGAAGAAGCCGATCCAGTGGTTGCCGGACGGGTCGTCGTTCGTGAAGAAGGACAGCGCCGGCGCGGGCAGCTCGTCGAGGAGCTGGAGATCGGCGCTGGCGACGTAGTCGAGCTCGCGCGTCAGGTCGGCGGGCGCCGGCGCGCTCGCCTCGCTCGCGCGGAACCGGACGACGGCGGACTGCAGCAGCTGGTTGCGGTAGTAGATGCCGATCCGGAGCTGCAGGCGCGCCGCGCGACGGGCGCGGAACCCGATCGAGATCTCGCGGCTCTCGCCCAGGCGCGGCAGCACGAGCTCGGCGGTGCGCCGCCCGAGCTCGACGTCCTTCGCCGGCGCGAACACGACGACGTCGAGCGTCACCGACTCCGCGGTCTCGAAGATCTGCCGGAGCACCGGATCGACCGATCCCGCGCCGACGGCCTCGCCTGGCCGCGGCCGGGGCGTGATCTGCACGAGCGCCGCGTGCCACGCGCCGACGGGCACGGGATCCGCGTCCGCGATGCGCGTCCCGTCGGAACGAGCGAGCCAGACGGCCGTGAGCCTCGGCTCGGGCTCGCGGGGCGCCGCCTCCAGCGCGTCCGCGGCGCGCTCCGCGCGCTCGACCGCGCCGGCGGCCTCCGCGATGGCGCGGCGGCCGTTCAGCACGGCGTCGAGCTCGTGCGTCTCGGCACCGAGGGCGCCGCGCGGCGCCGCGCCGACCGCGGCCGCGGCGCTCGCCTCCGCGCCTTGCTCGGCCACGGCGCGCGCTCGCGCGGCGAGCTCGCGCGCGCTCCGGCTGGCGCGGGTCGGCGGCTCCTCCCGGGCGGGCGGAGGTGCTGCCCGAGGCAGCGATTCCCGCGCCATCCGCTTGCGAGGCGGCGATCTCATCTTCACGGCCTCGAGCGGCCGGACCGCGCGGAGGACGCGACTCGCCGCCTCGGCGAGGACGCCCGGGAGCTGCAGCCGCAGCTCGCCCGCCTCGCGCGCGCCGAAGACCCAGCCGACGGGCGACGTCGCCGCGGCCTCTCTCACGCAGACGTCGAGCGGCTCGTTGTGCAGGAGCTTCCGGTAGAACCTCGGGAAGAAGCCCGCGGCGTCCGGTTCGATGCCGCCGCCGACGACGATCAGCACCGCGTCGCACCCACGGTCCAGGGCGAAGTGCGCGAGGGGTGCGAGCGCGGGTGCCGACATCCCCCGCCCGTCCAGGCCGTGGAGGACGAGCAGCCGCGGCACGATCCGCTCCGGCCCTGCGGCCCGATCGTACGGGGCGAGCGCCACGAGGAACTCGCGGAGCCGTCCCCGCTCGGCGCGTTCGCCGCCGCTCCAGTCTCCCACGACGAACGGGACGTGGTGGATCTCGCCCGGCTTGACGTCGCTGCCCAGCAGCCCCCACTCGATGGCGCGGCGCGGCTCGCGGGCCGCATCACGGACGAACGGGTCCGCGAAGACCCCGTCGGCCCATCCGCGCGACAGGGGATGGCGGACGACGTGCTCGGCGAATCCGACCGACATCGGCAGGTCGATGGGGCCGGTGCACTCCCCGGCGGGCGCCGTGCTGCGCCGCACGATCGTGCAGCAGTCCCTGGCGAGCGCCTCGATCCCGTGGAACCTCAGCGCCTCCCACGGCAGGGACGCGCTCGCGAGATCGCGCGCGACGACCGCGACGCGGCGGACCGGCTCGTCGGGACCCCCGGCGAAGAACCGCTCGAGCAGGGGCTGCGCTCCGCGTACCAGCGCGGCGCCGATCTCGTCCATGTCCGGGACACGCGCCAGCGACGCGCGCTCGAGCACCCGGTCGATCCACTCTCCGTCCGGTCGGGCCGCCGTCGCGGTGAAGGGCGTGCCCCTTGGCTCCGGAAGATCGACCTGCACCGCTGCCCGCCCGTCCCACGCGACCTCCGGGGCGGTGCTGGCCACGAGCGGCGGGTACGCGTCGGCCTTCGACAGCGTGACCTCGGCGCGGAGGCCCGCCCCCGCCGACTGCACCTCGATGCGGAGCTCCCGGAGCGCGTGGAACCGTGGCACGGCTCACTCCATGGGGTAGATGCCGTGGACCGCGCGCAGCTCGTGGAGCGGCAGCCGCCGGAAGTGCGCCGGCTCGTTGGTCTGCTTGAACACCCGCTCCTGCCGCGCCGCGCGCTCGCGCGCGACGTCGCGCGCCTGGGCGAAGGAGGCCTTCGCGATCATCGTGGTCTCGACGTAGTCCCAGCTCCCGGAGCCGCGCTGCGTCTCCCAGGCCAGGAAGGCGTGCCCCGGGACGAGCACGATGGCCGGCCGGAGCGACGCCGCCTCGAGGACGCTCGCCATGAGCACGGTGCCGTCGATGCAGTTCGCCGACCTGGTCTCGAGCGCCTCCCGCGGTAGCCGGATCCGCTGGGTCGCGAACCCGCCCGCCGGCGCGAACGACAGGACCGAGTTCACGTACCTGACGTCCGCCGCCTTGAGCGCCTCGAACACCGCCTTCACCTGCGCCTCCACCCCGAGCGCATCGACCTGGTACCCGACGATCTGCTTGTCCGGGTGTGCCGCGGCGGCGGCGCGCAGGAGGTCCATCACCGCGGGCGCGTCCGGCGTCACCCACGCGCCGAGGTACCGCGTCAGGTCGATCCAGCCGCCGGTCGACGGATCCTCCATGGCGAGATAGGCGCTCGTCCGCGCGAGCAGCCAGATCGGGTACGTCCGCTGCTGCTCGACCGTCCCCCCGTCGAGATCCTGGACCATCACCGCGAGGCTCGCCCGAGTCAGGCTGCCGATCTTGTGCAGCTCCTCGGGATACAGCGTGGGCAGCTGGTCGACGACGGCCTCGCCGCCGGGGTCGATCTCGCACGTCTCGATCGCGCGCGCCGAGTACCCGAGCACCTCCGCCGTCACCCTCACCCGGAGCGCCTTCGTGCGCGCGTTCTTGATGGTGAACGTGACGAGCGGCGTCTTCACGTCGAGCAGGTGCGCGATCGCCGTCGGCACCTGCGCCATCCGCAGCGTCACGCGCGCCTCGATCTCGGTCGTGCCGAGGCCGAGCATCTGGCGCCCCGCCTTCCCCGTGCTGTCGGCGATCGCGCCCGCGCCCGCCGCCGCCTCCGCCTTGCGCCGCTTGCGGGAGGCGTCGATGACGTCGGTCTGGAGCTTGCCGAGGACCTCGGCGAGCTTCGCGTCGTCCTTGTGATCGCCCTCGCCGTACAGCTGCGTCGCGATCCGGTCCGCCTCCCGCTTCAGGTGGTACTCGTCCAGCCTGAGCTGCTCGATCGTCGTCGCCATCGGCTCTCCTCCGGATCGCTCGAAGCGCCCGCTGCACGGCATCGCTCGCCCACGCCGGGACGCGGTGCGCGGCGGCCGTCGCGCGGCGGCCCGCGCGCGCCGATCGTCGGCGTCGCGGCGTTCCCCTCTCCCTGGCTCGGCTCGCGCGTCATTGACTCACCGTGTGAACGCCCTGTCAACGCCCGCGGCGGCACCGATCGGGTTGCCGCCGACGCACGGCGCCACGCCGGCGCAGGTCCGGCGAGCCGCCGCCGCGGTGGTATGGTGGACAGCCGACGCGGGCGGATGTGACGCGCGTCGTGCGACGCGGGCGCCAACGGGCGCGCGCGCCGGCGCTCACGCGCCGAGCTTGCGGCGTCCGGCGAGGAGCGCGACGGCCGCCGCCGACGCGACGGCCACCGCGGCGGCGCCCGCGATCCACCGCCGGTTCATCCGCAGCCACAGCCCCGCGCTCCGCCCCTTCGCGCGCGCGTCGAAGTCGCCGTGCGCGCCGCGATCCCCGGGCAGCCATCGGTCCACGTTGTCCGGGCGGCCCGGCGACACGGGCCGATCCGTCTGCTGCGCGGCGTAGCCCACCCGGCCGAGGTACCGGTCGAGGAGGCCGGGGAAGAGCTTCTGCCCCACGATCGCCTTGACCGCGCTCCAGCCGACGCGGAGCTCGCGCGTGGGGTGGTCCGCGACCCACAGCACGGCGCGCGCCGCGACCTCCGGCTGGAAGATCGGCGGCACGGGCTGCGGGTGATTGGGCAACCTCGAGCGGACGACGTCGAACTGCGGCGTGTTCACGGCCGGGAGCTGGACCATCGAGACCTTCACCCGGCTCTCGTCGTGGTAGAGCTCGCAGCGGAGCGAGTCGGTGAAGCCACGGATGGCCGCCTTGCTCGCGCAGTACGCGCTCTGGAGCGGGATGGAGCGGTACACGAGCGCAGAGCCGATCTGAATCACGTGCCCCTCGTCCCGCGGGAGCATGTGCCTCAGCGCGGCCTTCGTGCCGTGCACGTACCCGAGGTAGTCGACCTCCGTCACGCGCCGGTACTCCTCCGCCCGCATCTCCTTCACCGGCGAGAAGACGCTCACCATCGCGTCGTTCACCCAGACGTCGATCCGGCCCCACCGCGCGACGACCTCGTCCGCCGCCTTCTCGACGGCCGCAGCGTCCGCGACGTCGAGCGGCAGCACCAGCGCCTCACCGCCCGCGCGCTCGATCTCCCTCGCCGCCTCCTCGAGCGCCTCGCGCGTGCGCGCGATGAGCCCGAGCTTCGCGCGCTCGTGCCCGAACGCCCGCGCCACGGCGCGCCCCACCCCCGCCGACGCCCCCGTGACGACCACCACCCGATCCCGGTGCTTCCGTGCCATGGCCCCTCCCCCGCGTCGCACCGGCCGCCAACGACAGGTTACGTCCGGCGTCCCGGACCGACAGAGGCGTTCGCGCCGGTGCCGCGTCCGGGGGAAGCCAGCGAGCAGGGCGCGAGACGGGCGCCCGCGCGCTCGTCCGCGGCGACCGCCGCCTCGGCAAGCGGCGCGCGGCTCACGAGGGTGCCCCCGGACGTGCACTCACGCGCGTGTCACAACGTGCTCTTCTCCCGGTCAGCCAGTCGGTTCGAGCGCCTCACGCGTTCCGTGTCGTCCTTGCACGGCCCGGACCGTTCGGCTCACGCCGACCGTCACCGGTCGTGCTAGAGGATCGCGGCAGCGCAAATTCGCCCAGGGGGAATCATGAGACTCCGCGCCTTCGCCGCCTCCGCCCTCGCCGTCCTCGCCGCTCCCGCCGTCGCGCAGCTCCCGCCGCAGCGATTCGCGGAGCTCAGGCCCACCGGCGGCGAGGAGGCCGCGCTCACCACGCCGCAGTGGAACCACGGCTACGCGCCGCTGTTCCCGCTGCGCGACGTAGCGACGGCCAAGCAGTTCTACGACGTGGACAAGTTCGCGACGCTCCGGGCGGTGTCGCTGTCCGGCGCGAGCGACCGCGGCGCCGTGTACGCGGAGCTCGTCGCGGACCTCCTCTGGGCCATGCGCCTCTCCTTCTCCTCGGTCGTCGCGACCGGCGACGCGTCCGACGGCGCCGCGACCGATCCGGACGAGCTGACCGGCTCCGAGAAGGAGGCCGTCCAGCGGTTCTTCGCGGGCGGCGGCAATGCCGTCGTCGCCCTGTCGTGGCCGCTCGTGTTCCTCGCGCCCGCCAAGCTGGAGGGGCTCAAGCTCGTGATGTACGCGATGCCGAAGGTGGGCGCCGACTTCCCCTCGCTCGGGTCGTCGAACGACGAGTTCGCCGCCAACGCGGACCTCGGCGCCGAGGCGCACCTCCTGTGGGCCACGGCGCAGCGGAAGTTCACGCTGTTCGGCGAGGCGCGGCTGGGGTGGGTCGCCGGGACGAAGGAGTTCGCC
Source organism: Anaeromyxobacter sp. (assembly GCA_035708485.1). Lineage (GTDB taxonomy): Bacteria > Myxococcota > Myxococcia > Myxococcales > Anaeromyxobacteraceae > Anaeromyxobacter. The sequence goes on along the minus strand of DASSSJ010000124.1, from coordinate 9,402 downwards.
GCGGCGGGCATGGGGCGCCAGCGGTTCTGGTTCGGGCAGTACGCCGCCGGGATCATCTTCTTCGACATCATCCGCGTCGCGGTCGAGGGACCGATGGCCGGACCGAGCGACGTCCAGGACCGGTTCGGCGACGTCGTGCTCACCGCATCGCTGTTCGGGCGCACCGCGCCCGGGAACTGAGGGAGGACGCCATGGTCAAGCTCGAATCCGTCTCGAACCCCGCCCCGGAGGCACCCTCGCCGTTCGAGAGCGCGGCCGAGTCGGCCCCGCAGCGCGCGATGACGCCGGGCGGCGCGGGCGCGGCCGCCGCGCCTTCGCGCTCGGCGAAGTCCCTCCTCGTGAAGGGCCGCGCCGAGGCGCCGCTGCGCGCTGGGCCGCCGACCCCGTTCGAGACCGTGCTCGGAAAGGACGAGCGGGTCCGCATCCTCGACACCGACCTCGCGCCGTGGCGGATGATCTGCTCGCTCAGGATCCGCGGCGCATCCGGCGCGCGCGCGATCGGGACCGGCTGGTTCGTCGGCCCGAGGACGATCCTGACGGCCGGGCACTGCGTCCACTCGAACCGGTACTTCGGCGGGTGGGCGACGTCGATCGAGGTGGCGCCCGGCCGCGACGGCGCCGAGACGCCGTTCGGCACGGTGAAGAGCGCCAGGTTCGGCTCGGTCGACCGGTGGGTCAAGTCGGAAGATCCGGACTTCGACATCGGCTGCATCCACCTCGCCGAGCCGCTCGGCGACAAGGTGGGCTGGTTCGCGGTCGCCGCGCTTCCGCCCGCGGAGCTGGAGGGCTTCCTCGTGAACGTCTCCGGCTACCCCGGGGACCGCGGCGGCGGCAACGAGCAGTACCACCACCGCAACCGCGTCCTCACCGTCACCGACCGGCGCGTGTTCTACGACGTGGACACCTTCGGCGGGCAGAGCGGCGCGCCGGTCTGGATCCACGAGCGCGAGGGCGCTCCACCGATCGCGATCGGCATCCACGCCTATGGCGTCGGCGGCTCGCCCGCCGGGCTGGACGCGAACTCGGCGCCGCGGATCATCCCGGAGGTCCTCGAGAAGATCCGCGAGTGGGTGGAGAAGGACGGCGGCTGGCCCGAGGCGAAGTGAGCGGGACCGCCACCATCCTTCGCATCGTGGACGAGAACGGCCGGCCCGCAGGAGGAGCGAGCCTCGCCGTCGCCAGGAGCAGCGTGCCGTTTCCGGAGATCGCCCTGATCGCCGACGACGACGGGAGGATCGAGCTGCGGCTCCCCGACGGCGACTTCACCTTCGAGGCCCGCGACGCGGCGGGGCGGAGCGGAACGGTGACCGTCGCGGGAGCCCGCGGCGGGGAGGTGGTGGTGCGCCTGGCGCGGCCGTAGCGCCGCGACGGTGGAGGTCGGCCATGCAGATCCTGCGACGTGGAAGCGAGGGCGACGAGGTGCGGCGGTGGCAGCGGTTCCTGGTCGGCCAGGGGCTGCTCGACTCCGGCGCCGACGGCGTCTTCGGGCCGGCGACCGAGAAGGCGACGCGCGCCTTCCAGCGCCTCGCGAAGGCCGGCGCCGACGGCGTCGTCGGTCCCGGGACCTACGCCGCCGCCCTGCAGCGCGGGTTCGACGCCGGGTTCACCGATCCGCAGGGTGGCCAGGACGGCGCAGACTGGCCGCCGCGGCCGCAGCTCCGGCCCCTCGTGTCGAACGAGGAGCGCGCCCGCGTGTTCGGCGCGTTCCGGTACGAGCCGGTCGGACCGGACTCGGACGACATCCGCATCCTCGGCGACTGGCGGGCGAAGAACCTCCAGGCCGTCGTGATCCCGTCGCTCGCCGGCGTGAAGGGCGCTCCCGCGAGCGGGCGGATCTGGGTGCACCGGCTCGTCGCCGACCAGCTCCGGGCGCTGTTCGCGGCGTGGGCGGACGCCGGCCTGGCGAGTCGGATCCTCACGTGGGAGGGGAGCTTCGCGCCGCGGTTCGTGCGCGGGAGCCGCTCGACGCTCTCCAACCACTCGTGGGGCACCGCGTTCGACGTGAACTACGCGTGGAACAAGCTCGCGACCGTCCCCGCGCTGCGCGGCGCCAAGGGCTCCGTCCGAGAGCTCGTCCCGCTCGCGAACGCGCACGGGTTCTACTGGGGCGGCCACTTCTCCCGCGCCGACGGGATGCACTTCGAGGTGGCGCAGCTCCGCTCGTGAGCGGCGCCCGCGCCGCGCTACTCCAGCACCTTCACCGCGTAGCAGCACATGTGCTGGTCGAGCACCCTCTCGACCACCTCGCGCGGCACGCCCGCCTCCCGGATCCACTTCTCGGCGAGCCCCTTCTTCCCGCCCGCGGACTTGCAGCCGAGCTGGTAGACGCGGAGCTTCTTCCCGCCGATCCGGATCTTCTCCGCGAACGCGCTCCGCATCGGCTGGTGCACCGAGCAGAACGGGCTCACGCCGGCGCCCTCGCCGACGCGGTACTGGTCGGTCGTCGCGCTCGGCTTGTTGAACTCGGCGGTGAAGTCGGCGAAGCCGTCGGGCAGCTTCTCGAACACGGCCGTGTAGCTCTGCACCGAGGGACCGAACGGGCAGAGCCTCAGGCCGAAGACCCGGCTCCCGACGTGCGCGGCCTTCCCCTCGATCATCGTGATCGGGCTCGCCGCGCTCTCGATCGCGGCGAGGTAGGCCTCGAAGGTCGGGTAGTCCACCTCGGCGATCCGGTCGGCGGTCTTGATGGCGTTGCGGATGAGCGTCCCCTTCGCGCTCGCCGCGCCGGAGAGGGTGATCATCACCTTGATCATGTCGAGGAAGCTGATGTGCGCGATGTCCAGCATGGCTCGGGCTCCTCTCGCGCGGTCTCCGCTCACGCCGCCGTCGCGGTGGCGAGCGCCAGGAGCTCCTTCTTCAGCTTCATCCGGATCATCCCGAGGTTCGCGTCCTTCTCGGCGATGATCACGATGAGGGAGTCCTCGCCGACGGGCGAGGACATCACCGGCCCGCGCTCGAACTCGCTCATCGTCATCACCATCGCGCCCTTCCCGAGCTGGCGCCCCATCGACTCCGCGGCGCCGTAGCCGTTCGAGGCGATGGCCCCGATCATCTCGGTGTCGATGCCGCGCCCGGCGAGGCTGTCGAGGAGGAAGCCGTCGCGGCCGACGAGACAGACGGCGGTGACGCCCTGGAGCTTCGTGAACTCCTGGAGGATCGATCGAATCGAGGCCATCCGTTCTTCCTTTCGCTCGGAACCGTCGCTGACGAGCTGGAGCTGCGGCCTCGGCGCGGGCTGCGGCGCGTGCGTCGCCCGCGAAGCCTCTCCGGCCCGCTTTCGCTCGTCCTTCAGCCGGAACGCCTCCATCAGGATGTGGCTCACGCTCTTCCCGATGCGATCGGCGGTCACCTTGCAGATGCCGTTGAACTCGATGGCGACGTCCTCCCAGGAGAGGATCGCGTACGCGGCGGCCTCGCCGCGCTCGGTCTGCGTCGCGGCCTCGAGGAGGCGGCCGTCGCTGAAGCACAGGAAGCCCTTCAGCCCCTTCGACGTGATCTTGAGCGTGCAGGTCTTCCGCTCCGCCTCGACGAGCTGGAGGAACGCGGGGAGCGTGATCCCCTTCAGGTGACCGGAGTCCATCGCCGCGAGCGAGGCGAGCACGTTCTCGGCGAGGTGCTTGAAGTCGATGGGCTTCTCCTGGATGCGGAACGCCCCGAGCGCCTCGACGCGGCTCTTGATCGCGGGCGTCGCGTAGGCGGTCATGATCATCGCCGGGACCCCGGGGTGCTCCTTCGTCATGAGGGCGAGGAGCTCGAACCCGTCCATCTCCGGCATGTTGAGGTCCGTGACGACGAGGTCCACCTTCGCGCGCCTCAGCACCTCGACCGCCTCCTTGCCGTTCGCGGCGGTGAGGGTCTTGAAGGTGCTCGCGTACTGCTCGAGGCCCGCCACGAGGCTGAGGAGGAACGACTTCTCGTCGTCCACGATGAGGACGTTCTTCATGTCGGCTCGCAGCGCGCCGGGGCGGGGGCGCCCGCCGGCCTCGCCGCGGGCGGCCTGCCGGCCGGCAGGTCGAGGGTGACGGTGGTCCCGGCGTCCTCGCGGCTGTCGAGCTCGATGGTGCCCGCCATCTTCGCCATCATGCTCTTCATGATGACGAGCCCGAGGCCGGTGCCGTGCTGCTTGGTCGTGAAGAACGGCTTGAACAGGTGGTGCTTGAACTCGTCCGGGATGCCGCAGCCGTTGTCCCGGATCGTGAGCAGGAGCCGGTCGCCCGATCGCGCGACGCCGATGACGACCTCGGGCCTCGGCCGGTCCCGCACCGCGTCGATGGCGTTCGTGAGGACGTTGATCATCACCTGCTGGAGCGCGCGCGGATCGAGGTGGCCCCACTCCGCGTCCGGCCGCACGAACGTCCGCAGCCGGATGGAGCGCTCGGCGAAGTCCGTCGTCACGATGGACAGGAACGAGTCCAGGAACGCGCGCATCTCCACGTCCCTCGCCTCGGGCGCCTCGTACGGCGTGAAGGACTTGAGGTTGCGCAGGAGCTTCTCGACGCGGGCCACGTCGGAGAGCACGCGGTCGAGGAACTCGGCGACGACGTCGGGGGAGTAGGCGTGGACGTTCTCCCGCAGGACCATCGCCGCGGTCTTGATCGAGTTGATGGGGTTCCCGAGCTCGTGGCGGATCCCGGACGTCACGTAGCCGAGGTTGTTCATGGTGTTCACCGCCTCGGCGACCGCGGCGAGCCGCTCCTTGTCGGTGATGTCCGAGACGTAGATCCAGAAGTAGGCGTCGGAGATCCGGTACACGGTGCAGCCCAGGAAGCGGGTGCCGAAGCGGATCTTCCGCGCGACGCTCTTCGCGTCCCCGTCCGCGACGTCCGCGAACAGGAGCGACGAGAGCGCCTCGTAGTCGCGCGGCCGGATGGTCTTCCCGAAGAGCTCGCAGGCGAGCTTGTTCTGGAAGAAGATCTCCTTGCGGCTCCGGTCGACGCCGATGATGCCGAGCTGGATGTCCTCGAGGATGCTCGCGTAGATGCACTCGCCGAGGCACGGGGTCTTGCTGATGGGGCAGTTGCGCCCGGTCGAGCGGTGCTCGCAGAAGCCGGGCTGCGGCGCGGCTGCTCGTTCCATCGCGCTCCGGGGGTGGGACCCTGGGGGCAGCCTTTCACATTCCGAGAACGTGCGGCAAGTGGTCGCAGGACGGATGGTGTGGGCGGTCGATATCGGGACGTGACGCGATGAGTCGTGACGGGGCGAGACACGCGGCACGGCCCGCCGTCGCGCCGCGGGGCGTCCTCGGCATCGACGCCGCCTGGACGGCGGGCCAGCCCAGCGGCGTGGCGCTCGTGGTCGAGCGCGGCGGCGGATGGGCGTGCGCGGGGGTCGCCCCGTGCTACGCGGAGTTCCTGCGGCTCGCCGAGGCGGGCGGGGCCGACTGGGCGGCGCCGGCGATCGCGGGGGGCGAGGCGGACTCCGCGTTGCTGCTCGCCGCCGCGGCGCGGATCGCGCCCGGCGTCGACGTCGTGGTCGTCGCCGTGGACATGCCGCTCGCGCGCGGCCCCGTCGTCTGCCGGAGGGAGGCGGACGACGCGATCGCGCGCACGTTCGGCGCCCGCGGGTGCGGGACCCACTCGCCGACCGAGCGCCGGCCGGGGCCGATCGCGGATCGCCTGCACCGGTCGTTCGCGCGGCGCGGGTTCGCGCTCGCGACCGCGGCGGCGCGCGGCGGGCGGAGCCTCGTCGAGGTCTTCCCGCACACCGCGCTCCTCGCGCTCCTGGGGAGCGCGTACCGCGTCCCGTACAAGGCCGCGCGCGCGGGGAGGTACTGGCCCGACGCCTCGCCGCTCGAGCGGCGCGAGCGGCTGCTCCGCGAGTGGCGCCGGATCCTCCGGGCCCTGCGGTCGCGCATCGACGGGATCGACCTCCCGCTGCCGCGCGCCGCGCCTCCGCACGGCAGGATGAAGCGGTACGAGGACGCGCTCGACGCGCTCCTCTGCGCGTGGGTCGGGATCGAGTTCCTGGAGGGCCGGGCGCTGCCCTACGGCGATCCGGACGCCGCCGTGTGGACGCCGGGCGCGCCCACCCGAGGGGGCGGCGTCACGACGCGGCGCGCGCGGGGCGGCGACGGCCCCGCGCGCGCGCGTCCCGCTCCGGGCTAGATCCACATCTTGACGACCGAGCTCCCCGCGCTGTTGTTGCTCTCCGCGAGCCGCTCGGCGAACGCGTTCGCGCCGCCGCCCGTGACGTTCTCGTCGATCGCGCCGACGAAGTGGAACAGGCTGCCGAAGGCGGCGAGGTTCAGCGTGTGGCCGGCCTCGTGCTCGAGGTGCATGTCGGCCGGGGCGTCGCGCTTCGCGAAGGCGAAGTTCCCCATGTTGAAGGCGCTCCCGGTGAGCGGGTTCAGGTTCGCGACGAACCCGCCCCGGACGAAGAAGGTGCCCGTCTTCCAGTCCGGCACGAAGCGCGTGATCTTGAGGAACGGCGGGGTCCCCGCCGCCGCGGCGCCGCGCCCGGCGAAGAGCGTGCCGATCGCGCTCGCGAGCAGGAACAGGAACCCGAGCCCCGTGACGAGCCAGGACATCGGCAGGAGGAAGTTGATCCAGCCGAGCAGGCCCTGGAACGCCTCGCCGGTGGAGAGCGGCGGGAGCACCGCGAGCAGGTTCACCACGCCGAGCAGCAGCCCGGCGACGACGCCCACGGTCGTCCCGAACAGCGCGCCGTAGACGACGATCCCGAGCGCCGCGTTCGCGGCGGCGTTCGCGCCGACGAGGAACCCGCGGAAGAACTCGCCCGCGCTCCTGCCGACGAGGACGCCGGAGAGGATGTACCCGACGATCACGAGCGCGGCCATCGCCGCGACCCCGATCCACGAGAAGCTCGTCAGCCACATGATCACCGCGAGCGCGCCGGACGCGAGCGCGCCCACGAGCCCTCCGATCATCGCCTCGTTCTGCCTCAGATCCACGGTGGCCCCCTTTCGGCCGTTCATCGAGGGCGTACCGTCAGCTCAGCGCGCCCGACGGATGGAGCGACGGCTCGGTGCGTTGTGACCTCCTGTCCGGGCCGCGACGCGGAGCGTCGCGCCTCTCGGAGCGCGCGTACCCCGTTCCGCGCATCCCCGACGGGTGAATCCGGATCCCTGTCACGGCCGCCCTTCCGAGCGGTCCTCACTGGGAGCGTAGTGTCCGTCCGTCACGCAGCGAGTTCTCACGCGGAGCCAACGGTGGGGTCCACGGGGGGCGAGATGCCCGAGACGCTCGGGTCGAGGGCGCGGGCGACGCTCGCAGCCCTCGCGGCCGCGGGCCTCGCCGCGTGCGCGGCTCGCCCGCCGGTCCCCGGGGACGTCCTCCGCGGCCTCGCCCACGAGGGCTACACGCCGAACCCGGGGCTCTCGGCGTCGTTCGAGCCGGGGAACGTCGTCCAGGTCGCGGAGGGCGGCCCCGAGGGGACCGCCCGCGCGCTCTCGCCGCCGCTCGTCGCGGCGTGGCGGTCGGACTGCTTCCCGGCGGACGAGCCGCGCGAGTCGCCGTTCGCGCTCGCGGAGACGTCGGCGCGCTCGACGCGCGCGTTCGCGCTGGAGGGGCCCGCGATCCTGAAGCTCCTCCCCTCGCTCGGGATCGACGCGAGCAGCGCCACGTCGCAGCGGCTCACGTTCGAGAACCCGCGCGTCCGCAGCTTCGCGAAGACGGATCTCTCGGAGCGGCTCTCGCGGCGGTGCGTGGAACGGCTCGCGCGCGCGATGCGGGCGGGGGACCGCCCGGAGTGGTTCGCCGTCGTCCTCGAGGCGATCACCGTCGACCGGCTGCGGCTCGAGATCGCCTGGGCCGCGGGCGTGGACGCGCGGGTGCGCGAGAGCGTCACCGCGAGCGCCGGACGCGTGCTGGAGGCGGTGGCCGGCGCGGGCGCGGGCCGCGGGGGCGGAGCGTCGATCTCGACGAGCGACGAGACGCACTCCGTCGTCGAGGTCTCGGGCGCCGCGATCGTCGCCTACCGGGCGCGGCCCCTGCAGGCCGAGCACGGCGACGTCGCCGCCGCCGCGGCCGGGAAGCCCTCCGCGGCGGACCTGCGCGAGACGTTCCTCGGCGCCGCGCCCGAGCCGCACGGCGGCGCGGTGGCGCGGATCGCCGTCCGCCTGCTCGGGCCCGACGGTCCGAGGCGCGTCCGGCTGGACCGGCCGTTCCGTTCCGGCGAGGCGTTCCAGCTCGAGGTGACGTCCAGCCGCTCGGGCTACCTGTTCCTGCTGCACGCGATGCCGGGGGAGCAGCCGGCGGTGCTCTGGCCTCGCCTCGCGCCGCGCTCGGACGAGCCCCTCGACGCGAACGCGATCCGCGCCCACGAGCCGACGGCGGTGCCGCCGAGCCCCGCCTCGCTGCGCTTCGACGACCGCGCAGGCAACGAGCTCTTCTACGTCGTCGTGCGGCCCGATCGCTCGCCGCCGCGCCTCGGCGTCGCCGCCGCGCCGGTGGCCGCGCGCCCGTTCCCCGGTGGCGAGAACGCCGTCGTCCAGTTCTCGGTCCGCTCCGGCGGCGGCGAGCCGCTGCGCGGCGTGGTCTTCGACCCGGGCGCGCAGGACGCCGATCCGTCCTTCTACTTCGCGAGCGCGCCGAGCGCCGCGTCGGAGGACGCGCTGCTCGAGTTCCAGCTCGCGCACGAGAGGTGAGGTTCCGTGGTCCACGAGAGAAGAGGAGAGCCCGAATGTCCCCGATGAGCCGGAGTCACGTGAGGTTCGCACTCGTCGCCGTGCTGCTGCTCGCCTGCGCGCGGGTGGACACGACGAAGGTCACCTCCGTCGTCGATCCGCAGCGGATCGACGCCGTCCAGGAGCTGGCGGTGTGGAGGGAGCAGGCGGACGCGCTGGCGAAGACCGCGCCCGCCGGCTGCGAGCCGCGGTACACCGCCGCGCGGCAGCAGCTGAACGGCTGGTTGGACGGGCCGCTCGCCGTCCAGATCGACCAGGCCGCGAACCGCGTGTACGGCGCGGTGGACCTCACCGCCGCGCGGATCCCCGCCGCGGTCGGCGCGGCGGTCGGCGAGTTCCAGACGTGCGCGACCGGCCCCGCCGAGCGCGGGCTCGTGCCGGAGGACGTCGCGAACCGCGTCGTCGCCTGGGCGACGCAGCAGGCGAAGGCGCAGCGGAAGCAGAGCGCCCAGGCGCTCAAGGCGCAGCTCGAGGGGTACCGCTGGGCGAGCTGGACCGAGGCGCGCGGGGAGGCCGCGGCGCCGAGGTGAGCGCGCGGCAGGCGCAGGACGGGGCGGAGCAGCCGGCGCCCCGGGGGGTGACGGACATGTGCACGAGAAGGCTCTCGGTGGGTGCGATCGCGCTGCTCGTCGCGGGGCTCGCCGGCTGCAAGTTCAGCGAGACGCTCCCGGCGGACGCGCAGATCACGTGCGACGGCAACGCGGACTGCCCGGAGGGCTACCTCTGCAACGAGGACCGGTGCGTGAACGCGGTGGTGC
>DASSSJ010000123.1:0-27347 GCA_035708485.1 Anaeromyxobacter sp. | reverse complement strand
CCAGCGCCGCGCCGGGCCGCGACGGCTCACACCTGCACCTCGAAGTCGCGCAGCGCCTCGTTGAGCGAGACCTTCCGATCGGTGGACGCGCTGCGCCTGCCGACGATGAGCGCGCAGGGGATCTGGTAGGTGCCCGCCGGGTACTGCTTCGGGCGGGTGCCGGGGATCACCACCGAGCGCGCCGGGACGCGACCCTTGTGCACCACCTCCTGCGGCCCGGTGACGTCGATGATCGGCGTCGAGGCGGTGATGACGACGTTCGCCCCGAGCACCGCCTCCTCCTCGACGAGCACGCCCTCGACGAGGATGCAGCGGCTGCCGATGAACGCGCCGTCCTCGACGATGTTCGGCCGCGCGCCGGGCGGCTCGAGCACGCCGCCGATCCCGACGCCGCCGGCGAGGTGGACGTTCGCGCCGACCTGCGCGCACGAGCCGACCGTCGCCCAGGTGTCGACCATCGAGCCGGCGCCGACCCGCGCGCCGATGTTCACGAACCCCGGCATGAGCACCGCGCCCGGCTCGAGGTAGGCCCCGAACCGCGCGACGCCGCCCGGGACCACCCGCACGCCCGCCTTCTCGAGGTCCTTCTTGAGCGGGATCTTGTCGCGCGTCTGGAACGGGCCGAAGTCCGTCACCTCCATGCCGGAGATGGCGAAGAAGAGGTTCACCGCCTGCATCAGCCAGGCGTTCACGCTCCACTCGCCGTCCTTCTTCTCGGCGACGCGCAGCTCGCCGCGGTCGAGGCCGTGCAGCGCCTGCACCACGGCCGCCTTGTAGATCGGATCCGCGAGCTTCTGCCGGTCCGCGAACGCCGCGTCGATCCGCCTGCGCACTTCCTCGAAGTCGCTCATGTCCTCACCCTCGACCAGGCGTCCACCGCCGCCTCGCACTCCGCCAGCGCCGGCACGAGCGCGACGCGCACGTACCCCTCCCCCGCGCCGAACGCCGTCCCCGGCGCCACCACGATCCCCTCCTCCAGCAGCCGCAGGGCGTACCCGGCGGACGTCTCGCCCGCGGGCACCCGCACCCACAGGTAGAGCGTCGCCTCCGAGGCGTCGGCGTGGAGGCCGTGCGCCCGGAAGAACGCGAGGAAGCGGTCGCGCTTCGCGCGGAAGATCTCGCGGCGCTCGGCGGGGTGGGCGTCGTCGGACCACGCCGCCGTCGCGGCCGGCGCGACGAACTCCGCGGACGCGACGCCGGGGTGGGCGCGCAGGGCGCGGAGCGAGGCGATGACGTCGCGATCGCCCGCGAGGAAGCCGCTGCGGTAGCCGGTCATGCCGCTCCGCTTCGAGCAGGAGTGGATCGCGACCACGTTCTCCACCTGCTCCTCGAGCATCGAGGCGGGCGGCTCGCCGAAGTAGACGTCCGCGTAGCACTCGTCCGAGGCGACCACGAACCCGTGGCGCCGCGCCGCCTCGCCGACGCGGCGCAGGTAGTCGCGCGGGGCGACGGCGCCGGTGGGGTTGTGCGGGTAGCTGATCCAGAAGACGAGCGTGCGCGAGAGCACGTCCTCGCCCACGTCCTCGGGCTCCAGCAGGTAGCGCCGCGCGGCGGCGAGCGGGACCTTCACCGGCTCGAGCCCCGCGAGGCGCGCGCCGACCTCGTAGGTCGGGTAGCCGGGGTCCGGCATCACCACCTTCGTCCGCCGCCGGTCGCCCGCGAAGGCGAGCGGCAGGTGGAAGATCGCCTCCTTCGCGCCCGCGCAGGCGAGCACCTGGGTCTCCGGGTCGAGGCTCACGCCGAAGCGGCGCGACAGGTAGCCGGCGGCGGCGCGGCGGAGCGCCGCGGTCCCGAACGCGCTCGGGTACTGCGAGACCCCCGGGACGCCGCGGACGAGCTCCTCGCGGAGGAAGGCGGGGGTCGGCTCCCTCGGATCGCCGAGGCCGAAGTCGAACAGCCGCTTCCCGGCCGCGGCGAGCGCGCGGCGGCGCTCGTCGAGCTCCACCATGAGGTTCTTGCGGAGCTCGCCGAGGGCCGGATTGGCGGGGACGTCGCGCACGGGGAGGGCGAAGAATAATCGAAACCTGGCCGCGAGCGCATTATAGGGACCGGCATGCTCCACTACGACGTCATCGTCATCGGCTCGGGACCGGCCGGCGAGAACGGCGCGATCACGGCCGCCGAGTGCGGCAAGAAGGTCGCCCTCGTGGAGAAGGAGGCGGTGCCCGGCGGCGCCTCGGCGAACACCGGCACGATCCCGTCGAAGGCGCTGCGCGAGACGGCCCTCGCCGTCCAGCAGGCGCGCAGCCGCGACGCGCACGGCATCTCGTTCCAGGTGTCGAGCACGGTGACGGTCCCCGAGCTGATGGGCCGCCGCGGGCTCGTCACCGCGCGCGAGCACTCGCGCATCCGGGCGGCGCTGAACCGCGCCGGCGTCGAGCAGTTCCGCGGGACGGCGTACCTCGCCGACCCGCACACGGTCCGGGTGAAGATCCCGGGCGCGGGCGGCGCGTACCAGGAGATCACCGGCGACGTCATCCTCCTCGCGACCGGCACCCGCCCCTTCCACCCGCCGCAGTACACGATCGACAACGTCCGGGTCTACGACTCGGACTCGATCCTCCTGCTCGACCGGGTCCCGCGCTCGCTCGCGGTGCTGGGCGGCGGCGTCGCCGGCTGCGAGTACGCCTCCCTCTTCGCCGCGCTCGGCGTGGACGTGTCGCTCATCGACTCGAAGGAGCGGCTGCTCCCCTGGCTCGACGCGGAGCTCTCGTACGCGATGCAGGACCTGTTCGACAAGGCGGGGATCAACCTGCACCAGCAGATCCGCGCGCAGAAGCTCGAGCCGGGCGAGCGGGACGTGCTCGTGACGCTCTCCGACGGCTCGCGCCTCGTCGCCGAGAAGGTGCTCGTCGCCGCCGGCCGGGTGGGCAACGTCGAGACCCTGAACCTCCCGGCGGCGGGCCTCACCGCGACGGAGAAGGGGCTCCTCGAGGTGAACGCCAGCTTCCAGACCTCGGTCCCGCACATCTACGCGGCGGGCGACCTCGTCGGCTTCCCGATGCTCGCGTCGGTGTCGATGGAGCAGGGGCGCGTCGCGATGAGCCACGCCTGCGGCGCCGCGCGGCGGAAGCTGACGGAGCTCCTGCCGGTCGGCATCTACACGATCCCGGAGGTGTCGGGCGTCGGCGAGACCGAGGAGTCGCTCCGCGCGAAGGGGCGCTCGTACGTCGTCGGCAAGGCGGGGCTCGCGGGGAACGCCCGCGCGAACCTCATCGGCGAGGCGGTCGGGTTCCTGAAGCTCCTCGCCGACCCGGCCGACGCGAAGCTCCTCGGGATCCACTGCATCGGGCCGCACGCCTCCGACCTCGTCCACCTCGGCCAGGCGGTGATGACGCTCGGCGCGGACCTCAGCTACTTCGTCGAGGCGGTGTTCAACTACCCCACGCTCGGCGAGGCGTACAAGTACGCGGCCTACGACGCGCTCGACAAGATCCGCTCGCGGCAGGTGACGCGGCTCGAGCGGGCGGCGGCGAAGTAGCGCGCCCCCCCCCGCGCCCCTCACGCGGGCTCGCCGGCGATCCGTCTCCAGAGCTCGGCGCACTCGGCCGGGAGCGACGCGACCCGCTCCTCGACCTCCGCGCGGACCGCGTCGCGATCGACCGCGGACAGGATCAGCCGGACGTCCGCCTCGTCCTGCGCGCCGCCCGCGTAGAGCTTCAGGAGCACGAGGTCGGCCGCGCCCACGAGCGGGACGTCGACCGTGCCGAGGCGGATCGGCCGCGCCCTCGCGATCACGTCGCGGTTCCACGGGCGCTTCCCGACCACGACGTCGATCGGCGTTCCCCGCGGCGGAACCAGCCGGACGACGCCCGCCAGCGGATCCGCGTCGTCCCCCGCCCTCACGTCGACCGCCACGCGCCGCCCGAGCGCCGACCAGAACGCCGCGTCGAGCACGGCGCGGTCCACCACGAGGAGGTCGAGATCGTCGCTCGCCCGCACGATGCCCAGCCCCGCCATCGCGGCCGCGCCGATCAGTGCGTGCGGCACGCCCCTCGAGCGAAGCAGGCGAACGACCTCGTCGAGCTCGTCGTACACGCGGTCACCCGGAGGCCGACGCCGACGCCCGCCGGCCGGAGCGACGGACCCGGCGCGCCAGCGCGACGGCGTCGCCGCGCGACAGCCCGCGGGCCGCCCGGAGCACCTCGATGGCCGCCTCCGCGAGGCGGACCGAGAGCGCGATGCGCTCCCCGGGCGAGAGCGCGGCGAGGCGTGCGCGATCCTCCCGCTTGAGCTCGTCCGCGACGGAGCGCATGCTCCGATGATAGCGAACCGCGGGCGCGTGCGCAGACCGGAGTGACGGACGGCAGGCTCTCGCCGGAGGGGACGCCATGACCCTGAAGACGCGCGCGCAGCGCAGGCCCATGCGGCGCGCCCGCGCGAGCGCGGGCGAGCGAAGGGCCTCGCCGCCGCTCCCGATGCCGGCGGTCCTCCTCGACGCGACCGAGGAGCCGGACGTCGCAGAGGTCCCCGCCCGGACCGTGCTCGCCGTCGACGGGGCGGGCCCGCCCGACGAGGAGCCGTTCGCGCGGAGCCTCGGGGCGCTCTACGGCGCGGCGTACGGGCTCAAGTTCGCGCGCAAGAAGGCGGGACGCGGGGAGTTCAAGGTGCAGGCGCTCGAGGGGCGCTGGTGGGCCGAGGGCGCCCCGGGCACGCTCGCCGCGCCGCGCGAGGCGTGGCGGTGGCGGCTGCGGCTCGCGGTGCCCGCGAACGTGCGCGCGGCGGAGGTCGCGGAGGTGGTCCGCGCCGCCGTGTCGAGGAAGGGCGGCAAGCTCGAGGGGAGCGAGGAGGCGCGGCGGGTGCGGCTCGAGCGCGTCCCGAAGGCGACGCTCGGCCGCGTCCTCCACGTCGGGCCGTACGCGGACGAGCCGCGCAGCTTCGCCCGGATCGACGCGGCGCTCGCCGCGGCGGGGCTCCGCCCCGCCCGCGAGCACCTCGAGATCTACCTGTCGGACCCGCGGCGGACGCCCGCGGCCCGGCTCCGGACGGTGCTGCTGCGCGAGGTCTTCGCCTGATGAGGGCGCCACTCGGTCGGCCCGATCCCCTGAACGAGCCCGCGCCCGAGCCCATGCCCGAACGGACCGGGCGCGGGCTGGGGCTCGTACTCGGGCTCGGGCTCGGGGCTCGTGCCAACCGGTGGCGCCATCAGGTCCAGGTGAGGGCCGACCGCTCGCGCCAGTAGGCGGCGGGATCGCGGCGCAGCGCCTCGAGCCGGGCGAGGAGCGCGGGGCCCGCGCTCACCTCGAGCGCGCGGAGGTTCGAGCGGAGCTGCTCGACCGTCACGGCGCCGAGCAGGACGACGTCGGCCCACGGGCGCGCGAGCGCCGCCGCGATCGCGACCGCGTCGGGGCCCACGTGCAGGTCGTGCGCGAGGAGCGCGAGGGGCCCGTCGCGGCCGGCGTCGCCCCGCGGGCCGAGCCGGCCGTTCGCGAGCGCCTCCTTCACGATGACGGTGCGCCCCGCGGCCCGCGCCTCCCGCAGGGCCTCCTCGCACGAGCGCTCGAGGACGTTCCACGTCGCCTGGACGGCCGCGAAGAGCGGCGCGTCGCCCCGCCGGACGGCGAGCGCGCGCCGCACGGTCTCCGCCTGGCGCGGGCCGCTCACGGTGACGCCCACCCGGACGCCCGCGTCGCGCAGCGCCGCGAGGGCGTCGAGCACCGCGGCGTCCTCGAGGACCCCGGTGTCGGGCGTCGCGGAGTGGATCTGGTACAGCGCGAGGTGCGGGCCGAGCAGCCCGCGCGACTCGGCGAGCTGCGCCCGGAGCGCCGCCGCGGAGTGGTCCTTCACCTCGTGGCGCTCCGTGAAGAGCTGCCAGCCGCCGACGTAGCGGTAGCCCCACTTCGACCCGACGACGACGCTCCCCGGGCGGATCCTGCGCGCGTCGAGCCAGGCGGCGAGGAACGCCTCGGCGCGGCCGTAGGAGCGCGCGGCGTCGACGTACGTGATCCCGGCGGCGAGCGCGGCGTCGAGCACCTCGTGCGTGCGGCGCTCGAGGTCCCCGGGCGTCCGATCCCCCGGCAGGTCGTCGGCCCGGCCGAGGTCGATGTACGCGGGCCGCCCGAGCGCGGCGAGGCCGAGGCCGAGGCGGGACACCTCGGGGCCGCCGGAGGCGAGGCGACGGGTCTCCATCCCCGGGGGCGTAGCGCGGCGCGGCGCGCCGCGCACGCCGTCGCGTCTCGCGCCGGCGCGAGCCCCGAGTCAGAGTCGCGAGCCGCCGGCGGGCGTGAGCGCCGGCGCGAGCTCCAGCTCGTCCTGGACGAGCGGCGCCGCGGCCGGGGGCGCGCGGAGCCCCGCCAGGAGATCGCCCGCGCTCTCGCGGAAGCCCATGAAGGCGCCGACCGCGTACAGCAGGAACCCGGCGTTCGCGAGCGCGAACGCCGCGTGCGTGGCGCGCCCCGCGGCGAGGTCGAACGCCGCGCCGGCGATCCAGTGCACGAGGAGCGCGAGCTCGGCGGCGACGAACGCGGGCGACGCCGTGGTCCGCCCCTCCACCTTCGGCGTGCGCGCGAACGGGATCTTCGACCGCGTCCAGGCCTGCTGGAGCGACTTCGCGACGCCCGCGAGGTTCACCGGGACGAGGAGGAGGTTGAGGGCGTACACGCGCAGGAGGTCGCCGGCGCGGTACCCGAGCAGCCGCAGGTCGCGCAGGTAGAGCGCGTAGTACGGCACGGCCGTGAGCGGCACCAGCCACGTCTCGACGGCGTCCGAGAACGGGAACGTCAGCACGGCGAGGAGGCCGACGTTCACCGCCGCGATCGAGGCGAGGTAGTGGAACCTCATCATCGCCTCGCCGAGCGAGGCGCGGCCGCTCGCGAGGTGCCGCAGCAGCTTCGGGAGGATGACGAGGCCGCCGTTGGCCCAGCGGCGGCGCTGGATCACGAGCGAGCCGAAGTCCGGCGGCGTGGCGCTGAAGGCGAGCCGGTCCGGGTAGTTGTGGAGCCGCCAGCCGCGCGCCACGAGGTCGATCGTGGACTCGGTGTCCTCGATGACGGTGCGGTCCTGGATGTAGCGCATCACCGGGAACCCGCGCTCCTCCTCCACGACGGCGATGTCGCGCAGCGCCGCCTTGCGCAGGAGGGCGTTCGCCCCGACCCAGTAGGTCGCCTGGAAGTACGTGAAGCCCTGGTGGATGAGCCGCTGGATGTCCGTCGTCGCGCCGGCGACGCGCTCGAGCACGCCCGGCGCGCCGGGGAAGGCGCTGTAGGGCGTCTGCGCCACCGCCACCCGCTCGTGGCCCGGCCGCTCCATCCACTCGACGAGCCGCGCCGCGTAGTCGGGCGCGAGCAGGCTGTCCGCGTCCAGCGTGATGACGTAGTCGGCGTCCGGCACGGCGACGTCGGGGTCCTCGCCCTCGCCGGCGTCGACGAGGTGCCGCTCGCCGCCGACGTCGCGCTCGACGAGGCGCCGGCCGAGGAGGGCGAGGTAGGCGTTGAGGTTCATCGCCTTGTTCGGCTCGTGCGACAGGTTCGCCCAGCGCTTGCGCTCGAACGTCTCGATCTCGGCGGCGAACAGCGCCGCGAGGCGGCGGTACCCGCGGCGGAGCGCCTCCTCGGTCAGCGGGAAGAGGCCGGCCGCGCCCGCCTCGAGCGCCCGCGCCCGCGCCCGCTGGTCGCGGCGCAGCCGCTCGAGGACGAGCGAGACGAAGAAGGCGTCGGAGTGCCCGCGGACCGGGAAGGACGCCGCCTGCGCCTCGAGCCAGGCCGCGACCTCGCGGTGGAGCCGCGCGAGGTGGACGGCCTCCCTGCGCGGCTCGAGCGCACCAGCCCGGGCGCGGTCCTCGAACCGGGCGAGCTGGGCGCGGGTGCGGCGGGCCGGCTCGAGCAGGCGGGCGCGGAGGTTCCGCGGGAGCGCGCGCGCGTCGCGCAGCGCGCGCCGGTCCTCCGCGGTCGCCGGATCGGGCGGGTCGTCCACGAGCAGCACGATCCGCTTCGACGGGTAGTCCTGCAGCGCCGCCGAGAGCAGCGTCTGGGCGACGACGCGCGCGTCCTCCCTGTAGGACGGGACGAGGATGGTGACCGCGGGGGCGTCGCCGTCGTGCAGCCGGTCGAGCGCGTCGCGCGAGGCGGGCTCGTGCCGGGCGACCCGCAGGAAGTACCCGAGCCGGGTGAGCTGGTACACCGCCCCGCCGTACACGAGGAACGCCGCGATGGGGAAGAGCACGACGAGGGCCGCCGCGGCCGCGTGATCGCGCCCCGCGAGCGCGTCCGCGAAGCGAACCGAGAGCTCCCACGACGCGGCGGCGCTCGCGGCGAACGTCGCGGCGAGCCCCAGGATGGTGAGGGCGAGCTCGCGCCGCGGCCGCGAGGGCGGCTCGAGCGAGGGTGGGATCTCGTGGACCGCCTCGAACGGAGTCGTCCCGTCGTGGGTCGCGACGGGACGAACGCGAGCTTGCATGGTCGGACCGCTCCTCCGCCGCGCCCCGCCGTCCCGGCGCGCTCGCGTCCGCGGGCGCCCGAAAGGTCCCCGGTGCGGGCGACCGCGCTGCAGTAACTTTTGATTCGTTCCAGGTAGGGCGCGCGCGCCGTAAGGAGAACTCCCCCACCGGGAAGCGCCCTGCCCCTGGACGACGTGGCACCGCGATGAGCATCACCAGCGGTTCACGGGGGCCGTTGCCGAGCGCGCGATGAAGATCCGCAGAACCGCAGTGATCCTCGCGGCGGCGCTTCCCCTCGCGGCGCCGGCGCAGTCCCCCGGCGGCGGCGAGGCCCCCGCCCGGAGCGGGCCCTGGCTCCGACCCATCACGGTCGCGCTCTCCGCGGCGGCGTTCGACGACTCGAGCGGCGTCGCGGCGATCAACCCCCGCGCGGTCGCCACCTTCGCGCTCCCGCGCGCGGTGGAGCTCGGCCTCGGGATGGGGATCACCCGCGTCGGGAGCGACGTGGGGAGCGACGCCGACTCGACCTTCGGCGCCTCGCTCGCGGTCCCATGGCGCCGGACGCGGGCCTCGTTCGGCTACGCGCTCCACGCCTCGGGCGCCGGCGCACGCCACGAGCTCGAGGCGCGCGCCGGGATCGCGCCCTCGTCCGCCTTCCGCGCCGGGCTGGCGGTCCGCCGGCGGCCCTTCGTGGACGTGGCGCCGGCGCTCGCGGTGGACGATCAGCTCTTCCACGAGGCGGGGCCCGGGGGCGCCCTGGATCCGCGCCTGGCGTCGCGCCTGGACGTGACGGAGCTGCGGCTCGCGACGGGCGGCTCGCCGCTGCGCTTCACCTACGCCTACGGCGAGGCGCGCCACCTCAGGATCTCGGACGGCAACCACGCCTGGACCCTCTCCGCCGGCGCGGGCGTGAACGTGGGACGGCGGCTCGCGATCCGCATGCCGCTCGACGTGAGCGCGCGCTGGGACCTCTACGCCGCGAGCTTCGGGGCGGTGGCGCCGGCGTACTACTCGCCGTCGAGCGTCGTCTCGCACACGCCGGGCCTGGAGGTGCGGCGCCGCCTCGGGCCGCTCGAGCTCGCGGGCGAGGGCGGGTACACCTTCGCGTCCGACGGCTCGCGCGGCTGGCTCGCCGGCGCGCTCGCCTCGCTGAGGCTGGGCCGGCTCTCCGCGAGCGCGCACGCGCAGGTGCGCGACGATCCGTGGTACCGCTCGCGCCGCCTGTGGTTCGTCGTCGAGCGCGCGCTACCCTAGCCGCGCCCGCGCCTGGGCGAGCGCGGCGTGCACCTGCTCGAGCGCGCCCTTCGCGGCGGCGAGGTCGTCGCGCTCCTTGCGGGCGCGGTCGAGCTCCGCCGCGAGCTGGTCGCGCTCGCGCGCGAGCTCGCCGACGGCGGCGCGGAGCCGCGCCCCGTCCTGCGCCCCGGCGCGGAGATCCTCGGAGAGCCGCTCCACCTCGGCCTCGCGCTCGGCGCGGAGGCGGGCCTCCTCCTCGGCCCGGCGCGAGAGGTCCTCGAGGAGCCTCGCGCGCTCCTCGTCGAGCGCGGCGAGCGCCTGCGCGCGGCGGACCGACTCGTCGCGCTCGTCCTCGAGCGCCTGCATCTCCTCGAGCAGCTCGGCGAGGACCCCGCGCTTCTCCTCGAGCTCCTTCTCGGACGCCGCGAGCCGCTCCGCGGCCTGGCGGCCGTCGCCGGCGGCACGCGCGAGCTCGCGCTTCGCGTCGTCGAGGTCGGCGCGGAGCGCCTCCTCGCGCTCGCGGGCGCGCGCGAGCTCGGCCTCGAGGTCGCGCACGAGGCCGAGGACGCTCTCGGCGGCGCGGGCGGGATCGGCGGGGACCGGGGCGGGCCGCGGGACGGGGCGGGAGGCCTCCGCGACCCTGCGCTTGATCTTGTCCAGCCGGTCCTTGCGGGTGAGGACGTCGGAGGTGGGGGCCGGCGCGGGGGGAGCGGGAGGAGGCTCCGCTCGGCGCGGGGCCGGGGTCCGGGTCGCGGTCGGGGTCGGGGTCGGGGTCGCGGCCGCGGTCGGGGCCGGGGTCGAGGTCGGGGTCGAGGTCGGGGTCGAGGTCGCGGTCGCGGTCGCGGTCGCGTCCCCGCCCGCCTCGCCGAGCGGAAGCGTCGCGGGCGGGCTCGCGCCGCCCGGCCTGAGCCGCGGCTTCAGCTTCGGGACGTTGGCGTCGAAGGCCTTTCGCATGCGCTACGCTCCCGCCGCGCCGGCGACGGCCTTCGCCGTCACGCGGATGCGGTCGAAGATCTCCTCCTGCACCGCGTCGATGTCCGTCGCGCCCTTCGAGTCCGGGTCGAAGCCGAAGATCGGGCAGCCCTCCGACGAGGCCTGCGCGAACTTCGTGCACTGCCGCACGACGGTGCGGAGGAGGTAATCGGCGTAGTGGGTCCTGAGCGCGTCGAGGGCCTCGCGCGCGATCTTGAACGTCTGGTTGAACGCGTTCACCACGATGAAGATGTTCTCGAGCCGGTGCGAGAGGTCCGTCTCGAGCCCCTGGATCGTCTCGAACAGGAGCCGCAGGCCGTCGTAGGAGAGGAAGTCCGCGAGGACGGGGATGACGAGGTCGTCGGCGGCCATCAGGGCGTTCAGGTTGAGGAGCCCGAACGACGGCGGCGCGTCCATCACGACGAAGTCGTACTTGCCCGCGAAGTTCTGGAGCGCGTTCCGGAGGCGGAACTCGCGGCCCGCGAGCGGCATGAGCGCGAGGTCGATGGTGCTCATCGCGAGGTTCGCCGGGACGAGCGAGAGCCCCGGCATGGCGGTCGCGACGGTGACCTCGTCGACGGGCGTCCTGCGGATGAGCACGTCGTGCAGCGTCCGCTCGAAGCTGCCGCCCTCCTTGCCCAGGCACTTCGTCGCGTGCCCCTGGCTGTCGAGGTCGAGCATGAGGACGCGGTACCCGCGCTCGGCGAGCCGGTACGCGTACGACGACGAGATGCTGGTCTTCCCCGTGCCGCCCTTGAAGTTGAGGAAGAGCTGCACGCGCGGCGGGAACGGCTCCGCCGGGCGGCGCAGCCTCTCGCGGAGGGCCGGAAGGTCCTCCGGCGCGAACGCGTCCTTCTTCCCCAGCGCGGCCTCCACCTGCTTCGGGGTCGCGCCGACGATCTCGGCGAGGCGCTTCGCGGTGTAGCGGACGTTTTCCATCCCGTTCCCCTAGGTCGTGAACCAGCGTGTGCCGCGGCGGGCGGCCGCGCCGCGGACGGCGAGCGCCTCGAGCGCCGCCTCGACGCGCGGCTGCGGCGTCCCGAGCGCGGAGGCGAGCGCCTCGGGCATGCAGCCGCGGAGCGAGGCGCGGATCTCCCCGAGGATCCGGCCTTCGAGATCGGAGGCCGGCGTCGCGGCGGGCGCCTCGGCGGCGAGGATGGCGACGGCCGCTCGCCGAGCGTGGGCCGGGGTCGGGGTCGCGGTCGAGGTCGCGGCCGAGGTCGGCATCGCGCCCGAGGTCGGGGTCACGACCGAGGTCGGGGTCGCGGTCGAGGTCGGGGTCGAGGTCGAGGTCGGCGTCGCGGCCGAGGTCGGCGTCGCGCCCGAGGTCGGCGCCGCGGCCGAGGTCGCGGTCGCGGTCGCGGCCGCCGCGCCCCGGAACACCGCCGCCCGGATCTGCTCGCCGTCCATCGCCGCGAGCTTCTGCGCGACGCGGCGCGAGGCGGCGCGGCGCGCGGCGGGGGGCGCGTCGGCGTCGACCGTCTCCCCGGAGAGCCGCTCGAGGGCGGAGGCCGCGGCGCGGCGAACGGAGGCGTCGGGGTGGTCGAGGCCGCGGGCGAGCGCGTCCTGGGCGCGCGCGGTGGGGCGGCCGGAGAGCGCGGCCGCGGCGGCGCGCGCGACGCCGCGATCCGCGTCGGCGAGCGCGATCGCGAGCGCCTCCTCGGCGCCGTCGCCGGCCTGGAATCCGAGGAGGAGCACGGCGCGGCGGCGGACGAGCGGGCTCGGGTCCGCGAGGGCGGCGGCGAGCTTCCCCTCCGCGCCGCCCCCGGTCGCGGCGGCGAGCGCCTCGAGCGCGGCGACGCGGACCGCCGGGGCGGCGTCGTCGAGCGCGCGCTCGGCGAGCGCGGCGGCGAACGGCTCCCGGAAACGGCCGAGCGCGCCGAGGAGCGCGCAGCGGACGGCGACGTCCCGCTCGCGCCCGAGCGCCGCCGCGAGGATCGGCGCCGCCGCCCGCGAGCCGAGCGCCTCGAGCGCGCGCACGGCGCGCAGCCGGCGCCCCGCGTCCGGCGCGGACAGGTCACCCATCGAGCGCTCGTAGAGCGCGCGATCCGCGCGGGTGGCGAGGAGCGACTTCATGCGATCCGCGTCGGCGGGGGTGACGCGGACGCGGCCGGAGCGCTCGAAGTCGGCGGCGAGGTCGGCGACGGCGCCGTCCTGCCGCCTCTCCCCGGCCTGGACCGCCGCGGCGCTCGCTCCCTCGAACCCCGCCGCCTCCGCGTTCGCCTTGAAGGTCCTGAGCGCGTCGATCTCCGCCCGCAGCTCCGCGATGAACCCGGCGAGCTCGGCGCTCCCCTCCTCCTCCT
Source organism: Anaeromyxobacter sp. (assembly GCA_035708485.1). GTDB lineage: Bacteria > Myxococcota > Myxococcia > Myxococcales > Anaeromyxobacteraceae > Anaeromyxobacter. The sequence goes on along the minus strand of DASSSJ010000123.1, from coordinate 14,465 downwards.
CGCCCGCGTCGGCCTCGGCCGCCCCCGCGACGCGCGCGCGGTCCACGAGGCCGGCGAGGAGCCGCTCGCGCTCCCTCTCGAGGAGGCAGACGCGCTCGCCGGACTCGTCGGCCCGGCGCTCCGCGTCGGCGCGCCCGCCGCGCTCGGCGGCGAGCGCCTGCTCGAGCTCGAGCGCGCGCCGCTCCGCCCGCGCGGCGTCGGCGCGGGCCCGCTCGCCGGCGGCGCGGGCGGCGGTCAGCTCGGACTCGAGCTGCGAGACGCGGCACTCGAAGAAGACGATCTTCTCGAGCGCGCTCCGGAGGAGCCCCTGCGGATCACCGATGGTCCTCGACCCCGAAGCCCCGTCCATTCGCCCGTCCCGCCCGCCCGCCACCGTGGAGATCCCGACTGATCATGAGATCTTGCGTCGATATCGGAGCCTACGACAGCGGGATCCACCAGGCAAATTATTGACAGCCCGCGCGGTCCGGGGATCCGCCTCCGGCCTCGGGCTCCGCCACCGGCGGTGGCGTTCACGTCTCGTCGAACGCGGGCCCGCCCGCCGCGCGCGGACCCGGCTCGTGAAGCCGCCGCCCGCCCCACCCCGGGTCGGAGATGACCGGCCGCCGGCGGCGGCCTCCAGCGCACGCCGGGACCGCGTCCTCGCGCCGGCGGATCGCGCAGCCACCGGAATGGTGCGCGATCGCGGCGCCGTTCGCCGGCGACGCCGGCGCGCGGCCGGCTCGCCGCCGCCGGCACTGCGCGTGCACCTCGCCGTGCCGTCCAGCCGCAGGGGACGCGCGCGGCGGCACCCACATCCGCCCGGCCCGCGTCGAGGGGAAGACTCGTGATCACGACGAACTTCACGATTCGCGCAAAGCTGGTCGCCCTGTCCGCCCTCGCCGTCGCCCTCGTGGTGATCGTCGGCGGGGGCGGTTACCTCGGGATCCGCGGCCTGGACGGCGCGATGAACGACATCGCGCGCCACTTCGAGGCGGCGCAGAGCGTCGCCGACCTGGACATGCTCCACGAGGGCCTGCGCGCCGACGTGCACGCGGCGGCGTACCGCTCCAGCGCCGGCCAGCTCGACGACCGCGACGCGCTGCTCGCGCAGACGGCCGCGGACGTGCAGCTCATGCGCGAGAAGCTCGCCGCGGCCCGGAGCCAGGTCGAGGAGGCCGGGATCCGCTCGCGCGTCGAGGCGGTCGCCCCGGCCGTCGAGCGCTACGCGGCGCTCGCCGCCAGCCTCGCGCCCGCCCTGTTCCAGGAGCGCGAGGCCGCGGCCGGCCGGCTCCGCGAGTTCGACGCGCTGTTCGAGCAGCTGAGGCCGGACATCGCCCGCGTCTCTGCCGAGATGCAGCAGGCGGTGCGCGCCGCGGAGGAGGCGGGGGAGCGCCGCGGAGGCGCGGCGGTCCTCACGATCGGCGCCGTGACGCTCCTCGCGGCGGTCCTCCTCGTCGCCCTCTCCCTCGGGCTCACCTCCAGCATCGCGCGGCGGCTCGCGTCCGCCGTGGACGTGGCGGCCCGCGTCGCCGCGGGCGACCTCACCGTGCGGGGCGAGGGCCGCGGCGGCGGCGACGAGCTCGCGGCGCTGCAGCGCGCGCTCGGCGACATGGTGGAGAAGCTCCGGCAGACCATCGGCGAGGTGCGCTCCGGGGCGGACGCCCTCGGGATGGCGGCCTCGCAGGTGTCCTCGACGTCGCAGCTGCTCTCCCGGGGCACCGGCGAGCAGGCCTCGTCGGTGGAGGAGACGACGAGCTCGCTCGAGGAGATGGCCGCCTCCATCACGCAGAACGCCGAGAACAGCCGCCAGACGGAGCAGATGGCGAAGGCGGGCGCCGTGGACGCGGAGGCGACGGGCACCGCGGTCCGCGAGACGGTCGCGGCGATGAAGGACATCGCGGAGAAGATCTCGATCGTCCAGGAGATCGCCTACCAGACGAACCTGCTCGCGCTGAACGCGGCGATCGAGGCCGCGCGCGCGGGCGAGCACGGCAAGGGGTTCGCGGTGGTCGCGCAGGAGGTCCGCAAGCTCGCCGAGCGCTCGCAGGGCGCGGCGAAGGAGATCGGCGAGCGCGCCACCTCCAGCGTCGACGTCGCGGAGCGCTCCGGCACGCTGCTCGACGACCTCGTGCCGGCGATCCGCAAGACCGCGGACCTCGTCCAGGAGGTCGCCGCCGCGAGCCAGGAGCAGTCCGCCGGCGTCGCGCAGATCTCGAGGGCCATGGGGCAGGTCGACCAGGTCACCCAGCGGAACGCGTCGGCGGCGGAGGAGCTGTCCTCGACCGCCGAGGAGATGGCGAGCCAGGCCGAGTCGCTGCAGGCGCTCATGGCGTTCTTCCGGGTGGGCGACCGCGGCGACGCGGGCGCGCACGCCGCGCCGCACGCGCCGGGCGCACGGCTCCTGCCGCAGCCGGCGCCGAGGTCGCCCGCCCTCCCGCAGCGAGCGGCGGGATCGCCCGCCCCGCCGCGGCCGGCGCGTCGCCCCGCCCCGCACGCGGCCGCGGCGGCGGCCCCGACGCCCGCGGCCCCCGACGGGAAGCCGCGCTCGAACGGCGCGAGCGGCGGCTTCGAGCGGTTCTGACGGCGCCTCTCGCCGTCCTTCACCTGCTCGGCCTCGGCGAGCCGCCGTCCGGCTTCGCGCCGGTGCTCGACGCCGACGGCGCGCGCTCCGCCTCCGGGACCGAGCGCGCCGCCGGCCCGGCCTGACCGCGCGTCAGCGCGTACTCCCGCTCCTCGGAAGGCGCGAGCGGGGGAGCCTCGGGCGGCACCGGGACGAGCGGCTCGTCGTCGCCGTCCGCCGTGCGGGAGAACGCCGCGCCGGACGCGATGTCGTCGAGGACGAAGCGCGCCTCGGCCGGCGTCGCCGCCGCCGGGTAGCCGGGCGGCGCCGGGACTCGCCAGGAGCGCGGGATGCGCCCCGCGGCGAGGTCGAAGAGGTCGCGCTCCGACCGCGCCACGACGAGCGCGCCCTCGCGCGCGCCGCGGACCTCGTCGTAGCGGATCACGTGGTCGCGCCGGAACAGGACCGGCAACCCCCGCGTGACCGCGAAGCCCCACCCGTAGAGCCTCCTCACCCGGCCGAGGTCCTTCCCGTCGGCGTCCACCACGCGCTGCCCCAGCCGGACGCCGCTCCGCTCTCTCATGCGCACCATGTAGGGACGCCGGGGGCGCGAGACCAGGGACCGGAGAGGGCCAGGAGAGGGGGACGCCGTCACGCGCGCTTCACGCGCGCCGCGCGGATCTTCGTCACCTTGCGCGGATCCGCGTCCGCGACGGTGAACGCCCAGCCCCGCCACTGGAGCCGCTCGCCCTTCCCCGGGATCGCGCCGGCGAGCGAGTTCAGGAACCCGGCCATCGTCTCGTAGCCCTGGTCCTCGGGGACGTCGGCGGCGGCGGAGGCGTTGAAGTCGGCGACCGGCGTCTCGCCGAGCACCGTGTAGGTGCCGTCCGCGTGCGACTCGACCGGCCGTGACTCCTCGTCGAACTCGTCGCGGATGTCGCCGACGATCTGCTCGAGCACGTCCTCGATCGTGCACAGGCCCATGATGCCGCCGTGCTCGTCCACGACGAACGCCATGTGGAGGTGCTTGCGCTGCATCTCGCGCAGGAGCTGGTCGATCGGCTTCGACCAGGGGACGAAGTGCGCGGGCCGCAGCACGTCGCGCAGGTGGATGAGCTCGGGGTGGGCGAGGAGCGGCACGAGGTCGCGCGCGTGGAGGACGCCCTCGATCTGGTCGAGGTTCTCGCGGTAGACCGGCATCCGCGAGTGGCCCTCCTCGGCGAGGACCCGGATGATCTCGGGGACGGGCGCGTCCACCTCGACCGCGACGACGTCGGTGCGCGGCACCATGACGTCGCGCGCGACCTTCTCGCGGAACTCGAACACGTTGTGGATGAGCTCGCTCGTGTCGTCCACGCCGGCGCCGGGCGTCCGCTTCGCGTACTCGGCGAGGGCGCGCTCCATCTCGTCGAGCGGCGGCGGCGGGAGCGAGAACCGTCCGGCCACGGCGAGCGCGCCCACGACGGCGCGGAGCGGCGCGAACAGCGTCCGCAGCGCGCGGAACGCCGGCGCGAGGGCGAGCGCGACGGCCTCCCCGTGGCGCGCGCCGAGGCCGCGGCCGAGGGCGGCGAGCGGCAGCGACACGAGCGCGGCGGCGAGCGCGCCGGCGGACCCGCCCACCCACGGCGCGCGCGGGAGCAGGCTCGCGCCGAGCGCGCCGGCGAGGAACCCCGCGAACACGGTCGCGAGCGTCACCAGCGCCCGCCCGGTGAACGCCGTCCGCTCGGGATCGTCGTACAGGTCGGCGAGCGCCCGGGCGCGCGCGCGCGCGTCGGGCGGGCGGGCGAGGTCCTGGGCGCGGGGCGAGCCGACGGCGACCAGGGCGGCCTCGAAGGCGGCGCCCACCGCCCGCACGACGAGGAGGGCCGCCGCGAGCGCGGCGAGCGCGAGGAGGTCCGCGAGATCCCACGACGCCATCGGCCCCACCCTACCAAGAACCCCGGCGACCCCGAGGGGGCGATCCGCCCGGTCGATCTGTTATAAGACCGCGCATGGCGAAGAAGGCCCGGGTGTTCGTGACGTTGAAGCGCGGGGTGCTCGACCCCCAGGGCTCGGCGGTGAACCGCGCCCTCCACGCGATGGGGTACGGCGAGGTCTCCGACGTGCGGCTCGGCAAGGTCGTCGAGCTGACGCTCGACGGGAAGGTGCCCGAGGCGCAGGAGCGGGCGCGCATCGAGGAGATGTGCAAGAAGCTCCTCGCGAACACGGTCATCGAGGACTACAGGATCGACCTCTGATGGCGACCGTCGGCATCGTCACGTTCCCCGGGTCGAACTGCGACCACGACGTCTACCACGTGGTGAAGCACGCGCTCGGCGCGGGCGCCGCGTACGTCTGGCACAAGGACCGCCTCCCCGCCGGGCTCGACGCGATCGTCGTGCCGGGCGGGTTCAGCTACGGCGACTACCTCCGCTGCGGCGCGCTCGCGCGGTTCTCGCCGGTGATGGAGGACGTCGCCGCGTTCGCGCGGAAGGGCGGCCCGGTGCTCGGCATCTGCAACGGCTTCCAGATCCTCTGCGAGGCCGGGCTCCTGCCGGGCGTCCTCATGCGGAACGCGTCGCTCAAGTTCCTCTGCCGCGACGTGACGCTCCGCGTGGAGGGGGAGGAGACGCCCGTCACGCGCGGGCTCGGCGGGCGCACGCTCACGATGCCGGTCGCGCACGCGGAGGGGAACTACTTCGCCGACGCGGCGACGCTCGACCGGCTCGAGGGCGAGGGGCACGTCGTCTTCCGCTACGTGGGCGGCGCGCCGAACGGCGCCGCGCGCGACATCGCCGGCATCTCGGGCGGGCCGGCGCGGAACGTGGTCGGCCTCATGCCGCACCCGGAGCGCGCGAGCGAGGCGATCCTCGGGCGCGAGGACGGGCGCCGCCTGTTCGAGGCGCTCCTCGCCCCGGCGGCGTAGGCCGCGCCCGCTTCCGCGGCGTCGCGCGCCGCCCCGCGCTACGCTCGGCCCGTGCAGCTCGATCTCACGGGGCCGGCGGGCCGGCTCGAGGCGATCTTCGAGGCCGCCGCGGGCCGAGCGGGGACGTTCGCCGCGCTGGTCTGCCACCCGCACCCGCGCTTCGGCGGGACGATGCACAACCACGCGACCTACCGGCTCGCGAAGGCGGTGCGCGCCCGGGGCGGCGACGCGCTCCGCTTCAACTTCCGCGGCGTCGGCCGCTCCGCGGGCAGGTACGGCGGCGGCGACGCCGAGGCCCTCGACGCGGCGGCCGCGCTCGACTGGCTCGCGCGCGAGCGCCCCGGCGTCCCGCTCCTCGCGTGCGGGTTCTCGTTCGGCGCGTGGATCGCGATCCTCGCCGGCGGGGCCGACCCGCGCGTCTCGGGGCTCCTCCTCGCCGGGCTCGCCCTCCGCGCGCCCGACCTGGAGCGGTTCCGCGAGTCCGGCCGCGCGCGCGACGTCGAGCGGCCGCTCGCGGTGATCCAGGCGGAGCGGGACCAGTTCGGGACGCCCGCCGAGGTGGAGGCCGCCCTCGCCGGCTCGCGCGGTCCGCGGCGCGTCGTCGCGGTGCCCGGCGCGACGCACCTCCTCGCCGAGGACCTCGGCGCGCTGCAGCGCGAGGCGGAAGCGGCGATCGCGTGGCTGCTCGCAGGCGGGCGCGAGGCGCGGTAGGCCGCCGGACGAGCGTGCCTGCGGGGGCCGCCCCGCCGCGGTCGGCCCGACGTCGCGCGCACGACGACGAGCTCGACACGACGGGCGCGGGCCGCACCCGTTCACGCAGGAGGCGCAGGCGCGGCCTACGCGTGCGCCTCGACGCCGCCCCCGTCGCCGTGGGGAGGCGCGTACCGGCGCACGGTGGACACGAGCGCGTCGAGCTCGAACGGCTTCTGCAGGAACGCCGCCGCGTCGAGGCCGGAGACCCGGCCGAGCGCGGAGAGCACGATCACCGGGATCGTGGAGAACTCCGGATCGTGGCTGCGCGCCGCGCAGAACTCCCAGCCGTTCATCCCCGGCATCATGAGATCGAGCAGCACGATGTCCGGGTGGTGCGCGCGGAGCTGCCGGAGCGCCTCCGCGCCGTCGGTCGCGTCCACGACCTCGTAGCCCTCGTCCTTGAGGGCCTCCGAGACCGCCTCGCGGATGTCCCGCTCGTCGTCGACCACCAGCACCGTGACCATCTCCGAAGAGCTATTTACGGCCGTGACGGAGCGCAAACGCGCCCGGGCGGGCAGGCGGGTGAGCCCCGCACAGGATCACGTACCCGCGAACTGCACGCCCTCGAAGACCAGGGTCGGCGTGCGCGTCGCCGAGTACGGGTACGGGTCGTTCCCGACCGCGGCGAGCCGCTGCCACAGCTCGAGGTGGTTCCCGGAGACGTTCATCTCGCCGACGGGCTCCGCCTCGCGGCCGCCGCGCACGCGGAAACCCCTCACTCCCAGCGAGAAGTCCCCCGTGGTCCCGTTGGAGTTGCCGCCCAGGAACGCCGTGACGAGGATCCCCTCCCCGACCTCCGCGAGCAGCCCCTCGCGGGAGCGCTCGCCGAGCCGCCAGGCGAGGTTCGACGTGCGGGCGGTCGTCGGCTTCACGCCGAGCTTCCGCCCGTAGTACGTGTCCACGTAGTAGTTGCGGAGGACGCCCCGCTCGAACAGCGGGAACGAGCGGGCGGCGAGCCCCTCCGCGTCGTACAGGCGCGACCCCAGCCCGCGAGGGACGAGGGGGTCGTCCACCACCTCGAGGAGCGGGCTGCCGATCCGCTCGCCGGCCTTCCCCTCGAGGTACGACCGCTTCTGCTGGACGGCCGCGGCGGCGAGCGGCCCCAGCAGGGAGCCGAGGATGCGCCCCGAGACCCGGTTCTCGACCACCATCGTCAGGACGGCCGACGCGCCCTTCACCGAGCCGAGGCGCGAGAGCGCGCGCTCCGCGGCGCGGCGCCCGATGGCCTCCGGCGACTCGAGCGCGGCGCGGTGGCGGCCACCCGAGGCGGCGTACTCCTCGGGGCGCCGTCCGTCCGGGTCCTGCACCGTGACCGCCGCGGAGATCCAGAAGTCGGTCCCGCGCTTCGTCCCCTCGAACCCGTTCGTCTGGACGAGCGCGCTCTCGGCCTGGGTGTCCGAGACGCTCGTCGTCACGGACAGGAACCGGTCCGCGCCGGGGACCGCGCGCGCGGCCGCCTCCATCGCGGCCGCGACCCGGCGGCGCTCCGCCGCCTCGACGCCGCCGTACGAGCGATCCTCGAGGTCGAGGTCCACCTTCGGCTGGCCCCGGTACAGCTCCGGGTCCGGCAGGCGCCGGTACGGGTCGGGCGCGAGCGTGCGCGCGAGGGCGACGGCGCCCTCGACGAAGCGCTCGAGCGCGTCCGGGCGGAGGTCGCTCGTGGAGACGGCGGCGTAGCGGCCGTCCACGTACAGCTCGAGGCCGAGGCCGCGCGTGGTCGCCTCGGTGACGTTCTCGACGCGGCCGTCGCGCCAGGCGACCTCGACGTGGCGGGCGCGGTACGAGCCGGCGCTCGCGTCGCTCGCGCCCTTCGACCTGGCGAGCTCGGCGGCGCGCCGGGTGATGTCCAGGAGATCCATGAGCCCCTCACCCCGCCCCGCTCCCCGCGGCTCCGCCGCGGCGAGCGGGGGAATGCGTGCGAAGCCGATCAGCTTCCCCGACCGCCCACCGTCATGGACGAGACGCGCACGGTGGGCAGCCCCTGCGACACCGGCACGCTCTGCCCGTCCTTCCCGCAGGTCCAGCCGCCCTCGTCGATGGCGAGGTCGTCGGAGACCATGTCCACCTTGAGGAGCGCGGCGGGGCCGTTGCCGATGACGTTCACGTCCTTCACCGGGCGCGTGAGCTTCCCGTCCTCGATGAGGTAGCCGTTCTTCACGTAGAAGGTGAAGTCGCCGGCGCCGATGGCGACCTGCCCGTTCGAGAAGTTCTGGCAGTAGATGCCGCGCTTCACGGACCGGACGATCTCGTCGGTCCGGTGCGGCCCGGGGAGCATGTACGTCGAGCGCATGCGCGGGATCGGCGGGTGGCGGTAGCTCTCGCGCCGCCCGTTCCCGGTGGGCGCGACGCCGTAGTGGCGCGCCGAGATGGCGTCGTGGAGGTAGGTCGCGAGCACGCCCCCGTCCACGAGGCGCGTCGTGCCGGCGGGGTTCCCCTCGTCGTCCACGTTGATGGCGCCGCGCGCGCCGGGGTTCGCCGCGTCGTCCACGATGTTCACGAACGGCTGCGCGATCTGCTTGCCGATCCTGTCCGCGTAGATCGAGACGCGCTTCCGGTTGAAGTCCGCCTCCATGCCGTGGCCGATCGCCTCGTGGAGAAGGATGCCCGAGGAGCCCGCGGCGAGGACCACCGGCATCTCGCCCGCCGGCGGCGGGGCGGCCTCGAAGAGGATCGCGGTGCGGGCGACCGCCTCGCGCACGACGCGGTCGAGCCGCTCCGGCGTGTAGAACTCGAACCCCGCGCGGCCGGCGACGTTGTAGCCGTTCTGCTCGCGCCGGCCGCCGTCCTCGGCGAGGACCGAGAGGAAGAGCAGCGTCATCGGCTGCCGGTCCTCCACCACGCGGCCGGAGGAGTCGGCGACCAGGATCGCGCCCGACTCGTCTCGCAGGAACACGTTCACCTTGCGGACGCGCGCGTCGGCCGCGAAGGCGCGGGCGTTGAGCGCCGTCAGGATCGGGAGCTTCTCCTCCGGCCGCACGTCCTCCCACGGCCGGACGAGCGGATAGCGGTCGGGCAGGCGGCCGCCCACGTGGAGGCGCGCGGGGGCGTCGCGCGCCGGTCCGTCCGCGATGGCGGCGGCCGTGCGCGCGCACTCGACGAGGGCCGGGAGCGCGAGGTCCTCGGTGTAGCCGTAGCCGGTCTGGTCTCCCTTCACGACGCGGACGCCGACGCCGAGCTCGACCGACGCGTGCGCGCGGTTCACCTCGCCGTCCTCGAGGCCGACGTCGGAGGCGACCCGGTGCTGGAAGTAGACGTCCGCGTGGTCGCCGCCGCGCGCGAGCGCCTCGGCGAGCGTCCGCCGGATCATCTCCTCCGTGACGCCGAACCGATCGAAGTAGCCGATGCCCATGATCGGGACAGGATAACCGGAGGGCGGCGCGGTCGCCGGCCGGGACCTCGGAGCGGGCCGCGCGCGCCCCGCGCCGGACCCCCTCCCCGCCCGGGTCGGGCGGTTCGGCCCGCGAGGTCCAGCGGGGAAGTGCTAAGGATCGGTCATGCCCAAGGCCAACGTGAACGGGACGGAGCTTCACTACCGGGATACGGGGAACGGGAAGGACGTGGTGCTCCTGCTGCACGCGTTCCCGCTGCACTCCGGGATGTGGGCCCGCCAGGTCGCCGCCCTGGAGAAGAAGCACCGGGTGATCGCGCCGGACTACCGCGGGCTCGGGAAGAGCGCGGCGCGGGGCGAGCCGTCCACGATGGAGCTGCTCGCCCAGGACGTGCGCGCGCTGCTCGCGCACCTGCGCGTCGAGCGGGCGGGCGTCGCGGGGCTCTCGATGGGCGGCTACCTCGCCTTCGAGCTGCACCGGCAGGCGCCCGCGCTCTTCCGCGGCGTCGCGCTGTGCGACACCAAGGCGGGCGCGGACGACGACGCGGGGCGCGCGAACCGGGAGAAGTTCGCGCAGACGGCGATCGAGAAGGGGCTCGGCTGGGTCGCCGACGAGATGGTCCCGAAGCTCCTCAGGCCGCAGCCGGACCCGGAGGCGGTGAAGGAGGTGCGCTCGCTCATCTCCGGCGGCACGCCCGCGGGCGTCGCGGCCGCGCAGCGCGGGATGGCGCGGCGGCCGGACTCGACCCCGACGCTGGCGGCGATCGCCTGCCCGGCGCTCGTCCTGGTCGGCGAGCAGGACGGGCTCACGCCGCCGGCCGAGTCGGAGAAGATGGCGGCGGCGATCAGGGGTGCACGGTTGGTGAAGATCCCGAACGCCGGGCACCTGCCCTGCGTCGAGAACCCGGAGCCGTTCACCCGGGCGCTCGCGGAGTTCTTCGGCGGGTTGCCCGCGTAGCGGCGGGTCTTCCCGGCCGCGTCGGGAGCGGGAGAAACAGCTCGGGGCGCCGCCAGCGGTCCGCCGGCGACGCCCCGTTCCCCGCCCCGCGCGAGATCGGGCTCGTGCGACCCCCCCACGGACAGGGACGTCCGGGAAGCGCGGATGTGACTGACGAGACGCACGGTTCGCGCCGCCGGCCAGTCCCGTGACGCCCGGACCCCGGAACGGGGGTGCGCGCCCGTGCGCCGAACGTCCGCAGGATCGCGCGGTTACGAGGGCTGCCGGACGGCGTCGGTGAGCGACGCGGCGGCGGCGGCGAGGACCCGCTCCACCTGGGCGCGCTCCTCGGGGCCGAAGGCCGGGTCCTCGTCTCCCAGGTTGTCGAGCTGCTCCGCGACGTACGCGGCGAGCGCGGGCTGCGTCTCCTCGATCGGCGGCGGCTCGCTCTCGACCTCGCGCAGGTCGCGGTAGTCGATCGGGGCCAGCCGGTCGCCGAAGGCCTGGTCGAACATCGCCCACGCCTCGAAGGCGAGATCCATCGCGGCGAGGCCGCCCGAGTCGGGCAGCGGCGACGCCTCGAGCCAGGCGAGGAGGTCCGGCTGCGCGTTCGCGAAGCGATCGCGCAGGCGCTGGACGGCGCGCGGCGCGTCGCCCGCGATGCGGCGCCACATGGCCTCGACGAGCTCGGGATCGAGCTCGTAGCCGTCGGCCGAGCCGCGCTCCGGGATCGGCGGCGGCGGCGGGGGCTCCGGCACGACCTCCGGGGCGTCGTCGTGCGCGCCGAGGCCGGCCGCGATCCGGTCCCAGAGACCGAACAGGTTCGCGTACAGCCGCCGCGCGCCGTCGGGCGAGTCGAAGCGCGGCTCGCTCGGGAAGAGCCCCGGGATGACGGCCGAGCGCGGCTGGCCCGCCTCGTGGGCGCGCCGGAAGACCGCCGCGACCTCCTCCGCGCCGTGCGGCGACCCCGCCCGGCGGAGCAGCTCGGCGAGGACCACCGGCCCCTCGTACACGTGCTGGACGCCGCCGCTCCCGCCGCGCCCGCCACCGCCGCGACCGCTCCCGCCCCTGCGCCGGGTCACTTGCCGTCCCTCCGGTGCGCGCGCGCCGAGACGCGGCGGACGACCGCGCGCGGCAGCACGCGCGTCGCCATGCTCGCGAGCTTGTAGAAGGGGCGCGGCACGTACACGACGTCGCGGCGCGCGATCTGCCCGAGCGCCTCGCGCGCGGCGTCCTCCGCCGAGAGCACCTGCGGGATCCACGACAAGCGCTCGCGCGCGCCGGCGACGTCGCCGAACTCGGTGTCCACCGGGCCGGGACAGTACGCGCCCACGAAGACGCCGCTGTCGCGCAGCTCCTCGGCGAGCCCCTCCGTGAACGAGAGGACGAACGCCTTCGACGCGCCGTAGACGCTCATGAAGGGCGTCGGCTGGAACGCGGCGGCGGAGGCGACGTTCAGGAGCACGCCCGCGCCGGAGGCGCGGAGCTGCGGGAGGAACGCGTGCGAGAGGAGGACGAGGGCCTGGCAGTTGAGCTGGACGAGCTCGGCGAGGCGCGCGCGGTCCTGCTTCTCGAAGGCGCCGTAGATGCCGAAGCCGGCGTTGTTCACGAGCCACGCGGCGCCGCCGAGGGCGCGGGCGGTGTCGGCGACGCGGGCGGCGGAGGCGGCGTCGGTCACGTCGGCGGCGAGCGGGTGGACGGGGGCGGTGCCCGCGAGGCGCGCCTCGCCCGCGAGCGCGACGAGCCGGTCCTCGCGGCGCGCGACGGCGAGCACCGGCCGGCCGGCGCGCGAGAGCTGGCGCGCGAGCTCGGCGCCGATGCCGGCGGAGGCGCCGGTGACGACGGCGAGGCCGGGCGAGGCGGGGGGCACGCGCGGGGGAGTCTAACCCGCGGGGGCACCGCGCGCGGGCGGCGATTGGTTCGCCCCCTCCGCCTGGCCCTCCCCCGCCCGGGGCGGGCGCCCTCTACACGTGCGTCAGCGCGTCCGGGATCCGCGCGCGCGCCGCGCGCCGGGCGGGCACCACCGCGGCGAGCGCCGCCACGGCGGCGAGGAAGGCGGCCGCCGCGACCCACGTCCGCGGCGCGTAGTCGAGCTGGAGCGCGAAGGGCTGCGCCATGATCCCGGCGTCGTAGGTCACGCCCGCGGCGTTCACGAGCGCCGTCACCGCCACGGTGACGGCGAGCCCGAGCGCGGACGCGATCGCGGCGAGGATCCCCGCCTCGAGCGCGAAGAGCGCCACGATCTGGCGGCGCACGAAGCCGAGGCTCCGGAGCGTCCCGATCTCCCGCGTCCGCTCGGCGACCGCCTTCGCCATGGTGGTGAGGACGGTCATCCCCGCGATGAGCACCACGAGGACGCCGACGAGGCGCTCGAACCCGGCCAAGAGCGAGAGGCCGCGCCGGAACTCCTCCGACATGAAGTGGTCGAGGTAGCGCGTGCAGTGCACGTCCACGCCGCGCGCGCGCGCCGCGCCGTCGAGGTCGCGCGCGAACGCCCGCGCGGCGGACGGGTCCCGCAGCGCGATCGAGTAATACGTCACCTCGTCCGTGTCCGAGAGCTGCTGCGCGAGCGGCACCGGCATCGCGAGGTACTTGAGGTCCTGGTCCCGCATGCCGCCGTCCACGATCCCGACGACGTCGGCCTCCACCGCGTTGAGCTGGCCCGACACGGTCGTCGCGACGAGCTGGACGCGCGGGCGCCGGCACGCGAGCGGCCGCTCCTCGGCGATGGGGAACCCGTCGGGCGTCGCGGCGGGCGCCGAGGTGGCCGGCTCGCACTCGAGGAGGGTCCCGAGGCCGCGGCCGAGCACGACCGAGTCCGGGGCGGCGTGCTGCAGCGGCCGGCCCGCGAGCGCGTCCCACGCGAAGCGCCCGCGCAGCCGCGCGCCGTCCTCGACGTCGTAGGCCATCGAGATGAACTGCGTGGTCGCCTTCCCCGTGCTCGCGACGCCCCACCCCAGCCGGACGCGCGTCCGGCCCCGCAGCTCGTCCTTGCGCGACGCGAGGTACTCCTCGACGAAGGCCTGCTCCCTCGCGCCGAGCGAGGGCAGGTTCCCGGTCGGCTCGCCCGCCTCGAGGGCCTCGGCGAAGCCGGGCCGCTCGACGAGGACCTCGCCCACCATGAACCGGTCGAGGATGCGGACCAGCATGTCGCCGGTCAGGTACGAGAGGTACCCCTGGAACAGCGCGAGCGCGACGAAGCCGGCCGCGATGGCGAGCACCGACCCGGCGCTGTGGCGGAGGTTCCTGCGCGCGCTGCGGGCGGCGATCCGGAGGAGCGGCGGCGCCATCGTCACCTCGCCACGTTGTTGACGTTGAAGATCGCGGGGGGGTGCCGCTCCGCGCGCGGGGACTCGTAGGCGAGGACCGTCACGTTCCCCGCCCCCATCGCGTCGCGGATCGTGACGCGCGAGGGGAAGTCCACCTCCGCGCCGCCGGGCTCGCGGACCCTGGGCCCGTACTCGATGACCGCGGTCTTGAAGAGGTCGCCGCTCACGGTGAGGAACTCCGCCTTCACCCCGAGCCGCCGCTTCTTCGAGATCCAGTAGCGGATCCGGTCGTAGGTCACGTCCTTCGTCCGGGCGGTGAGCTCGAGCCGCCAGGCGGGCTCGCCGTCCACCGCGTCCTCGCCCACCACCGCGCCCTCGTAGTCGCGGGCGTAGTTCGTGGACGCGACGTCGCCGTTCGAGGCCTCGCCCTGGAGGCGCTGCCGGGCCGAGATGGCGACGGGGCGGCGCAGCCCGGGCTTCACGAACCAGATCGTCCGGTCGTTGAACAGGTACACCTCGCCCTTGCGGCGGGGCGGGGCGAGCGTGTCGACGAGGGCGTCGTTCCCCCGGGCGCGCACGATCATGCTGCGGCTGGTGGTGACGCCCTCCTCCGTCGACTCGAGCCCGAGCGTCCAGGTGACGCCCTTCTCGAGGCCGCCGCGGGCGCGGTCGGAGGCGCGCAGGAGCGACGCCGCGTCGGGCGCTCCCGCCGGGGGCGCGCCGGCGAGGGC
>DASSSJ010000122.1:0-27845 GCA_035708485.1 Anaeromyxobacter sp. | reverse complement strand
CTTCCGCTCCGCCTCGGCCTTTCGATAAGCCTCGATCACGGGCTCCTCCTTACACCGCGGGTCCGCCGCGGGTTCGTGGGTGGGGAAGTGAAAAGGCGATGCCGTATACCACGCCGGGGGGCGGGTGTCAGCCGCCACAGCTGCCGGATTCCCCGGGGGAAACGGGCGCTTAGGGGGACCGCTCCGGTCCACGATGCGGGTCGGGCGGCGCCCGCGGCTCCCCGGCCGCGCCGTCCGCCGGGGGCGGCTCCCCCGCCGTGCCGCCGGGCGGGCGCGTCCGCTCGCCCTCGTCCTCCTCGAGCATCCGGTACTTGGCGCCCTCCGGGTCCTCGTACTGGCCGCTCCGCACCGTCCACATGAAGAACAGCCACGCGGCGACGCCGAGGGCGAGCGAGAGCGCGATGAGGAGGCCGAGGGACACGCGTGCCCAGCCTAGGTCCCCCGGCGGGCCGGGGCAAACGGGGCGCCGCCGCGTAGCATCGCGGCATGCCCGCCCTCCTCCTCGCGCTCCTCGTCTCCGGCGTCGCCGCCTCGCCGAGGGGGGCGATCGCGACGGCCCACCCGCTCGCGAGCGAGGCGGGCGCGGCGGTCCTTCGCGCGGGCGGGAACGCCGTCGACGCGGCGGTCGCGGCGGCGTTCGCGCTCTCCGTCGTCGAGAACCAGCGCTCGGGGATCGGCGGCGGGGGCTTCGCGCTCGTGTGGGTCGCGCGCGAGGGAAAGGTGCACGCCCTCGACTTCCGCGAGGTCGCGCCCGCGGCGGCGACGCGCGACATGTTCGTCCGCGGCGGCGAGCCGGACCCGCGCCTCGCGCAGGCGGGCGGGCTCGCCGTGGCGGTGCCCGGCGCCGTGAAGGGCTATGCCGAGCTCGCGCGGCGGTTCGGGACGAGGCCGCTCCGCGAGCTCGTCGAGCCCGCGGCGCGGATCGCGGACGGAGGCTTCCACGTCGGGCTCACGACGCACCAGAACGCGCAGGGCGAGCTCGCGTGCCTCCGGGCGGACGCCGCGAGCGCGCGGGAGTTCCTCGTGCCCGGCGCGGACGGCGCGCGGATCGCGCCGGCGCCGGGCGACCGCCTCGTGCGGCGGGACCTCGCGCGGACGCTGCGGCTCCTCGGCGCGGAGCCGGACGCGTTCTACCGCGGGCCGCTCGCCCGGCGGATCGCCGCCGCGGTCCGGGCCGCGGGCGGGATCCTCTCGGAGGCGGACCTCGCGGCGTACCGGGTGCGCGAGCGGGAGCCGCTCCGGGGGACGTACCGCGGCCACCGGATCGCGGCGATGCCGCCGCCCTCCGCGGGCGGCGCCATCGTGATCGGGCTCCTCCAGGCGCTCGAGGCCGGGCCTCCGCCGGACGGGTGGCGGGCGGAGCCGTTCCTGCACCGGCTCGTCGAGCTCGAGCGCCGGCTCTTCGAGCGCCGCGCCGCCCTCGGCGATCCCGCGTTCGCGGAGGGCGCCGCGGCCGCGGCGCGCGAGCTGGCGAGCGCGGAGCTCGCGCGGTCGCTCGCGGCGGAGGTCGGCGCGCGCGCGACGCCGTCGGCCGGCGCGGGGCCGCGGCCCGGGGGCGGGACCGCGCACGTCTCCGCCGTCGACGCGGACGGAAACGCGGTCGCGCTCACCACGACCGTGAACGGGTACTACGGCGCGTGCCTCGTCGTGCCGGGGACGGGGATCCTGCTCAACGACCAGATGGACGACTTCGAGACGGCGCCGGGCGTGCCGAACCAGTACGGCCTCGTCGGCACCGGCGCGAACGCCGTCGCGCCGGGGAAGGTGCCGCTGTCGTCCATGAGCCCGACGCTCGTCTTCGCGCCGGACGGCCGCCTCCTCCTCGCCCTGGGCGCGACGGGCGGCTCGACCATCCCGAGCACGGTCGCCCAGGTGATCGCGAACGTCCTGGATCACGGCATGCGCCTCGACGACGCGCTGGCCGCGCCGAAGATCCACCACCAGTGGCTGCCGGACCGGATCGACGCCGAGCCGTGGGCGCTCGACGCCGCCACCGAGGCGGCGCTCCGGGCCCGCGGGCACGCCGTCGAGACGCGCGCGCGCCCGTTCGGGAACCCGCAGGCGGTGATGATCGACCCCCGCACGGGCTGGCGGATCGGCGCGAGCGATCCGCGGTGGGACGGGGCGCCGGCGGCGCCGTGAGCCGCGCGCCCTCGGGCGGGGCTGCGAGCCGGGGCGCGCCGGTGGGCGCCCGCGGGCGGTGTCCCACATTCCTGCACTCGCAGTGTCACCGGATCGCGGTCTCCCGGCGTCCGCGCGCCCCCCGCATGATCGAGCGCATGAGCGACGCGCCACGCCCACGCCCCGAGCCGGAACGCCGCGCCTCGCCCCGCGTGCTGATCGTCGAGGACGACCTGGACATCCGCGAGACGCTCGCGGAGGTCCTCGCGAGCGCCGGGTACGAGACCGCCCAGGCGGCGAACGGCCTCGAGGGGCTCGTGGCGGCGCGCCGCGCTCCCCCCGATCTCATCGTCCTCGACCTCATGATGCCGGTGATGGACGGCTGGCAGTTCCGCTCCGTCCAGCGCCGGGATCCGGCGCTCGCCGAGATCCCGCTCATCGTGATCTCCGCCTCCGGGCCGTCGTCGAGCATCGACGCGGACACGTACCTCCAGAAGCCGTTCCCGCTGGACCGGCTCGTGTCCGAGGCGGCGCGGCTGCGGCGGTCCTGAGCCGCCCGCGCGCCCGCGGACCGGCCGCGCGGCCCGGGCCTCGCCGGTCACGGCGCGCGCGCCCGCGAGGCGCGGTCGAAGAGGTCCCGCTCCAGGTCGCACCCCTCGCAGGCGGCCGCCCCCGCTTGCCAAGGCGGGAAACCGCGGAATATCCTCCGCGAGCCCATGACCGCCAGCGGCGCATCCGCGGCGCGGGACGGCGCCGCCGGGCCCGAGCTCTCGATCGTGATGCCTTGCCTCAACGAGGCCGAGACGCTCGAGACGTGCATCCGCAAGGCGCAGGCCTGGCTGGCGCGCGCCGGCGTGGACGGCGAGGTCGTGGTCGGCGACAACGGGTCCACCGACGGCTCGCGGGAGATCGCGGTGCGCTGCGGCGCCCGCGTGGTGGACGTCCCGATCCGCGGCTACGGCGCGGCGCTCTACCACGCGACGAAGGCCGCGCGCGGCCGCTACGTCGTGATGGGCGACGCCGACGACAGCTACGACTTCTCGAGGCTCGACGCGTTCCTCGCCGAGCTGCGCGAGGGGCACGACCTCGTCATGGGGAACCGCTTCCGCGGCGGGATCGCGCCGGGCGCCATGCCCTGGAAGAACCGCTGGCTCGGGAACCCGGTGCTCACCGGGCTCGGCCGCCTCTTCTTCCGGTCGTCGGTCGGCGACTTCCACTGCGGGCTGCGCGGGTTCTCGAGGACCGCCTTCGATCGACTCGACCTCCAGACCACCGGGATGGAGTACGCGTCGGAGATGGTGATCAAGGCCGAGATGCTCGGCCTCGACGTCACCGAGGTCCCCACCACGCTCTCGCCCGACGGCCGGTCCCGCGCGCCGCACCTGCGGCCGTGGCGCGACGGCTGGCGCCACCTGCGGTTCATGCTGCTCCACAGCCCGACCTGGCTGTTCCTGTACCCCGGGCTCGGCGCCATGGCGCTCGGGCTGGCGACCATGCTCTGGCTCCTGCCCGGGCCGCGCCACGTCGCGGGCGTCCAGGTGGACGTCCACACCCTCGTCTTCGCGGCCGTCACGCTCCTCGTCGGGCACCAGGCGACGATGTTCGCCGCCGGCGCGCGGATGCTCGGCGTGCGCGAGCGCGTCCTCCCCGCCGAGGCGGTCGGCGGCGCGTGGATGCGCTGGCTCTCGCGCGAGAAGAGCCTCGAGGCGGGCGTCGTCGTGGGGGCCCTGCTCGTGCTGCTCGGGAGCGGCGGCGCGCTCGCGGCGGTGCTCGCGTGGGGACGCGCGTCCTTCGGGCCGATGACGCCGTCGACGCTGCTCCGCCTCGTCGTGCCCGCCGCCGCGACGTTCGCGCTCGGCGTGCAGGTCATGCTGTGGAGCTTCTTCCTCGGGCTCCTGCGGCTCCCGGTGCGCTCCCACGGCCCCGCGCGCGCCGACGGCCCGGCCGGATCGCCATGACCGACGGCTGGAGCGCGCTCCGCGGCGCCCACGGGCGGCTCGTCTTCTCGCGGCGCGTCCGCGCGCTCGCGCGCGCGCTCGACGAGCTCCTGCCCAGGGACAGCGCGTCGGTGCTCGACGTCGGGTGCGGCGACGGCTCGGTGGGGGACGCGGTCCGGCGCCTCCGCCCCGGGATCGCGTGGCAGGGCGCGGAGGCCTACCCGCGTCCGGGCTGCCGCGTGCCGGTGCTCGCGTTCGACGGCCGGACGCTCCCGCTCCCCGACGCGAGCGTGGACCACGTCGTGTTCGTCGACGTGCTGCACCACGCCGCGGATCCGATGGCGCTCCTCCGCGAGGCCCGCCGGGTCGCGCGCCGGGGGGTGATCGTGAAGGACCACCTCCGCGACCGCCCGCTCGCGCGCCCCGTGCTCGCCTTCATGGACTGGGTCGGGAACCGGGCCCACGGCGTGCCCATGACGTACGCGTTCTGGTCGAGCGACGAGTGGGCCCGCGCCTGGGCCGCGGCCGGGCTGCGCCCGGTGCGCCGCGCGGAGCGGCTCGGGCTCTACCCGGCCCCGGCGCGCCCGCTCTTCGAGTGGGGGCTGCACCACCTCACGCTGCTCGAGCCCGCCGCGCCGGCGCCGTCCCGCCGCTGACGCCCATGCCGCGCCGGAGCGCCGCCGCCCTCGCCGTCGCCGCCCTGCTGCTCGCCGGCTTCCACGCGGTGGCGATCGCGATCGGCATGAACCCGGTCCGCCACGGGGGCGCGTGGGACCGGTTCGTGGACTCGGACAGCTACACGCGCCTCGTGCGCGTCGCGGACCTCGCGCGGGGCGGCCCCTGGTACGACCGGACGCTGCGCGCGGCGAACCACCCCGACGGGTTCGAGCTGCACTGGTCGCGGCTCCCCGACCTCCTCGTGCTCGTCCCCGCGAAGGCGCTGTCGGCCGTGATGCCGCTCGACGACGCGATCGCCGCGGTCGGGCTGCTGTACGGGCCGGCGCTGCTCCTCCTGCTGCTCGCGGTCCTCGCGTGGGGGACCCGGCCGTTCCTGCGGGACGGCGCGTTCCTCCTCCTCTGCGGCTTCGTGGCCACCGCGCCGCACGTCTCGGCGCAGTTCGGGCCGGGGTTCGTGGACCACCACGCCGTGCAGCTCCTGCTCTTCGTCGCCGCGGCGGCGGCGCTCGCCCGCGGCGGGGAATCGCGCGGGCGCGACGCCGCGGCGGGCGTGCTCGTCGCCGGCGCGCTCTGGGCGAGCGCGGAGAGCCTCGTCGTCCTCGTGGCGGTCGCCGGCGCGCTCGCGCTCGCGTGGGTGCTCGACGGCGGCCCGGGCGCGGCGGCGCGGCTCCGCCGGGTCGGGGCCGGGCTCCTCGGAGGCGTCGCGCTCGCGGTGGTCGTCGATCGGCCGCCCGCGGAGTGGCTCGCCCGCTCCTACGAGCGGATCTCGGCGGTCCACCTCGGGATCGCCGCCGCGGTGCTCGCGTTCGCGGCGGCGCTCGGCGCGGCGGAGCGGCTCGGCGTGGCCCCGTCCCGCGCGCGCCGGGTCGCGGTGGCGGCGGGCGCGGCGCTGCCGATCGCGGCGGCGCTCGTCCTCGCGTTCCCCGGGGTGCTGCGGAGCCCGTACTCGGCGTCGGCGCAGGTGGTGCAGGCGGCGATCCTCCCGTTCATCGCGGTGGAGCGGCCGCTCGTCCCGAAGGACCCCGGCACCGCGTTCGACTTCGTGCTCGGGTTCGTCCCGGCGGCGGTCGCGCTCGCGTACTGCCTCGGCCGCCTGCGCCGGGCCGATCCGGACGCCCGGTTCCGCGCGCTCCTCGGGGCGACGACGATCGTCGTGCTCGGCGCGTACACGCTGTACGTGAATCGCGGGCTCGCGTTCCTCGGCGCGGCGACGCTCGTGCCGTGGACGGAGGCCGTCGTCGCGGCGTGGGGCCGCGCGCGCGCCGCCGCGGCCCCCGCGAGGCGCCTCGCCGCGCGCGCGGGCGTCGTGGCGCTCGCGGGGGCGCACCTCGCGATCGCCGGCGCGGTGGCGGCCACGTGGCTCCGGCTCTCCGCGTTCCGGAACGAGCCGATCTGCGACTGGAGCCCCCTCGCGCCCCTGATCCGCTCGACCCCCGGCGACGGCGCGATCCTGACCGAGGTCTTCGACGGCCCCGAGCTCGCCTGGCGCACCGGCCGGCCGGTGATCGGCGCGCCGTACCACGGGAACGGCGAGGGCATCCTCGCCACCTACCAGCTCCTGCTCTCGGGCCCGGGGGAGGAGGGGCCGCTCCTCGACCGGCGACGCGTCGAGTGGATCGCCCTCTGCCGGAGGGTGCCGCTCCTCCTCGCCCGCGACCTGCAGCGGCGCCCCCACTCGCTCGGGGGACGGGCCGCGCGCGGCCTCTGGATCGACGGCTTCGCGCACGTGCTCCTCCCGCCGCCGCTGGAGGAGCAGATGGTGCTCTACAAGCGGGTCGCGCCGCGGGCGGCCGGCCGCTGAGACGGGGGACGGCCCGCGCCCCCGCCGGCGCGTTGCGCGGCGCCGCGCCGCCGCGCACGATGTCGCCCGGAGGCGCGCCGATGAGCGACTGCATCTTCTGCCGGATCGCGGCGGGGACCCTGAAGGCCGAGATCGTTCACGAGACGCCGGACGCGATCGCCTTCCTCGACAAGTACCCCGCGGCCCGCGGCCACGTGGTCGTGATCCCGCGCGCGCACGCGTCCTCCCTCCCCGAGCTCGAGGACGCCGCGGTGGGCGGCCTCTTCCGGGCAGTGAAGGACGTGATGCGGAAGGTGACCGCGGCGCTGGCGCCCGCCGGCATGAACGTCGGGTGGAACCACGGCCGCGCGGCGGGGCAGGTCGTCTTCCACCTCCACGTCCACGTGCTCCCCCGGTCCGGCGAGGGCGGCCGGGGCGTGCAGGTGATGGGCGAGGGGACGGGGAAGGTCAGCCTCGCCGAGCTGGGCGAGGCGCTCCGGAACGCGTGAGGCCGCCGGGCCCGCGCCCGAGCCGGAGCGAGTTGCCGACGACGAAGAGCGACGAGGACGCCATCGCCGCGGCGGCGACGATCGGGTGGAGCGCGCCCGCCATGGCGACCGGGATCGCGACCGCGTTGTAGAAGAACGCCCAGAAGACGTTCTGCCGGATGACCGCGTAGGCGCGCCGCGAGCGGAGGACGAGCTCGGGGAGGAGCCGCAGGTCGTCCCGCACGAGCACGGCGTCGGCGCTCTCCATCGTGACGTCCGTGCCGCGCCCCATCGCGGCGCCGACGTCGGCCTGCCCGAGCGCGGGGGCGTCGTTGATCCCGTCGCCCGCGAAGAGGACGCGGCGGCCGCTCGCCTGCAGGCGCGCGACGAGCTCGCGCTTCTCGACCGGCGTCACCTCCGAGATCGCGGCGACCCCGAGCCCCGCCGCGACGGCGGCGGTGGTGACGCGCCCGTCGCCGCTCACGATCGCGACGCGGAGCCCCGCCTCGCGCAGCGCCGCGACCGCGTCCTGCCCCTCCTCGCGGACCGGGTCGGCCACCGCGAGCGCCGCGGCGAGCGCGCCGTCCACGGCCAGGAACGCGACGGTGTCCCCGCGCGCCTCGAGCGCGGCGGTGCGGGCCGCGACGTCGGGCGGGATCGGGATCCCGCGTTCGGCGAGGAGCGCCCGGTTGCCGACGACGACGTCGCGCCGGGTGGCGGCCGCGGCCGGGATCGGGGTCGAGGTCGAGGTCGGGGTCGAGGTCGGGGTCGAGGTCGGGGTCGAGGTCGAGGTCGGGGTCGAGGTCGGGGTCGGGGTCGCGGTCGCGGTCGGGATCGCGGTCGAGCTCCGGGTCGGCCTCGACGTCACCGTCGCCATCACCCCTCGCCCCGGCACCGCCCGGAACCCCTCCGCCTCGTGGCGCTCCGGGCGCTCCAGCGCCCGCGCCGCCTCCACGACGGCCCGGCCGACGTGGTGCTCGCTCCGCCTCTCCACCGCCGCGGCGAGGCCGAGGACCTCGTCGCGCGAGAGGCCCGGGGCCACCGGGATCACCTCGGACAGCGCGGGACGCCCGCGCGTCACCGTGCCGGTCTTGTCGAGCAGGACGTCGGTCGCGCGCGCCGTGCGCTCGAGCACGTCGCCGCCCTTGAGGAGCAGCCCGCGCGCGCTCGCGGCGGCCGTCGCGACGATCACCGCGATCGGCGTCGCGAGCCCCAGCGCGCACGGGCAGGCGATCACCACGACCGAGATCCCGGTCATGAGCGCGCGCTCGAGCGTCGCCCCGCGCGCGAGCCAGAACGCGACGGTGCCCGCGGCGAGGGCGAGCATCGCGGGCACGAACGCGCCCACGGCCCGGTCCGCCACCGCCTGGATCCGCGGCTTCGCCGCCTGCGCCTCCTCCACGGCGCGCACGATCCCGGCGAGCACGGTGTCCTTCCCGACGCGCGTGACCCGCACCGCGAGGGCGCCGTGCAGGTTGACGGTCCCGCCGATGACCGCGGCCCCGGGCGCCTTGGCGACCGGCCGCGCCTCGCCGGTGACGAGCGACTCGTCGACCTCGGAGGCGCCCTCGACGACGACGCCGTCGAGCGGCACGCGCTCGCCCGGGACGATCTCGACGACGTCCCCGACCGCCACCTCGCCGACGGGGACGGCGCGGCGCTGCTCGCCGCCGCCGGCGTCGCGCACCAGGCGGCGGGCCTCTCGCGGGGCGAGCCGCGCGAGGCGCGCCACCGCCTCGGAGGCCCTGCCCTTCGCGGCCGCCTCGACGTAGCGGCCGACGAGCACCAGCGTCGGGATCATCACGGCGGTGTCGAAGTACACCTCGCCGCCGCGGAGCATCTGCCGGACGCTGTACACGAGGGCCGCGCCCGAGCCGATCGCCACGAGCGCGTCCATGTCGAAGCGGAGGCGGCGGAGCCCGCGGCCGGTCGCGCGCAGGAACGGCGCGCCGGAGTAGAGGTACACCGGCAGCGCGAGGCCGAGGGAGATCCACTCGAGGAGCCGCCGCGTCGCCGCGTCGATGCCCTGGAAGTACCCGGCGTAGAGGGCGGCCTGGTAGATCATGAGCTGGGAGGCGAGGAACGCCGCCGTCCCGAGCCGGACGAGGAGGTCCTTCTGCGCCGCCCGGCGCGCCGCCGCCTGCTCCGTGTCGGACCACGGCCGCGGCTCGTACCCCGCGGCGCGGATCCGCCCGAGGACGCGCGCGAGGTCGGCCCGGGCCGGGTCCCACCGGATCCGCGCGCGGTGGGTCGCGTAGTTGACGCGCGCGTGCCGGACGCCCGGCGTCCGCTGGAGCACCCGCTCGTTCAGCCAGACGCACGACGCGCAGCGGATGCCGTCGACGTAGAGCTCGATCTCGTCCTCGCCGTCGCGGCGGCGGACGGCGTCGCGGAACGCGGCGAGGTCCGGCGCGCCGGCCGCGTCGCCGACGGGCGCGCCCGGGCCGTCCCACCGCCGCCGGTCGTAGTAGGCGCCGAGCCCCTCGTCCTGCACGAGCCGGAAGACGCCGCGGCACCCGCCGCAGCAGAAGACCCGCTCCCCGCCGTCGGGCCCGGCGTCGCGGACGGCCTCGCGCGCGGGGAACTCCGTGAGGCAGTGATCGCAGCGGAGCGCCGCCCGGGCGGGCGCCGTCACGGCCCGACCCCGGCGCCGCGCAGCAGGAACACGACGCCGAGCGCCGCCACCAGCACGCCGCCCGCGCGGGCGAGGACCCCGCGCGCGCGGCCGCCCACGGCGGCGCCCGCGGCCCCGATGGCGAGGAGCGCGGGCACGGTGCCGAGGCCGAACGCGAGCGCGAGGAGGAGCCCCTCGGCCAGGCTCCCCGTCCCGGCGGCGCCGAGGAACGCGGTCCAGGAGAGACCGCACGGGAGGAGGCCGAGCGCGAGCCCGGTCGGGTAGAGCCGGCCCGGACCGCCGCCCTCCAGGATCCCGCGGACGAGGGCGATCACCCTCGCGGAGGCGCGGGCCTCGAGCCGGCGGAGCCCCGCGGAGAGCCCGGCCGCGCCGAGCCCGAGCAGCACCATGAGGGCGCCCGCGAGGATCGCCGCCGCCTGCTGCGCGCCGGCGAGCCGGCCGGCGACGTTCACGAACGAGCCGGTGAGCCCCATCGCCGCGCCGACGGCGGCGTACGTCGTGATCCGCCCGGCGTGGTACGCGAGCTGCCCGAGCACGGCGCGGCGCGCGCCGAGCGGCGCGGCGGCGACCGCGAACGAGCCGACGAGCGGCCCGCACATGCCGGCGCAGTGCCCGAGGCTCCCGACGAGCCCCGTCGCGAACGCCACCCAGACGGCGCCCGTCACCGGCGCTCCTCCGCCAGCGTCAGCGCGAACCGGGCGCCGCGCCGCCGCCCGTCTCCGCCGGTCAGCTCGACGTCGGCGATCCAGTCGCGGCGCCCGCTCGCGCACGGGACGAGCACCGCCTTCCCCTCCCACCTCCCGGACGCCGTCGCGCGCAGGCGCGCGCGGTTCTCCCCCATCTTCATGCCCGGCATGGAGAACGAGACCGCGACCGCCCTCGGCGCGGCCGGGGCCGGATCGCCGCCGCGGACCCCGACGCGCACCGCCAGCTCCTGCATCGCGCGGAGCGGCTTCGGCGACAGCTCCAGCACCACCTCGCCGCCGCCGTCGAGCGCCCGCGCGCAGGCGGACGTCGCGAGGTCGCACCCGGCCCGGACGTCCACGCGCCGCTCGACGCGGACGCGCTCCGCCCCCCGGACGTAGTCGAACCGCACGTCCCACGGGCCCGGGTCCGGGAAGGCGAGGTCCGCGATCCAGCGGCCGCCGCCCGCGGGGACGGCGACCGCGGCGCGCTCGCCGCGGCTCGTCTCGGGCCGGCTGATGCTCACCCGGAACTCCCCGTCCTCGACCGGCCTGCCCGTGCCGTCGTGCGCGTCGAACGCGAGCTGCCCGGGCGCCGCCCCGGGGACGAGCAGCACGTCGAGGCCGAGCGCCGCGCGCGCGTGCCGCTCCGCGTCCTGCCGCAGCCCGTCCTCGTACGGGCGGGCGACCACGGTCTCCTCCCGCACGCCCGCGCCCACCCAGATCGTCGCGACGATCGCCCCGATGCCCGCGGCCGCCGCGACGGCGATGGCGATGTTCACCCGCTTCATGGACCCTCCGGCGCCGCGATCACGATCCGCTCCGTCCGGCGCTCCGCGTCGCCGCCGGCCGCCCGCGCCTCCGCGGCGAGCGTGCCCTCCGCGCGCCCCGGCGGCAAGCCGCGGGCCGTCGCGAGCACGCGGACCTGGCGCCGCTCTCCCGCGCCGAGGGCGATCCGCTCCGGCCGCACCGACACCTCCGCCCCCGGCACGGACAGCGCGAGCGCGACCTCGACCGGCGCGCGCGCGCGGTTCTCGAGCGCAACGCCCCACGCGGCGAGGACCTTCCCGTCGGGCGCGCGCCGGGTCGCGAACGCGTCGTCGGCGACGACGACGAGGTCGAAGGCCGGGCGGCCGGCGACCACCGCGACGAGGAGCGCCACGCAGGCGGCCGTGGCGCCGGCGAGCGCCAGCACCCCCGGGCGCAGGGGGCGCGCCCGCCCGCCCGGCGCGCCCCAGGCGTAGCCGACGAGGTGCGGCGGCCGCCGGAGCCTCGCCATGATCGGCGTGCAGGCGTCGATGCACGCCGCGCAGGCGATGCACTCCGCCTGCAGCCCGTCGCGGATGTCGATGCCGGTCGGGCAGACCCGGACGCACGCGTCGCAGTCGACGCAGTCGCCGTCGCGCCGCGCGTCGTACGCGATCACCAGCGTCGAGCGGTCGAACAGGACGCCCTGGAGCTTCGCGTACGGGCAGACCGTCGCGCAGAAGCGCGCGCCCAGGAGCGCGAGGTCGAGGAACAGGACGACCGAGAGCGCCGCCCACGACCCGCTGGCCCAGGGCCCGAGCGTCCCCGCGGCGAGCCCGCGGAGGAACTCGCCGGGCGGCACGAAGTACCAGACGAGGTCCGCCGCGACGACCGCCGACACGACGGCCGAGACGATCAGGCGCGCGGCCGCACCGCGCCCCGCGGCCAGATCGACGAGATCGCCGAGGACCGTCTGCGGGCACGCCCAGCCGCACCACGCCCGCCCGAGGAGGACGGTCACGAGGAGGAACGCCGCCGTGACGAGCAGGGTGGCCGCGAGCACGACGAACGCCTCGTCCACCGCGAACGACGCGCCGAAGGCGTGGAGCCTCCCGGCCGGCACGTCCAGGCGGAGCGCGCTCTCGCCCCCGACCGTCACGAAGGGCAGCCCGAGCGCGACGAGCGCCTGGGCCCCCCCCGCGATCCGGCGCCACCTGAGGAACCTACGACCGATCGTCATCCTCGAGCATCTTGTACTTCGGCCCCTCGACGCGGTCCTTGCGGCTGCGGCGATAGTAGAAGGCCGCGATCAGGGCGAGCAGGAGGCAGAGCGTCCCGCCGAGCACGGCGTAGGCGACCTCGGGGCCCATCACCCCTTCTTCCTGCGCTGCGAGAGCACGATGACGATCGCGGCGACCGTCGGGATGGCGGTGAAGGCGACCGTCGCGAGCAGGTTCGTCCCCGTCGACGCGCCGCCGCCCTCGAGGTCCTGGCTCTGCGACCAGCCGCCGAGCGCCGGCGTGTACCGCCACAGGTACCAGGCGCCCCAGACGACGAGCCCCCAGAACAGGAGGAGCCAGCCCGCGGGGAGCTTCCGCGAGGTGTCCTTCGCCTCGAACCTCGAGAGATCGTCCAGCTCGGGCTGGGTGGCCATGGTGCGCTCCCCTTTCACCTGTGCTCGCCGGCTTCCTGCTCCGCCGTCTCGCGCGCCTCGTGCGCCTTCTGCTCGCGCAGCCAGGCGACGATCGACCAGAGGTCGTCCTCGTCGAGGTCGTTCGGCGGCATCCCGCCGTCGGCGAGCCCGGGCCTCCCGAGGGCCGGCTTCACGTCGCTCCCGAACCGGATGATCGCGGCGTAGGCCGCGTCGGTCATGTCGGGCGCGACGCCGAGGAACCGGTCGTCCACGAGGCTCGGGATCCCCTCCGCGCCCTCGCCGCCGTCGCCGTGGCACGCGGCGCACCCGCCGTCCTGGTACGCGCGCGCGCCGCGGACGATCGCGTCGGACTTCCCGGCGAGGGGGTTCGGCTCGGCGAGGTCCACCGCGCCCGGCCGCTTCGCGCGGTCCACCGCCTTCCCGAGCGACACGGTGTACGCGACGAGCGCGTCCATCGCGGTCTTCCCCTCGACCGCCGCCGGGGCGGCGGCGAGGTCGGCGTCGGTGTACGGCACGCCGACGCGCCGGAGCGCGCGCATGCTCGCCACGACCGCGGCGGGATCGAGCTTCTCCTCCGCGAGGAACGCGTACGCCGGCATGTTCGACCGCGGCGCCTTGGAGCGCGGGTCGGCGTAGTGCGCGTAGTGCCAGTCCCTCGACGGCTTGATCCAGCCCTCGAACGCGAGGTCCGGCCCGGTGCGCTTCGAGCCCCACAGGAACGGGTGGTCGTAGGCGAACTCGCCCGCGAGCGAGTAGCGCGCCGCGGGCTCCTGCGCGCTCTGGCCCTTGTAGCGGACCACCTCGCTCTTCAGCGGGCGGACGGTCTGCGTGTGGCACCCGACGCAGCCCTCGCGCTGGTACACGTCGCGCCCGGCGAGCTCGAGCGGGCCGAGGGGCCTCAGCCCCTCGACCTTGACGTGCATCTCGGGGCGGACGAGCGGGTAGGCCACCGTGACGATCGTGCCGATCAGCACGGTCACCGCGGCCATGATCGAGAAGGAGAACGCCTTCGAGTAGATCTTGCCGGCCATGGGTCGTCCCCTCCCCTACGCCGCCCCGACCGCGGGCTCGGCGGGCGCCGCCCGCCGCTCGAGGGCGCGTCCCTTCCGGATGGTCATCGCCACGTTGTAGACGAAGAACAGCATGCCGACGGTGAAGATGATCCCGGCGAGCGTGCGCGTGTGCCAGTAGGGGTAGTTCCCCGTCACCGTGTCCATGAAGTTCCGGTACACGAGGCGGCCCTGCGCGTCGGTCGCCTTCCACATCCAGCCCTGCCGGATGCCGGTGATCCACATCGTGATGGAGAAGAGGAGCTGACCGACGAGCACGAGCCAGAAGTGCAGGTTGGCGATCTTCTCCGAGTGGATCTCGGTCCCGTAGATCTTCGGGATCACGTAGTAGATCGACGCGGCCGTCACCATCGTGACCCAGCCCATCGTCCCCATGTGCACGTGGCCGGGGATCCAGTCGGTGAAGTGGATGAGCTGCGACACGACGCGGAGCGCCTGCGTCGGGCCCTGCACCGTCTGGAGGCCGTAGAAGGTGATCCCGAGGACGAAGAACTTGGTGAGGTAGTTGGAGCGCATCCGGGTCCAGTCCTGGCCCACCGTGTAGTAGCCGTTCACCACCGAGCCCCACGACGGCGCGATGAGGAAGAGCGTGAAGACGATGGCGAGCGTCTGGAGCCAGTCGGGGAGCGGCGTGTAGACGAGGTGGTGCGCGCCCGTCCAGAGGTAGGCGAAGACGAGCGACCAGAAGGCGACGATCGAGAGCCGGTGGCTGAAGATCGGGAGGCCCGTCGACTTCGGGAGGAAGTAGTAGAACATCGCCAGGATCGGCGTCGTGAAGACGAAGCCGACCGCGTTGTGCCCGTACCACCACTGCACGTTCGCCGAGTTCACGCCGGCGAAGAGGTGGTAGCTCTTCCCGAGGCCCGCCGGGACCGAGAGGTTGTTCACGAGGTACAGCACCGCGACGGCGATGACCGTCGCGATGACGTACCAGAGCGACACGTACATCTGCTCCTCGTTCCGCCGCGCGACGGTCCCGAAGACGTTCACGGCGAACATCACCCAGAGGACCACGATCGCGACGTCGAGCGGCCACTCGAGCTCGGCGTACTCGAGCGACTGCGTCTGGCCGGCGAGGAGCGAGACGGCCGCGGCGGCGATCCCGGCGTTGAAGAGCCAGAGCTGGACGCGCGCGAGCCTCGGGAAGAGCAGCGGCCGCTTGCAGAGCCGCATCACGATCCAGTAGCTCAGGCCGAAGATCGCGCCGACGCCGAGCCCGAACGCGAGGCCGTTCGTGTGGACGACGCGGAGCCGCCCGTAGGTGAGGTAGGGGGCGAAGTTCGCCGCGGGCGCCCAGATCTGAACGGAGATGAGCAGCCCGACGGCGATCCCGACGACGCCCCAGAAGATCGCGGAGAGGATGAACCCCTCGACCGTCCGGTGGTCGTACCGATAGTCGTTCATTCGAAGGTCCCCTGCTGGGTTGATCGCGCGCAAGGATACATGACGGCCTGCCTTCCCGACAGGGAAGGGCACGCGCCCCTGATAGGGGCGCGACCAGCCGTATCTCCCCGCACCTTTTGCGCTTTCGGGTGTGACGGGGACGCGAGCGCCCGGTCGGCAGTCTCCGGAACGCCCGCGACGTGCGGTAGAATGTCGCACGCGAAGGGCCCGGCCTGCCCGCCGGAGGTCCGATGTGGAACGAGGAGCAGTCGCGCGTCGCCGCAGCGCTCCCCCCGGCGCTGGCGGCCGGGTGCGAGACCGCCTTCGTCTGCGACGAGGGCGGCGCGATCCTCGCCGCCTCCGAGGCGATCGGCAGCCGGCTCGGACGGCGGCGGGAGGCGCTCGTCGGGACCGCGCTGGCGGAGCTCGCGATCCCGCGCGACCGGCGCGCCGTCCGGCGCGCGCTGGCGTCCCTGCGCGAGCGCGCGCCCGTCCCCTCCTTCACCTTCCGTCTCGCGTCGCGGCACGGTCCGCCGGTCGAGGCGCGGATCGGCGCCTGGTCCGCGGCGGCCGGCGGAGCGCCGCTCACCCTGTGCGTCGTCTCGTGGAATCGACGCCGCAGCGCCGAGGAGCGCGCGCGGATGCTCGCCGACACGCAGCGGACCATCGCGAGCGTGCTGGCGCTCGCGCTCGAGGACGTCCCGCTCGAGGACCTGCTCGAGCGGACGCTCGACCTCATCCTCGGGATCCCGTGGCTCAGCATCGAGCGCAAGGGCGCCGTCTTCCTCGTCGACGAGGCGGAGGGTGCGCTCGTCATGAAGGCGAGCCGCGGCATGCACCCGGTGGTCCTGTCCGCGTGCGCGCGGGTGCCGATCGGCTCCTGCATGTGCGGGCGGGCCGCGCTCCTCGCCGCGCCGGTGCACTCGGACCACGTGGACGAGCGCCACACGACGCGGTACCCGGGGCTGGTCGAGCACGGGCACTACTGCGTCCCGATCCGGAGCGACGCCCGCGTGATGGGGGTGCTCACCGCGTACCTCGCGCCCGGCCACGCGCGCTCCGACGTCGAGCTCGAGTTCCTCTCCGCCGTCGCGAACGGGCTCGCCGGCGTGCTCGCCCGCCGCCGGGCGGACGCCGAGCGCCGGCGCGCCGAGGACGCCAGCCGCCGCAAGAGCGAGTTCCTCGCGCTCGTCTCGCACGAGCTCCTCACCCCCGTCACCGCGGTGATGCTGAGCTGCGAGCGGCTGGAGCGCGACCGCAGCGTCCCGCTCGCGCCGCGCCACGCCGAGATCCTGTCGCGCATGGAGGGCGCCCTCGGGCGGCTCGCCTCGACGATCCGCCTGCTGCTCGAGCACGCGCGGCTCGAGACCGCGCGCCCGCTCGCGCGCCGCGACGTGGTCGACCTCGCCGCGCTCGCGCGGAGCGTCGTCGAGGAGGTGCGTCCGGCCGCCGAGCGCAAGGGGCTCGCGGCGCGGTTCGCGCTCGACCCGCCCATCCCGACGGTCCTCACCGACGAGCGCCTCCTCCGGATCGTGCTCCTGAACCTCGCGACCAACGCGGTGAAGTTCACGCAGGCGGGCTCGGTCTCGGTCCGGGTCGGCTACGGCGGCGGCGCCCACCGCGTGGCGGTGGAGGACACCGGGCCCGGCATCCCGGAGCCCGAGCGGCAGCGGATCTTCGACGGCTTCGAGCCGCTCGAGCCGCTCGCGAACAAGCACCTCCCCGGCATGGGCCTCGGGCTGCCGCTCGCGCGCCGGCTCGCGGAGGCGCTCGGCGCGCGGCTGGAGCTCGGCGCGAGCGGCCGCTCCGGGAGCACCTTCCTCGTGACGCTCCCCGGCGCGCCCGCGCCGGCGGGCGCGGAGCGCGCGGCGCGGAGCGCGGGCGGCGCGTAGCCGCGCGCGGCGCGGCTCACCCGGGCCGGACGTCGATCCGGTTGTCGTAGAAGGTCGAGCCCGCCCCGCGATCGGTGAGCCGCTGCGACGTCAGCGCGTTCACGTTGCGGTCGCCCGGCGCGTGGGCGATCCACCAGACGCCCTCGGCGACCGCCACGCCCGGCGGCACGCGGTCCGTCACGCGGAGACGGAACGGCACCTCGCCGCGCTCGTTCCAGGCGACGACGACCTGGCCGTCGGCGAGCCCGCGCGCCGTCGCGTCCGCGGGCGAGAGCTGGAGCGTCATCCCACCGTTCCGCTCGCGCAGCTCCGGCCGCTCCATGAAGGTCGAGTTGAGCGTGTGGAGCGCGGGCGCGGTGACGAGGCGGAGCGGCGGCCCGCCCGCGTCGGCGTACGAGGGCAGGACGCGCGGCAGCGGCTCCGGCTCGGCGGGGTTCTCGAGCTGGATCTTGCCCGAGGCGGTCCTCCAGCGCGGCCCCTCCGGGACGGCGAGCTCGACCGCCCTCCCCTCCGCGAGCCGCGCCGCGAACCCCGGCCCGCGCCACGGCGAGGGCCGCGCGAGGAGCGCATCGATCGCCTCGTCGGCCGTCATCCGGAAGACGGGCTCGTCGAACCCCATCGCCGCGGCGAGCAGGCGGAACACGTCCCAGTTCGCCTTCGCCTCGCCGACCGGCGGGATCGCCGGCGCCACCCGCTGCACGGCGTACTGCCCGTACGACCGGTACAGGTCCGCGTGCTCGAGCGACGTCGTCGCGGGGAGGACCACGTCCGCGAACCGCGCCGTGTCCGTCATGAACCGCTCGTGGACGGCGAGGAAGAGGTCCTCGCGCGCGAGGCCGCGGAGCACCGCGTTCTGGTCCGGCGCCACGGCGGCGGGGTTCGAGCACCAGACGTACATCGCGCGCACGGGCGGAGCGGAGAGCTCGCCGAGCGCGTGCCCGAGCTGGTTCATGTTGACGACCCGCGTCGGGCGCGGGAGGAGGTCCTCCCGGACCACCGGCGAGAGGTCGAACGCCTGCGACGAGTGGGTCGCGGTGAAGCAGCCGCCGCCCTTCCGCCCGAACGCGCCGAGCACGGCCGCGAGCGCCACGACGCAGCGGACGTTCATCGCGCCGTTCGCGTGGCGCGAGGGGCCGCCGCCCATGCGCAGGAACGGCGCGCGCGCCGCCGCGAGCGTCCGCGCCAGCCCCTCGATCTCCGCCGGCGAGAGGCCGGTCGCGGCGCTGGCGCGCTCCGGCGGGACCTCCGCGAGCACCCGCGCCCGCAGCGCGGGCCAGCCGGCCGTCTCGGCCGCGAGGAACGCCTCGTCGGCGAGCCCCTCGCGCGCGAGGACGTGGACGAGCCCGAGCGCGAGCGCGCCGTCGGAGCCCGGCCGGACGAGGAGGGTCCGGTCGGCGATCCGGGCGGTGTCGTTCGCGTACGTCTCGACGAGGAGCACCTTCGCCCCGCGCCGGCGCGCCTCCTTCACGCGCTGCACGAAGTGGAGGTTCGTCGCGACGGCGTTGATCCCCCACAGCACGACGAGATCGGAGTCGACCGCGGCGTCGGGGCTCGGCCCAGGCGTCGCGCCCATCACCGCCTTCCACCCGGCGTCCTGGGCGGGCGTGCAGATGGTCCGCTCCAGCCGGGACGCGCCGAGCCGGTGGAAGAACGGCATCCCGGCGTTCCGCTGCACGAGCCCCATCGATCCCGCGTACGAGTACGGCAGGATCGCCTCCGCGCCGTCGCGCTCGGCGATCGCGCGGAAGCGCCCGGCGACGAGCGCGATCGCCTCGTCCCAGCTGGCGCGCCGGAACCGCCCCGCGCCCTTCGCGCCGGTCCGGACGAGCGGGTGGAGCAGGCGGTCGGGGGAGTGGACCGTCCGGTCGTACCCGGTCATCTTCGGGCAGAGCGTGCCGCGGCTGTAGGGGTGCTCCGGATCGCCGCGCACGCGCGCCGCGCGGCCGTCCTCGACCTCGACGACGAGCCCGCAGGCGTCGGGGCAGTCGTACGGGCACACGGAGCGGGCGAGCGGCATGTCGGGGAGCATAGTCGCCGCGCCGCCGCGGTGCGAGGCGGCCCCACGGGTGGGCCCCCGCCCCGCGACGATCGGCTCGCCGCCTCCCGGGCCGGACGCCGCGTCCGCGGTGTGTCGGCCTGCCGAGGCCGCTCCCCGCCGCCGGCTGACGGCGGCGCGGGGCCGCCTCGCGACCCCGCGCCCGCCGCGCGCCCGCCCGTCAGAACCGGCCCAGCACGACCGGGAAGACCGCCTTCCCGCTCTGGTCGCGTGCCCTGAGGTCGAGCGACATCGACTGGCCGTCGTGCGCCGACCGGATCGTCCGGGCCGCGTAGTCGCCGCTCGTCGCGTCGACGACGCCCCAGATCAACCCGGCGCCGAGGCCGATCACCGCGCCCCAGGCCAGCGTCCGGCCCCAGTCGTAGTCGTCGTTGTCCTGGATCCCCATCTCGTACAGGATGATCCCGCCGGCGACGGCCGAGCCGACGAGCCCGCCCGCGATGGTGTCCCTCAGCACGACGCCCGCGGGAGAGGTGGTGCGACGCACCTCCACGTAGTCCTGCGCGCGCGCGCTCGTCACCCCGATACCGGCGACCGCGACCACCGCGACGACTGCTCTCAGCATCCGCATGTCGAACCCCCTCCTCGCGCCCGCTCGATCCCCTGCCGTGCGGGTCGCCCAGGAAACACGATGGTGACGGCGCCCCCCGCGAGACAACCGGGCGGCGCTCGCGGGGTCGATCGACTGCGCCCGCTGCGCCCGCTCGGCCGGACGCTCCTCGGCTTCGGCGGCGCCGTTGACGTGCCGTCCCCGCCGGTGTTCCCTCTCGTCGTGCGCGCGCTCGTCACCGGGGCCGGCGGGTTCCTCGGGACGGCGCTCGTCCGCGCGCTCGCCGCGCGCGGCGACGCGGTCCGCGCGCTCGTCCGGGCGCCCGTCCCCGCGCTCGCCGTGCCGGGCGTCGAGCTCGCGGTCGGCGACGCGACGGACCCCGCCGCGGCGCGCGCCGCCGTCGCCGGGCGCGACGTCGTCTTCCACCTCGCCGGCGTCCGGCGCGCCGCGGGCGCGCAGGAGTTCCTCGCCGTGAACGCCGGCGCGACGCGCGTGCTCCTCGAGGCCTGCCTCGAGGCCACGCCCGCGATCTCCCGGGTCGTGCTGGCGGGCTCCGTCGCCGCGGCCGGCCCGTCGCGGACGCCGCGGCGCGAGGACGAGCCGCTCGCGCCGGTCGAGCCGTACGGGGTCTCCAAGGCGGAGGCCGAGCGGATCGCGCTCTCGTACGCGGACCGCCTCCCGGTCGCGGTCGCGCGGCCGCCGCGGATCATGGGCCCCGGCGACCGCGAGAACCTCCTCTTCTTCCGGATCGCGCGCGCCGGGCTCGCGCTGTCGTTCGGCGGCCGGCCGCTCTCCTGGATCGACGTGGACGACTGCGCCCGCGGCTTCCTCCTGCTCGCGGAGCGTCCCGAGGCCGCCGGCGAGGCGTTCTTCCTGGCCTCGCCCGAGCACACGACCGCCGAGGGGCTCATGGGCGAGGCGGGCCGCGCGCTCGGCGTCCGCACGCGCCGCGTCCCCGTCCCCGCCGCGCTCCTCCGCGCCGCCGCCGCGGCCGCCGACGCGGCGACGCGCGTCACGGGCCGGAAGCTCCCGCTCAGCCGCAAGCTCGCGGCCCAGGTGCTCGCGCCGGGCTGGGTGTGCGATCCGTCGAAGGCGCGCGAGCGCCTCGGCTTCGAGGCGCGCACGCCGCTCGCGGACTCCATCGCGCGCGCGGCCCGCTGGTACCGGGAGCAGGGATGGCTCTGACCTCGCCTGCGCCGTCCGGGGCCGACGGTCCGGAGCCCTCGCCGCCGCCCCCGTCGGCCGGCATGAGGGACCCGACCCGAACGGAGCGTGAAGTCCACCGCCTGTCCGTCCGCACGGTTGACGCGTCGCGGCGGAATCGTCCGCGACCCCTTGCCACGCCCTCGCCGGTCGCATAGACCTCCGGCCCATGGCGGAGGCGAGGAGGGCCGCGTTCTTCGACGTGGACGGGACCCTCGTGCGCACCAACATCGTCCACGCGTTCGCGTTCTACGCGATGAACCAGGGATCGATCCTCGGGTCGGCCTGGAAGACGGCGAAGACGATCGCCTCCATCCCCCTCTTCCTGGCCGCCGACCGGGTGAACCGCAAGCTCTTCAACGAGGTCTTCTACTCGTACTACGAGGGCCAGAGCGAGGACCGCCTGGAGACGCTCGCGCAGGAGCTGTTCGAGGAGGTCCTCCGGCCGGCGATCTTCGACGGCACGCCGCGGCTCATCGAGGAGTCGCGCCGCGCCGGCTGCCGGATCGTGCTCGTCACCGGCGCGCTCGACTTCACCGTCCGCCACCTCGCGCGCCACCTCGGCGCCGACGACCTCATCGCGAACCGCATGCGCTTCGTGCAGGGCGTCGCCACCGGCCGCGTCGTGCCGCCCATCATCGAGGGCGCCCACAAGGCGCTCGTCATCCGCGACTACTGCGTGAAGGCGGGGCTCGCGCTCGAGAAGAGCTTCGCCTACTCCGACTCGTTCTCCGACTACCCCATGCTCGCGGTGGTGGGCCACCCCGCGGCGGTGAACCCGGACGCGCGGCTCGCGCGCGTCGCCCGGGCGTACGAGTGGCCGATCATCCGGACGACGGAGGGATAGATGCGGGCGCCGAAGAGCCTCGCGAAGTTCTACGAGGGCACCGAGCAGATCGTCACCGTCGAGCGCGACTCGCCGCCCCGCGTCCTCTTCTCCGGCGAGGACCTGCTCCTCGAGGACCTGCCCGTCGGCACGAGGGTCATCTACCCGAAGCCGCCGATCGAGGGGCTCCCGAACGTCAAGAGCGCGATCCGCTGGGCCATCAACCACCCGGAGGGCTGCGAGCCGCTCCACGCGATGCTCCGCCCGGGCATGAAGGTGACCGTCGCGATCGACGACATCTCGCTGCCGCTCCCGCCGATGCGGACGCCGGACGCGCGCCAGCAGGTGCTCGAGGTGATCCTGCCGCTCCTCGAGGAGTCGGGCGTGGACGACGTCCACCTCGTCGTCGCGATCGCCCTCCACCGCCGCATGACGGAGGCGGAGCTGCGGCGGATGGTGGGCGAGACGATCTTCGACGCCTACTACCCGGACCGCTACTACAACCACGACGCCGAGGACCCCGACGGCCTCGTCACGCTCGGAACGACCGACCAGGGCGAGAAGGTCATCGTGAACCGCCGCGCGGCGGAGTCCGACCTCCTCATCTACGTGAACCTGAACCTCGTCCCGATGGACGGCGGCCACAAGTCGGTCGGCACCGGGCTCACGAACTACGAGGGCGTGAAGGCGCACCACACGCCGCACCACATCCGCAAGAGCCACTCGTACATGGATCCCGAGCGGTCCGAGATGCACCGCTCCGTGGACCGCGTCGGCCGGTACATCGACCGGCACCTGAACGTCTTCCACGTCGAGACGACCATCAACAACCGGATGTTCGACGGGCCGCTCGGCTTCCTCATGAAGAAGGAGGAGGAGTACACGGACCTCGACCGGCTGAAGCTCGCCGGCATGCGCGCCGCGCTGAGGCACATGCCGGCCGCCGCGAAGCGGAAGATGTTCCAGGCGGTCCCCGCGGCCTACGACGTCATCGCGGTGCACGCCGGGCGCACGGAGCCGACGCACGCGAAGATCCTCGAGAAGAGCTGGGCGCAGTACGCGGTGGACGTGGACTTCCAGGCGGACGTGGTCGTCTACGGGATCCCGTACGTCTCGCCCTACAACGTGAACTCGATCCTGAACCCGCTCCTCGTCCAGGTGATGGCGTGCGGGTACTTCTTCAACTTCTACCGCGGCAAGCCGCTCCTCAAGCCCGGCGGGACGCTCATCGTCACGCACCCGTGCTCCGACGCGTTCGACCCGGATCACCACCCGAGCTACATCGAGTTCTTCCACCGGCTGCTGCCGGAGACGCGCGACTCCGAGGTCCTCGAGCGGAAGTACGAGCGCGAGTTCGCCGAGAACCCGAGCTACGTCCACATGTACCGGACCGGGAACGCCTACCACGGCGCCCACCCGTTCTTCATGTGGTACTGGGGCGAGAACGGCCGCCAGCACGTCGGGAAGATCATCGCCGTCGGGGCCGACAACGAGCACGTGCCGCGCATGATGGGCTGGGACTCCGCCGAGACGCTCTCCGAGGCGATCGACGTGGCGCGCTCGATCCACGGCCGCGGCGCGCAGGTCGCGATGCTCCACCACCCGCCGATCGTGATGACCCAGAACCGGGGATGAGCCCGCGCCACGGCAAGAACGGCGCGAACGGCGCCCGCGGGGGGAACGGGACGCCGAGGGGCGCCTCCCTGGAGACCCCCCTCTCCCCCGGGGCCCCTCTCCCCGGAGAAGGTGAGGGCCGGGGAGAGGGGGGTGCGCTCGACGTCCGCGCCACCCTCGCCGGCAGGACGCTCCTCGTCACCGGCGCGACGGGCTTCGTCGGGAAGGTCGCGCTCACGCTCCTCCTCGACCGCTACCCCGAGGTCGGCAAGGTCTTCGTCCTCGTCCGGCCGGGCACCGGCGGCTCCGCGGAGGCGCGCTTCTTCGAGAAGGTCGCGGCGAGCCGCCCGTTCGACCCGCTCCGCCTGCGCCACGGCGACCGGTTCGACGGGTTCCTGCGGGAGAAGTGCGCCCCGATCGCGGGCGACGTCTCCGATCCGCTCCTCGGCGTCTCCGAGGCCGACCTCGCGCGGCTCGCCGGCCTCGACGCCGTCGTGAACTGCGCGGGGCTCGTGGACTTCGACCCGTCGCTCGAGCTGGCCCTCGGGGTCAACGTCCACGGCGCGCGGAACGCCGTCGCGCTGTGCCGCCGCACCGGGGCGGCGCTCCTCCACATGTCCACCTGCTTCGTCGCCGGGAACCGCGACGGCGTGGTGTACGAGGACGAGGAGCTGCGCGGGTACTTCCCGCGCCGCGAGGGGGTCGTCGGCCGCCCGAAGCAGGACCCGCTCGACGCCGCCGACTTCGACGTCGAGGCAGAGGTGAAGGACTGCGAGCGGCGCATGGCGGAGGTGCGAGAGCGCGCCGACGACCGCGTGCAGCAGTCGATATTCCGCGACCGCGCCCTCGAGCGCCTGCGCGAGGACGGCCGCGCCGGCGACGAGAAGGCGGTCCGCCTCGCCGTCGCGCGGGAGCGGCGCCTCTGGATCTCGCAGCGGCTCGTGGACGTCGGCATGGACCGCGCCCGCCACTGGGGCTGGCCCAACACGTACACGTACACGAAGTCGCTCGGCGAGCAGGTCATCGCCGCGAGCGACGTGCCGTGGACGATCGTGCGGCCGTCCATCGTGGAGAGCGCGCTGCGGTACCCGTTCCCCGGCTGGAACGAGGGGTTCACCACGAGCGCGCCGCTCGCCTTCCTCGCGCTCAAGGGCGCCCGCGGCTTCCCCGCCGCGGAGAAGGCGGTGCTGGACGTCGTGCCGGTGGACCTCGTCGCGGGCGCGACGCTCGCCGCGACGGCGGAGCTCGTGGAGCGGCGGGCGCGGATCCGCGCGGCGGCGGCGGCGACCCCGACCCCGACCGCGACCTCGACCTCGACCTCGGCCCCGACCTCGACCCCGACCTCGGCCCCGACCTCCACCGCGACGCCGATCGGGCGCGTGTACCACCTCGCCTCGGGCGACACGAACCCGCTCTGGGCGCGGCGCGCCGTCGAGCTGACCGCGCTCTACCGCCGCCGCTACTACCGCGAGCGCGAGGAGGGCAGCGCCACCTGGAACCGGCTCCTCGCCCGCATCGAGCCGTACGCGGTGACGCGCGCGCAGTACGAGGCGTTCGGGGCGCCGGCCCTCTCCGCCCTCTCCCGCGGCGCCCGCCGCCTGCTCGACGAGGTCGCGCCGCGCTGGGGCGCGCCCCGCCTCGAGGCGCTCGCCGACCGCGCGCGGCGCGAGCTCGACGAGCTCGACGACAAGCTCTCGAAGTCGCTGAAGCTGTGGGACCTCTTCCTCCCCTTCGTCTGGGAGAACAAGTACGTCTTCCGCTGCGCCGGGATCCGCGACCTCTACGCGCGCCTCGCGCCGGCCGACCGGGAGGCGATCCCGTGGGACCCGGACCGGCTCGACTGGCGCCGCTACTGGCTCGACGTCCACATGAAGGGGCTCGAGGAGTGGGTCTTCCCCGGGCTCGAGGAGCAGTCCGGCAAGCGCGTCCACGCGCCCCGCACGCACCGCGACCTCCTCGAGCTCCTCGAGTCCTCCTGCGAGCAGTGGCAGCGCCGCGTCGCGCTCCGCATGGAGGGCGAGCGGAAGGACCGGATCACCTACGGCGAGCTGCGGCGGATGGCGGAGCGCGCCGCGGGCTTCCTGCACGCGGCCGGCGTCCGGAAGGGCGACCGCGTCCTGCTCGCCTCGGAGAACCGCCCGGAGTGGGCGATCGCGTACTTCGGGATCCTGCGCGCGGGCGCGGCGGCGGTGCCGGTCGATCCGCAGCTCACGACGGCCGAGCTCGCGAACCTGTGGCGGACCGCGGGCGCGGCGCTCGCGCTCGTCTCCGACGACGCCGCCGGACGCCACCCGGAGCTCGCCGCGGCGGCGGCGTCCGCCGGCGCGCCGGCCGCCGCGCGCCTCGCGACGCTCGCCGAGGCGGTCGCGCACCGGGGCGACCCGCCCCCCAGCCCCAAGGTCTCGCCGGACGACCTCGCCTCGCTCATCTTCACGAGCGGGACGACGGGGACGCCCAAGGGCGTCATGCTCTCGCACCGCAACTTCGCGAGCCTGGTCGGGAAGCTCTGCGCCACCTTCGACCTCGGCCCGGGCGACGGCCTCCTGTCCGTCCTCCCGCTCCACCACACGTTCGAGTTCACCGCCGGGCTCCTCGTCCCGCTCGCGCGCGGCGCCGAGGTCGAGTACCTCGACGAGCTGACGGCGGACCGGATCTCCGACGCGCTCTCGAGCGGGCGCGTCACCGCCATGATCGGCGTCCCGGCGCTCTGGTCCCTCCTCCACCGGCGCATCACCCAGGAGCTCGCGGCGAGGCCCGGCGCGGTCGAGGGCGCGTTCAAGGCGCTCATGAAGGGGAACGCGGCGCTGCGCGACTCGGCGATCGCCGTGAACCTCGGGAAGCTCCTCTTCTGGCCGGTGCACAGGAAGTTCGGCGGGCGGCTGCGGCTCCTCGTCTCTGGCGGCTCCGCGCTCGACCCGGAGGTGCAGGCGGCCTTCCGCGAGCTCGGCTTCGACCTCTACGAGGGCTACGGCCTCACCGAGGCGGCGCCCGTCCTCGCCGTGTCGAAGCCCGGCGCCGACGCGCCGGCCGGCAGCGTCGGGCCGGCGCTCCCCGGGATCGAGCTCCGGATCGCGGACCCGGACGCGAGCGGCGTCGGCGAGGTGCTCGCGAAGGGGCCGAACGTGATGCTCGGCTACTGGCGCGGCGGCGACGCCCCCGGGATCGACCCCGCGCTGACGGAGCCCGTGCTCGAGGACGGCTGGCTGCGCACGGGCGACCTCGGGAAGCTCGACGCCGACGGGAACCTCACCCTCGTCGGCCGCAAGAAGGACGTCATCATCGACGCCAACGGGAAGAACGTCTACCCGGACGAGGTCGAGGACGCCTACCGCGCGCCGGACCTCGTGAAGGAGCTGTGCGTGGTCGGGCTCCCGGACGGCAAGGGCGAGAAGGTCGCGATGCTCGTCGTCCCCGACTGGAAGGACCGCGACCGCGCCGAGGTCCGCGATCGGCTCGAGGCGCACGTGCGCGCGGCCTCCGCCAGGCTGCCGTTCACGAAGCGCGTGAAGGTCTGGCACGTCCTCGACGGCGACCTCCCGAAGACCGCCACGCGCAAGGTGAAGCGGCCCGTCGTGCGCGACGAGCTGCTCCGGATCGAGGCGATGGCGCAGAAGGGGCGCAGGGCGCGCGACGCCGCCCAGGGACGCGAGGGCGACGCCTGGCTCCTCGACCTCCTCGCCGAGGTCTCGCGCCGCCCGCGCGGCGAGATCACGCACGAGACGAAGCTCCTCGGGGACCTCGGCTTCGACTCGCTCATGATCACCGAGCTCACCGCCGCGCTCGAGGAGGCGGGCGTCCCGCCGTCCGCGGCGGACCACCTGCAGGAGATCCACACCGTCGGCGAGCTCGCCCGGCTCGTCTCGTCCACGGTCCGGCGCGCCGGAACGGCGGAGCGCCAGCCGGAGCGCGCCGGCGCCGAGGGCGACGGCGGCTCGGAGATCCCGGTGCCGCGGCTGCTCGCGCGGCTCGGGCGCAGGATCCTCGGCGCGGGCCAGCGCGCGCTGTACCAGGCCTGGTACGACGCGAAGGTCCACGGCGCCGCGTTCGTGCCCCACGACCGGAACTTCCTCGTCGTGGCGAACCACGCGAGCCACCTCGACATGGGGCTCGTGAAGGTGGCGCTCGGCGACGAGGGCGAGCGGCTCGCTGCGCTCGCGGCGCGCGACTACTTCTTCGACACGCCCTTGAAGCGCGCGTACTTCGAGAACTTCACGAACCTCATCCCCATGGAGCGCGAGGGCTCGCTCCGCACGAGCCTGCGCGCCGCGGCCGAGGCGCTCCGGCGCGGCTACCACCTCCTGATCTTCCCCGAGGGGACGCGCTCGCGCGACGGCCGCCTCGCGCCGTTCTTCCCGACGGCCGGCTACCTCGCCCTGAACTGCGGCGTGGACGTGCTGCCCGCCTGGATCTCCGGAACCCATGAGGCCCTGCCGCCCGGGAAGGCCGTGCCGAGGAGGACGCCGCTCGAGA
This sequence comes from Anaeromyxobacter sp., assembly GCA_035708485.1. Lineage (GTDB taxonomy): Bacteria > Myxococcota > Myxococcia > Myxococcales > Anaeromyxobacteraceae > Anaeromyxobacter. Next base: position 58 of record DASSSJ010000122.1, on the reverse strand, counting down.
TCCGGTTCGGGCCGCCGATCCCGGCGGCGGAGCTGCGGCGCCGGACGGACGGTCTCTC
>DASSSJ010000121.1:0-14159 GCA_035708485.1 Anaeromyxobacter sp. | reverse complement strand
GGGCGCGCCCCCGGCGTTCGCGAGGAGCGCCCGCACGGCGGCGGGGACGCCCCACCGGTCGAGCGACGCCTCCGCGGCCCAGCGCAGGTCCTCCCGCTCCGCGACGGCTCGCCCGGGCTTCGCCGCGAACCCGCGCAGGGTGAGCGCCCGGTGGGTGAGGGTCCGCGCGCAGCGCGCGATCTCGCCGGCGACGGCGCAGCGCAGGCCGTGCTCGCGGCGGAGCGCGCGGCCGAGCGCAGCCGCGGCGTCCTCCCCGTCCGGCACCTCCACGGCCGGCGGCGTCCAGAGGCCGCCGAAGAGCCCGCCCGCGGGACGCCGCGCGAGCAGGATCGCGCCGTCCGCTCGGACGATCGCGCAGGCGAGGACGAGGGCGCGTCGCGCGGGACGCCGCCGGGGCGGCGGGATGCGCGCGGCGAGCCCTTGCGCGCGCGCGTCGCAGAGCGGAGCGACGGGGCAGCGGGAGCACGACGGCGAGCGCGGGGTGCAGACGGTCGCGCCGAGCTCCATGAGCGATTGGTTCAGATCGCCGGGGCGATCCGACCTCGACCCCGACCCCGACCCCGACCTCGACCCCGACCACGACCCCGACCTCGACCCCGACTCCGACCCCGACCCCGACCCCGCCCTCGACCCCGACCCCGACCCCGACCTCGGCCCCGACCCCGACCCCGATCCCGACCCCGATCCCGACCCCGATCGCGACGCTGCCCGCTCGCCGACCAGCTCCGCCGCGAGCGCGTCGATCCTCTTCCGGACCGGCCGCGCGCCCGGCTCGCCCGCCACGGCGAACATCCGCGCGAGCACGCGCGCCACGTTCCCGTCGACGGCCGCCGCGGGGATGGCGAACGCGATCGACGCGACGGCCCCCGCCGTGTACGCGCCGAGGCCCGGCAGCGCGCGCAGCGCCTCGATCGACGCGGGGAGGCCGCCGTGCCGCGCCCTGGCCTCGCGCGCGGCGGCGAGGAGGTTGCGCGCGCGCGCGTAGTACCCGAGGCCGCTCCAGCGCGCGAGCACCTCGTCCTCGGGCGCCTCGGCCAGCGCGTCGAGCGTCGGGAAGCGCGCGACGAACCGCGCGTAGTACGGGAGCACGGTCCGCACCTGCGTCTGCTGCAGCATCACCTCGGCGAGCCAGACGCGGTACGGATCCGCCGCGCGCTGCGGGAACCGCCACGGCAGCCGGCGATGGCCGGCGTCCCACCAGCGGAGCAGGCGGCGGCGGATCGCCGCGCGGCGGGAGGACGGGATCGGCACGCGCGGCAGGCTACGGCGCGGCCGCCGGGCCGGTCAACGCGCGCCGTCCGCGCGTGCGCAGGTTACCCGCGATGACTCCCGGTGGCGCCGCGCGGTCGGTCGAGCGGGCGGGCGATCGATCCGCGGGCGCGGCGCCCGTGCGGAGGCTCGCGCGCGCCGGCTACGTCGCGCGCGGGGTCGTCTACGCCGTCATGGGAGCCGTCGCGCTCCGCGTCGCGATCGGCGCCGGGGGCGCGCCCACCGACTCGAAGGGCGCGATCGCGACCGTCGCCACGGCGCCGTTCGGGAGGGTCCTCGTCCTGGCGCTCGCCGCCGGGCTGACGGGGATGGCGCTCTGGACCCTCGTCGAGGCGATCGGCGATCCCGAGCGGCGGCGCCGCGCCGGGACCTGGGCCGCCCTCTCGCGTCTCGGCCAGGCCGTCGCCGGCGCGGGGTACGCGGCGCTCGCGCTCGCCGCGGTCCGCCTCGCGACCGGCGGCAGCGCCGGCCCGAGCGGCGATCGCGCGGCGGAGGCCTGGACCGCGCGCGCGCTCGCGCTGCCGGGTGGGCGCTGGCTCGTGCTCGCGGGCGCCGCCGTCGCCGCGTTCGTCGGCGGCCGGCAGATCTGGCTCGGCGTTCGCCGGCGCTTCCTCGAGAAGCTCGACGTCGGCGCGATGAGCGCGCCCGTTCGCCGCTGCGCGAGCGTCCTCGGGACGGCGGGCCTCGCCGCGCAGGGGACGGTGTTCGTCCTCGTCGGCGCGTTCTTCGCGTTCGCCGCGCTGCGCCGCTCGTCGCGGGAGGCGGCCGGCTTCGACGGCGCGCTCGCCGCGATCGCGGCGCAGCCCTCGGGCGCGGCGCTCCTCGGCGCGGTCGCCCTGGGGCTGCTCGCGTACGCCGCGTTCAGCGTCGTCGAGGGCCGCCACGGGCGCCTCGGCGGGCGGTGACCGCGCCGGACGTGCGACGGCCCGGACCGCTCGCGCGATCCGGGCCGCCGGCGTGGTCCGTGGGATCGGGGCTACAGAAGCCGCTTCTCGCACGCCTCCCAGGCCACGTTCTTGAGGAATGCGTCCAGGTACTTCGCGCGCTCGGTGGCGAGGTAGTCCCGCATGAACGCGTGCTCCCACCCGTCCAGCACGAGGATCGGCCGGTAGCCGACCGGCACGTTGTCCTGGTGGAGCGAGATGAAGTGGTTCGAGAGCCAGCCGGTCTTGGGATCCTGGAACGTCATCGCCCAGCCGATGCCCGGCATCGTGGCGACGGCGCGGAAGTCCGCGAGCCAGGTTTCGAGCTTGCCGAACGACGCCTCGATCGCCTTGCGGAGCTTCCCGCCCGCGGGCGGCTCCGCCTGCGCGCCGCCGACCATGTTCTCGAAGTAGTACTCGTGGTTGATCATGCCGCTGTACTCGAACCCGAGCCGGCGCGTCAGCTCCGCGTAGACCGGGTCCGCGCCCGACGCCTTCCCGTCGTTGCAGAGGGCGAAGAGCTTCTCGGTGAGCGCGTTGGTGCGCTTCACGTAACCCTCGTAGAGCTTCAGGTGCTCCTCGATCTGCTTGTCGGAGATCCCGGTGAGGCCCCGGACCTTCGAAAAGTCCCGCGGCGAGTACTTCTTCACGTCGGCCATGGCTCCTCCCGGGGGCCCTCCGGCCCCGAGCTGTTTCGCGTATGTGGCGTGCCGGGGACGTAGTCACCCGTCCCCGAACGCGTCAAGGCGCCGATCGGGGCCCCCGACGGGGGGCGCGATTCACGCTGAGGCAACGGTCACCGCCGCGCGGCGCGCCGCCGCACGAGCGGCGACGCGGCGAGGAGCGCCGCCGCGAGCGCCGCGATCGCAGCGCACGCGCCGAGCGCCACCCGCGGCCCGCGCGCCTCCCACAGGAACCCGGTGACGAGCCCGGCGGGCAGCGCCGCGGCGCCGGCCGCCCCGTAGTACCAGCCGAAGGCGCGCCCCTTGAGCCCCGCCGGCGCCAGGTCCGCGACCAGCGCGCGCTCCGCCCCCTCGGCGAGCCCGTGGTAGAGCGCGTAGAAGGCGAAGAGCGCCGCGACGTGCCACGGCGAGCGCGCGAGCGCGAACCCCACGTACGCGAGCGCGTACGCCGCCCACCCCGCCGCCACGACGGCCGCACGCGGCACCCGGTCCGAGAGCGCACCGCCCGGCAGCCCGGCGAGCGTCTTCACGACGTGGTGCAGGAACCAGAGGAGCGGCACCCCCGCCGCGGAGACGCCCACCTCCCTCGCGCGGACGAGCAGGAAGGCGTCCGTCGAGTTCGCGAGCGCGAAGAGGGTCGCGAGGACGACGTAGCGGCGGAGGTCGGTGGGAAGGCGGGCGGGCGAGGTCGGGGCCGGGGTCGGGGACGAGGTCGAGGTCGGGGTCGGGAGCGAGGTCGAGGTCGGGGTCGGGGTCGAGGTCGGGCTCGGGGTCGAGGTCGGGGTCGGGGTCGTATCGCCGCCCCGCCGAGGGTCGCGCAGCCTCGCCGCCAGCACTGCCGGCGCCGCGAGCCCCACCGCCGCGGCCACCGCGAACGTCACCCGGAGCGACGCCCCCGCCGCGAGGAGCCCCGACGCGACGAGCGGCCCCACGGCCGCGCCGAGGTGGTCCATCGACCGCTGCAGCCCGAACGCACGTCCCACCTCCCCGTCCGGCGCCGCGTCCGCGAGCAGCGCGTCGCGCGGGCCGGAGCGGACGCCCTTGCCGATCCGATCGGCGACGCGCGCGGCGAGGACGTGCCACGGCGCGAGCGCCGCGGCGATCGCGGCCCGCGCCAGCGCCGGCAGCGCGTACCCGCCCACGACGAGGAGCCTGCGCGGCCCGCGGTCGGAGAGGCGGCCCGCGACGACCTTCGTCGCCGCCGCGATCGCGTCCGCCGCCCCCTCGACGATCCCGACGAGCGCGACGCCGCCGCCGAGCTGGGCGAGGAACAGGGGCAGGAGCGGGAACAGCGCCTCCGACGAGACGTCGTTCAGCAGGCTCGCGAGGCCGAGGAGCCACACCACCCTCGGCAGCCCCGCGAGCGCCCTCGGTCGCATGCTCCCGTCCCCTTTCGCGCCGCGCCGAGGCTAGTGCTAAGTTGCGCGCCATGCCAGCGAGGAAGAGCCTCCTCCGGCCGGCGGCGCTCGCCGCGGGCGGCCTCGCCGTCGCCGTGGCGGCGATCGTGGCGGCGCTCTGGGCCGTCCTGCCCGACCCCGCCCCGCTTGCGCGAGAGAACCCGCGCACGACCGCGCTCATGGAGCAGCGGCGGGCGGAGGCCCGCGCCGCGCGGACGCCCTACCGCGTCCGGCAGACCTGGGTCGGGCTCGACCGGATCGCGCCGGCGCTCGTGGACGCGGTCGTCCTGTCGGAGGACGCGAACTTCTTCGGGCACGAGGGCATCGACTGGAGCGCGGTGCGCGACGCAGCCGAGGCGGACCTCAGGAAGGGGCGCTTCGCCCGCGGCGCCTCCACCCTGACGCAGCAGCTCGCGAAGAACCTCTGGCTCGGGACGGAGAAGAGCCTGTGGCGGAAGGCGAAGGAGGCGGTCCTCGCGACGAAGATGGAGCGCGCGCTCGGGAAGAAGCGGATCCTCGCGCTCTACCTGAACGTGGTGGAGCTCGACGACGGCGTGTTCGGCGTCGAGGCCGGCGCGCGGGAGCGGTTCGGTACGAGCGCCGCCGCGCTCACGGCGGCGCAGGCGGTCGTGCTCGCGTCGCTCCTCCCGGCGCCGAGGAGGGTCGACCTCGCCCGGCCCTCGACCTGGCTCGAGGAGCGCTCGCGCCGGCTGCTCGATCGGATGCAGGCGACGCGGCGGATCTCGGCGGAGGCGCACCTGCGCGCGAGCGCGGAGCTCGAGCGGATCCTGGCGGGGCCGGCGCCGGCGGACGATCGGGAGGAGCCGCCGGAGGAGGAGGAGGTCGAGACGACCGCGACCCCGACCGCGACGGCGACCTCGACCTCGACCCCGACCCCGACCCCGACCCCGACCTCGACCCCGACCCCGCCTCGTCACCGGCCCCGCCTCGTCACCGGCCGCGTCCCCTCTCCTCCTCGGCCCCGCCCCTCCCGCCGGGTTAGGATCCGTCCGCGCATGCACACCCACGCGATCCCGGGCCTCGAGCCCGCGCCGCCGCGCGCGCCGGAGTCCGCGGAGCGGCTCGCCCGGCTCGCGAGGCGGTTCCCGGACCGCATCGAGGCGGTCTCCGCCGCGGTCGCGCTCGCGCCGGACCCGGACCTCGCGCTCGCGGGGATCGAGCGGTTCGTGGACGGCGCCGGGGCGCCGCCGCGGGAGCGCGATCTCCTGGAGGCCCTCGCGCTCGTGGCCGGCTCCTCGCGGATGCTCGCCGCGCTGCTCGCCCGCGACCCCGCGCTGCTGCGCCGCGCCGCGCGGTCGCCGCTCCTGCTCCGGCCTCGCACCGAGGCCTCGCTGCGGCGGCTCCTCGCGCGGGCCGCCCGGCGGCTCGCGCCCGACGACGTGGAGGGCTTCAACCGGCTGCTCCGGCACCTCCGCGCCCGCGAGATCGTCCGCATCGCGCTCCGCGACCTGCGCCGCGCCCGCGTGAAGGAGGTCACGGACGAGCTCTCGTCGCTCGCGACCGCCTGCCTCGACGCCGCCATCCGCTTCCACGACGGCCGCCTCCGCGCGCGGCACGGCCCGCCCGCCGGGCTCGAGGCGCGCGAGCGGGGCGCGGGGTTCTGCGCGCTCGCGATGGGGAAGCTCGGCTCGCGCGAGCTCAACTTCTCGTCCGACGTCGATCTCGTCTACGTCTACGAGAAGGACGGCGAGACCTCGGGCGAGAAGCCCGTCACCCACTTCGCCTACTACGCGAAGCTCGCCGAGCTCGTCACCGAGTCGATCGCGAAGCCCACCGAGGACGGGTTCGTCTTCCGCGTGGACCTGAACCTCCGCCCCGACGGCCAGAACGGCCCCATCGTGAACTCGCTGCGCGCGGCGGAGCTGTACTACCAGACGTTCGGCCGGACCTGGGAGCGGAACGCCCTCGTGAAGGCGCGCCCCGCCGCCGGCGACGTCGCGGTGGGCGACGAGCTGCTCCGGCAGCTCGACCCGTTCATCTGGCGCCGCTCCCTCGACCTCGACGTCGTGCAGGAGATCCAGGCGATGAAGGCGCGCATCGACGCGCGCGCCGGCGCCGAGGGCAAGGACGACCTGAAGCTCGGCAAGGGCGGCATCCGCGAGTCCGAGTTCTTCGTCTCCGCGCTCCAGCTCCTCCACGCCGGCCGCGACGAGACCCGCGCGCTGCGCGCGCCCGCGGTGCTGCCCGCGCTGGATCGCCTCCTCTTCGCCGGCGTCGTCCTGGAGAAGGACCGCGACGAGCTCGCCGACGCCTACCTCTTCCTGCGCCGCGCCGAGCACCGCGTGCAGATGGCGGACGGCGCGCAGACGCACCGGCTGCCGCCCCCCGGGGAGCGGCTCGGGCTCGCCCGCTCGATGGGCTACGCGACCGAGGAGGCGTTCGAGGCGGCGCTGGCGCGCCACCGCGACCACGTCGCGCGCCTGTTCGCGAACCTCCTCGGCGCGTCGGGCGCGGCCGAGGTCCCGCTCGACCCGGACCTCGCCCTCCTCGCCGACCCGCAGGTGCAGCGCGAGCGGCGCACGGAGATCGCGGTCCGGCGCGGGCTCGTGGACGCCGACCGCGTCCTCGCCGCGATCGACGCGATGGCCCGCCGCCGGACCCCCTTCTCTCCCCTCGGAGATCCCGCCGCGGCGGTCGCCCTCCTCTCCGACGCGCTCGGCACGCCCGATCCCGACCAGGCGATCTCGCACCTCTCCGACTTCGCCTCCGCGCTCAAGAACCCCGAGCCGTACTTCCGGATGCTGCACGAGCACCGGCGCGTGGCGCGGCTCCTCCTCTCGCTGTTCGGCACCTCCGACTTCCTCTCGAAGCGCTTCCTCCGCCACCCCGAGCTCATCGACATGCTCCTGCGCGAGGACCAGGTGCTGCTCCAGAAGGGGCTCGACACCTTCCGCGCCGAGATCGACGACCGGCTCGCCACCATCGACCCGGACCTCCCCACCGACGACCTCCTCGAGCGCAAGCTCGGCGAGCTGCGCCGCTACAAGAACGAGGAGGTCCTCCGCATCGCGATCCACGACATCGCCGGGACCATCGACATCGCGAGCGTGTCGTCGCAGCTCACCGACCTCGCGGAGGCGGCGGTGGAGCGCTGCCTCGCCCTCGCCGAGGAGGAGGCGCGCGCGAAGGACGTCGCCCCGCCGGCCCGCCTCTGCGTCATCGGCATGGGCAAGCTCGGCGGCCGCGAGCTGGGCTACCACTCGGACCTGGACCTGATCTTCATCTACCCGTCGTCCCGCGGGGGCGAGGCCGCCCCGGACCCCCCGCCCGCCGGGCCCGCGCTCGCCGTCCCCCCCGCCAACTACGAGCGCTATCCGCGGCTCGCGCAGCGCTTCATGTCCTTCCTCCAGATGCCGCTGCGCGAGGGACGGCTCTACCAGATCGACACGCGCCTCCGGCCGTCGGGGAACCAGGGCGCGCTCGTCATCGGCGCGGACGCCTTCATCCGCTACCACGCCGGCGTGGCGGGCCCCGGGGGCGCGGCGGGGATGATCCGCAGCCAGCTCTGGGAGCGGCAGGCGCTGCTCCGCGCGCGCCACGTGGCGGGCGACCCGGCGCTGTTCGCGCTGATCCGCGAGCGGGTGCTCGTGCCGACCGTCTACGGCCCGCGCGAGGACCGCGCCGCGCTCGCCGCCGAGATCCGGCGGATGCGCGAGCGCATGGAGGCGGAGCTGGGCAGGGAGGCGTCGCGCGGGAAGAACCCGAAGACCGGGCACGGCGGCCTCGTGGACGTCGAGTTCGCGGCGCAGTTCCTCCAGCTCCTGCACGGCCACGATCACCCGACCATCCGCACCGGCTCCACGCCGATCGCGCTCCGCAAGCTGCGCGAGGCGGGGCTGCTCCGGGAGGCGGAGCACGAGGCGCTCGCCGACGGCTACGAGCTCCTGCGCCGCGTCGAGCTGCGGCTCCGGATCGTGCACGACTACGCGATCGACCACCTCCCCGAGAGCGGCCCCGCCCTCCGGCAGCTCGCGCGCCGGCTCGGCTACGCGGGGCCCGCGCCCGGCGAGCGCTTCCTCGCCGAGTACGCCCGCGTCACCGCGGCCGTGCGGCAGGCGTTCGAGGAGGTCGTCCGGTGACGTAAGATGCGGCCCATGCGCCGCGCCCTCGCCCTCCTCGCCGCGCTCGCGCCGCTCGCCTGCTCGCGCGACCTCGCGCTGCCCGACGCCTCGGCCCCCCGGGTGGAGGCGATCCAGCTCGTCGGGCTCGAGGGGAGCCCGGCCCCGGTCCCGCTCCCCGTGCTCGGCGGCGAGCTCGTCGCGATCCGCGGCGCGGGGCTGCCCGCCGACGCGACGCAGCTCGAGGTGCGCGTCGGCACCGAGGACGCGGAGGTGATCGAGGCGAGCGCGGGCCGGCTCGTGGTGCGGGTCCCGGCGCTCGGCGCGATCGGCCCCGCGGACGTCCAGCTCCGCACGCCCAACGGCTTCGGCACCCGCGAGGACGCGCTGCGCTACGACGGCCCCGGCGCGCCGGAGGGCTTCGACACCTCCGACCTCCGGACCGCGGTCCCGCTCGCCTTCGTCGGGCCGGTCCAGCCCCCCGCGAACGGCTTCCCGGACATCGCGATCGCGACCGGCGCGAGCGACTCGGCGCTGCTCGTCGTGCCCGAGGTCGGCCTCGCCGCGGCGGCGATCCCGCTCGGCCTCGTGCCCGCCTCCGCGGCCGCGCGCGTGAAGCAGAAGCTCGACGGGAGCGCCGGCATCGAGGTGCTCGCCCTCGCCCGCGGCGGAGACGTCGTGATCGCGGAGGCCATCTACCGGGACGGCGTCCTCGTGGACCGCGGCACGCCGCGGACGCTGTCCCATGCGACCGTGAACCCCACCGCCTGCTCGTTCCCGCAGGTGACGTTCACGAACGACGCGCGGCCGGTCGCGGCCTGGACGGCGGCGGGCGTGCCGACGGGCACCGTGCAGTGGATCGCCGCGATCGACGACGGCAAGCTCGGCGTCGGCGAGTACGCGCCCGCGGCGCTCGGGGCGCACGCCGTCGCGGCGCCGATCACCGCGTGGGCGCCGTGGAAGACGGGAGCCGTCGTCTTCGCGGCGGGCGGCGAGATCTGGGTCTACGACGTCTCGACGCCGGCGGTGCCTCCGCGGCCGCTCACCGCGCTGCGGGGCGGCGTCGGCGCGCCACAGACGATCTCGACGCTCCTCGCGCCGTGCGCCGGCGCGGGCCTCACCTACCTGACCCTCGCCGCCGCGTCGGTGGCCGGACAGGACCTGCTGGCGGTGAGCTTCGACGGCGCGGGCGGGGACTGGGTCGCGCTCGTGGACCTCACGCCCGGCGCCGGCGAAGGCTCGGTGCGGATGGGGCTCGCGGCGGGGACGCTCGCGACCTCGGTCGCCCTGGTTCCCGAGCCGCCGTACGCGCCCGCGTCCTGGGCGGTCCTCACCGCGGGGATCGGGAACCTCTACCGGTTCCGGCCGGCGCCGGCGGCGCCGTCGTGCAAGGACCTCGTCGCGGACGCCGCGCTCCAGCTCTCCGGCGAGCCGGGCGTCCTCCCGGCCATCGGGGGCATGATCACGACGTCCGGCGGGACGCGCCTCCTCGCGACGACGCCGGACCTCGATCTCGTGACCGTGCTGCCGCCCTCGCTCACGAGCGCGGGGCCGGTGCTCCGGCTCGCCTCCTACGGCGGCGTCTCCATGCAGGTGGCCACGCTCGGCGGCCAGGCCCTCCCGGTCGCCGTCGCCGAGCACGCGTACACCGGCGACGCCCTGTCGGAGTTCGACGTCGGCTCCGCGCTCCTCGCCGTGGCGATGACGGGCGAGAGCGACCCCGTCGCGCTCGGCGGCTCCGGGTACGCCCGCGGCGCGGTCTGGCTCGAGCCGCCCAGCGGCGGCGCGCTCGCGTACACGGGGGATCTGCCCTCGCTCACGCACGGCGCCATCTCGGAGCGCGGCGGGGCGGCGGCGGTCACCTCGTTCGCGCCGGGCGTCTGCCCGGGCGAGAGCGTCCGGATCGCCGGCTCGCGCCCGGTGGCGGGCGGACCCGACCTCGTCGCGCAGGGACCGGCCCGCGCGGGCGCGCTCGGGCCCGCGGGGCTCGACCGGTGGGGACCCGCGGCGGCCCCGATCTACGCGGCGCTCGACACGTCGCTCGCCGTCTACGCCCCGGGCCCGGGGAACCTCTCCTGCCTCGCCGGATCGGCGCCGAACTGGGACAAGACGACGGGCTGCCCGCCGGACGCGGAGATCGCGCTCGGCGTCGAGCCGATCGACGTCACGCTCTCCGCGGGCGACCGCGCGGTCGCGGTGCGCCGGCTCGACATGGACGCGTGCGCGTTCACGCTCGCGCTCTTCGACACGTGCCTCGCGAGCGACCTCCTCTGCCTGCGCGCCTCCTGCCCGCCCGCGAAGGAGCTGCGGATCGCTCGCGCCGGCGCGAGCCCGGCGGTGGTCGCGCTCCCCGCGCGTCCGGCGGGGGTCGCGGCCGACCGCGGCGGCGGCTGGCTCGTCACGCTCCCGTGCGAGGTCTCGAGCTTCGCGGGCGGCGACGACTGCTTCCCCTCCTCCGCCGTCTGCGACGGCCTGCTCACCGGGCCCGGAGGCGCGGACGGGGCGCTGCTCCACGTCGCCGAGGACGGGACGATCGGCGGGTGCCTCGCCGTGCTCTCCGCGCTCGCAGGTCCGGTGGCGGTCACGCCGAACGGCGCCGAGGCCTGGGTCACGGGCGAGGCCTTCCGGACCCAGTACCTCTCGCGCCTCGCGCTCCCGCGGCGCGCGAGCGACGGCGTGCTCGACGCGTCCCGGCGCGCCGCGCGCCTCGCCATCGAGGCGCTCGGCAGCGCGCCGAGGGCGCTCGGCTCGTTCGCCGGGGGCGGCATCGCGTTCACGCCCGAGGGGGGGACGGCGATCGTGACCGTCCCCGGCGAGTACCGGATCGTGCTCTACCGCTGACGCTCCTCCGCGACCGTGACGGACGACGCCCTCGACGCCCTTCGCGCGAAAGTCCGCCCCTTCGAGGACGCGGAGCTCGCGCTCGTCCGCGCGATCCTGTCCTCGCCGGCGTGGCTCTCCGAGGCGGACGAGGCGGCCCTCCGCTACGCGCTCAACCTCGCGAAGGTGGGGAAGGTCGGCGTGCCCGACGGCACCGCGCTCGACCTCGAGCCGTTCCTCGCGCCGTTCCGCGAGGACGTCCTCGCGCAGGCCGTCCCGCTCCTCGCGCGCGGGTCGGTGGACCGCGACGCGGTGGCTCGCGCGGCGGCGAACCTCGCGGCGCACGCCCGGGCGTGGCGCGCGCGGGCGATCCAGGCGTTCGCGGGGCGCCTCCCGCAGGACGCCCTCGACCGCGAGGTCTGCGAGAAGGCGCTCGTCCTCGTCTGCGGCGGCGGCGGGGGCGTCGCCTGGTCGTACCTCGGCGCCTTCGCGCTGCTCGACCAGTACGGCCTCGTGCCGCGGCTGCTCGCCGGCACCAGCATGGGCGCGGTGCTGCTCCTCGTCCGCGCCCGGCGCCTCCGCTGGAGGCCCGCGGACATCGCCGACGCGATGCGCGGCCTCTCCTTCAAGACGCTGTTCCGCTTCCTGCACGGCGAGTCGCGCTACGGCCTCCCCGCCGCGGCGCGGCTGTACCTGCGCGCCGCGATCGGCGAGTTCCTGAAGGGGCCCGACGGCCACCCGCTCACGCTCGGCCAGCTCGCGATCCCGCTCGTGGTCTCGGTGACGGGCATCCGGAACGGCGCCCTCCCCCGCGACCCGAGCTACTACGAGCACCTCCTCGACCTCCACGGCCGCGAGCCGAACCCGAACGTCCTCTCGCGCATGGTCGGCGAGCTCGTCCAGGCGCTCGGCGAGCTGTTCGTGCAGCGCGACCGGCTCGCCCGCATCTACCTGGGCGCCGACGACGAGACCCGCGCCTTCGACGCCATCGACGCGGTCGGCTTCTCGTCGGCGCTCCCGGGCGTCATCCACTACGACGTCGTGCGCGACGACGAGCGGATGCACGCGCTCCTGCGGGCGCTGCTCGAGAAGCACGACCTCTTCCGCCTCGTGGACGGCGGGATCGTGGACAACCTGCCGGCGCGCGCGGCGTGGGGCGCCGTCCAGCGCGGCGCGGTCGGGACGCGAAACGCCTTCGTCCTCGCCCTGGAGGGGTTCGGGCCGAAGCTCACGCAGCCGCTCTGGTTCGGCCTCGAGCAGCTCGCGGCCCAGAACGTCGCCCGCAACAGGCCGTTCGTCCACGTCCACCGCTCGTTCCAGCGCGTCCTCTCGCCGCTCGAGATCGTGCCGGACGAGGGGGCGCTCCAGCGCGCCATCCAGAACGGCAAGGCCGAGCTGCACCCGGACATGGCGCTCGTCGCCCGGATGTGCCGGCCCTTCCCCGCGCTCGCCGCCTGACCCGGGCCGCCGCTCGCCCGGGCCCGCGGGCGCGCCGGTGATATATGATTCCCGGCCAAGCTCGGGACGAGACGCCATGGACATCCGCTACGACCTCAAGCCCTCCGCCGCGCGCCGCACCCAGCCGTTCCGCCCCGCGGGCCCGCTCTCGTTCGGCCAGCTCCGCACCGACCACATGTTCCTCATGGAGTGGGTCGACGGCGGCTGGCGCGATCCCCGGATCGTGCCGTACGGGCCGTTCTCGCTGCCCCCCGGCGCGGTGGTCCTCCACTACAGCCAGGAGATCTTCGAGGGCGCCAAGGCGTTCAAGCACCCCGACGGCGAGATCTACGCGTTCCGCATCGACAGGAACGCCGAGCGGATGAACCGCTCCGCGCCCGGCCTGTGCATGCCGACCATCCCGGTCGCCGACCAGGTGCAGGCCATCCTGGCGCTGCTCGACGTGGAGCGGCTGTGGTTCCCGGATCAGGAGGGCGCGTCGCTCTACATCCGCCCCTTCATGATCGGGACGCAGGACTCCCTCGGCGTGAAGCCGTCCGATCGCTACCTCTACTGCGTCTTCCTCTCGCCGAGCGGCCCCTACTACCCGAAGGGCTTCACCGAGCCGGTGAAGCTCCTCATCACGAAGCGCTTCCACCGCGCCGCGCCGGGCGGCACGGGCGCGCTCAAGACGGGCGGCAACTACGCCGCGTCGCTCCGCGCGGGCGAGGCCGCCCACCACGTCGGCGCCGCGCAGGTGCTCTACCTCGACACGACGGACACGTACCTCGAGGAGGCCGGCGCGATGAACCACTACCACGTCACGCGCGAAGGCCGGATCGTCATCCCGACGTTCACGGACACGATCCTGCGGTCGGTGACGTCGGAGTCGGTGCTGGCGCTGGGCAGGGCCGCCCTCGGCGTGGACGTGGTCCAGGAGCGGATCCCGCTCGAGGGGTTCCTGGCGGGCGTCCGCAGCGGCGCCATCACCGAGGCGGGCGGCTTCGGCACGGCCGCGGTCGTCTCGCCGGTCGGCGCGTACGTCTTCGACGACGGCGCCGAGCTGAGGGTCGGGAACGGCGGCATCGGCGAGCACACCCGGCGCGTGTACGAGGTCGTGAGCGGAATCCAGCGCGGAGCCCGGCCCGCTCCGCCCGGCTGGCTCTTCAAGGCGCGGGCCGCCTAGGCTCTCCTCCTCGCGAAGCGAGACGTGCCGGCCGCCCGCCGCGGCCTGCATCTTGTGTGGTTTCGTCAAACGTATCCGGCACTTAGCCTCTCCACCGGAACAAAGGTCCGCCCTCGTCCGTTCACCCGACGAGCGGTAAATTCATTGACCTTTGAAAACGGTTTCGGCTAGATTCGCCCCGCTTCGCGCGCAGGCCTGAAAAACACACGACATGTCGGGAACTTGCGCTGCCGTCCTGACGGACGGTCCGACGGGCAGCTGAGGAGTGGGCAAGATGAGGACTCGTTTCGTCGACATCGACGATCGGATGGACGATCTCGCCGACCGGATGCGGTCGAACCCCGAGCTCACGGGCGAGTTCCTCC
>DASSSJ010000120.1:0-41328 GCA_035708485.1 Anaeromyxobacter sp. | reverse complement strand
GGCCCGGAGCAGCACGCTCGACCCAGCGGGCGCGCCAGGCGGCGGGCGGGAACGGGTCCGGCCAGAACTCGGTCACCCGCCAGATCAGCCCGTCCCGCACCTCGAAGAAGCTCACCGCCCGCGCCTGCACGGCGCCGTCCGCCGCGGGACGACCGCTGGTCCGCCCCGTCGTGTAGGATCCCCGCCACCCCGGGGGGACGCGATGCGACGCGCCGCGACGACAGGACCCGCCGCCCTCGCGCTCGCCGCGGCGCTCCTCGCCTGCGCCCGGAAGGCGGAGGCGCCGCCCGCCAGCCCCGGCCCGCAGAGCTTCGCGTTCTCGGTGATGGAGCTCCGCGACGCGGCGCTCAACGCGCGGGATCTCGACACCGCCGCCCGGGCCTACGCCGAGGACGCCGAGGTCATCGACGCGGACACCACGCTCGTGCTGCTGCGCGGCCGGGCGGAGATCCGGACCGCCCACGCGCGGTTCCTCGCGGCCTGCCCCGACGCGCGGCTCGACGTCGTCGACCGCGCCTACGCCGACGGGGGACGCATCGTCGCCGACCTCGAGCGCGTCCGGTGCCGGGGCGCGCCGCCGGTCGAGAGCCGCGTCCGCTACGAGATCGACCGGGGCACCATCTTGCGCGTGCTGCAGCACGGGTCGCCCCTGTTCCCGGCGGTCCCGGGAGGGCGGCCGTGACCGGCCTCGCGCTCTGGCAGCAGGTCGTGGTGGCCGCGGCGGGCGGGCTCGGCGCCGCGCTCCCGGTGGCGATCGCCGGCTGGTGGCTCTTCCGGCGCCAGGAGCGGATCCGCTGGCAGGAGGCGCTGCAGGGCGACCTCGCGAAGGTCCGCCAGGCCGCCGTCGTGCGGGTGGTCGAGCAGCTCGGCCGGCTCGAGCTCGCCCGCCACGACTGGCTCGCCGACCGCGCCGAGCACGACCGGGCGCCCACCGCCGACGCCGCGGCGGCGCTGGCCGAGTCCCGCGACGCGCTCGAGAAGGCGGCGGTGGAGGCGGTCGCCGCGTTCTCGGCGAGCCTGTACCTCCTGCCGCCCGACCTCGCGCGGGCGGTCTCCGACGCGGGCGAGGCGCTCGCCTCGACCGAGCGCGGCGAGATCCGGCCGATCCTGGACCGGCTCGCCGCGGTGCTCGAGCCCTATCTGCCGGAGCTGCCGCGGCGAGAGTGAGCCCAGGAGCGGCGGAAGCGCCGAAGACTGCTCGGACCGCAGCGCGCCGGATCGACGATCGCCGAGCGCGGCGACTCCGCCCGCTACTTCCCCGGCTCGTACGTGGACTTCACGTACAGCTCGCGGAGCTGCTTCGCGTCCACGTCGCCCGGCGCGCCGGTCATGAGGTCGGTGCCCTTCTGCGTCTTCGGCCAGGCGACGACGTCGCGGAGCGACTCGGCGCCGGTGAGGAGCATGACGAGGCGGTCCATGCCGAGCGCGATCCCGCCGTGCGGGGGCGCGCCCATCTTGAGCGCGTCGAGGAGGAAGCCGAACTTGCTCTTCGCCTCCTCGGCGGAGATGCCCATGGCCTTGAACACGCGGGCCTGCACCTCGGGGTCGTGGAGGCGGATCGAGCCGCCGCCGATCTCGAACCCGTTCAGCACGAGGTCGTAGCGCCAGCAGTAGACGCGGCCGGGGTCGGTCTCGAGGTACCGGAGGTCCTGGTCGCGCGGGCGCGTGAAGGCGTGGTGCGCCGCCGCCCACTGGCCGGCCTCCTCGTCGTACTCGAACAGGGGCGGATCGACGACCCACAGGAAGTTCCACTTCCCGCCCGAGCCGTACTCCGGGATGAGCCCCATCCGCTTCGCGAGGTGGACGCGCAGGTTCGCCATCACGGTGTGGACGACCGACTCCTTGCCGAACTGGAAGAGCAGCAGGTCGCCGGTCTGGGCGCCGGTCGCGGCGTTGACCGCCTTGCGGAGCTCCGGCGTGATCGACTTCGCGAACGGCGACTGGGTCCACTCGCCGCCGTCCGTCACCTTGGCGCGGGCGAGCCCCTTCGCGCCCATGCCGCGCACGAACTCCTCGAGCTTGTCGATCTCGGTGCGGGAGAGGTTCGCCGAGGCGGGGACGCGCATCGCCTTCACGATCCCCTTGGCCTTCACCGCCTCGTCGAGGAGCGGCACGCCGCCGCCCCGGTGCTCCTTCACGAGCTCGGTGAGGACGACGTGCGGCATGTCGAAGCGGAGGTCCGGCTTGTCGTTGCCGTACCTCGCCATCGACTCGTCGAACGGCATGCGCAGGAAGGGGCGCGGGATCTCGACGCCGAGCATCTCCTTCCAGAGCCGGACGACGAGCCCCTCGATCACGTCGAACACGTCGCCCTGCTCGACGAAGCTCATCTCCACGTCGATCTGGGTGAACTCGGGCTGCCGGTCGAGCCGGAGATCCTCGTCGCGGAAGCAGCGGACGATCTGGAAGTACCGGTCGAAGCCCGCGACCATGTAGAGCTGCTTGTAGAGCTGCGGGCTCTCGGCGAGCGCGTAGAACTTGCCGGGGTTGAGGCGGGAGGGGACGAGGAAGTTGCGGGCGCCGCCGGGCGTGTACTTCCCCATGAAGGGGGTCTCGAGCTCGAGGAAGCCGCTCTCCGTGAAGTAGTTCCGCGTCACGTGGTTCACGCGCGCGCGGGTCATGAGCGTCCTCTGGAGGGGCGCGCGGCGCAGGTCGAGGTAGCGGTAGGCGAGCCGCTTCTCCTCCGACGTGTCGATCCGGTCCTCGATCTGGAACGGCGTCGGCTCGGAGCGGTTGAAGATCTCGAGCTCGGTCGCGTGGACCTCGATCTCGCCCGTCCGGAGCTTCGGGTTCACGTTGCCGCCGCGCGAGACCACCTTCCCGCGCACGCCGACGCAGTACTCGAGCCGGAGCTGGCCCGCGAGGTCGTGGACCTCGGGTCGCACGTCCTCCTCGAAGACGACCTGGGTGACCCCCGCCCGGTCGCGCAGGTCGATGAAGACGGCGCCGCCGTGGTCGCGCCGGTTGTTCACCCACCCGAACAGGACGACCTCCTTCCCGATGTCGGCCTTCGTGAGGTCGCCGCACGTGTGCGTGCGCTTGATTTCCGTGATGAAGCGGGCCAAGAGCGTCCCTCCGCGGATGGGGAAGTGGCAGCTAACACTCCGAAACCTCAGGCGTCAAGGCTCCGGTTCCGCGCCGGTCCCGCCCCGCCCGGCCCGTCCCGGCCGGCGCCGCCCGCGCGGCGCCCCCGCGTTTTTTCAGTCCGGAGGCTGGAATTTCGACCGGCGGCGGCGCGGCCCCGGCCGCCGTGCCCGCGATCGCCGCGCCCGCCGGCGGTGGCCCCGCCGTTGCAGCCGCCTCCTCTCCGGAGGCCCCACATGACGTACGAGAGCGAGCGCGGCGTGTCCATCGACCCGGTGTGCGGCAGGCCCGTCGCGGACGACGACGGCCCCTCGGTCGAGTACAAGCGCCGGACGTACCACTTCTGCTCCGAGCGCTGCCGGGGCCGCTTCGAGCGGCAGGCCGAGCGGATCCACGTGGGGGAGCTCGCGAAGCTCGGCGCGCTCTTCTCCGAGGCGAAGGCCCACTGGGGCGTCGCCTAGGTCGCGGGACGCACGTCCCTCAGCCTGAGCTGCAGCCGCCGCGCGCCGTCCCACTCGTCGAACCCGATCGTGAACGCGGCGTCGAGCGGTCCGGCGCACGCGGCGAGCCGGTCGCCCATCCCGAACCCGATCGCGTCGAGCCGCCCCAGCGCGAGCTTCAGGTGGGCGTTCTCGGCGCCGACGGTGCGCGCGCCTCTCGCCGAGCCGCGCAGCGCGAACACCGGCTCGGGGTGCCCCGCGCCGAACGGGCCGAGGCGGGCCAGGTCCTCGGCGGCGCGGTCGGTGACGTCGCCCTCGCCGACCCAGCCGTCGATCCGGCAGCGCGGGACGAGGTCCTCGTCCGCGAGCCGCTCGCGCGCGTGCGCCTCGAACGCCTCGCGGAACGCCTCGAGCCGCCCGCGCTCGACCGTGACGCCCGCCGCGTGCCGGTGGCCGCCGAAGCGGGCGAGGTGCGGCGCGCAGGCGGCGAGCGCCTCGTAGAGGTGGAAGCCCTCCACCGACCTGCCGCTCCCCTTCCCCTCCTCGCCGCCGAGCGCGACCAGCACCGCCGGGCGGTGGAACCGCTCCGCGACGCGCGCCGCCACGATCCCGACCACGCCCGCGTGCCAGCCGTCGCGCGCGAGGACGAGGCCGCGGGCCCCCGCCCGCACCCGCGCGGCCGCGTCGTGGGTCGCCTCCGCGAGGATGCGCCGCTCGATCTCCTGCCGCGCCTGGTTCTCGGCGTCGAGCTCCGCGGCGAGGGCGTCCGCCTCGGCGGCGTCCGCGGTCAAGAGGAGGCGGACCCCGCGCCCGGCGTCGTCGAGCCGTCCCGCCGCGTTGATCCGGGGTCCCAGCCGGAACCCGATCTGCCCCGCCGTGACGGGCGTCCCCTCCGCGATCCCGGCGACCTTCTTCAGCGCGCGCAGCCCCCGCCGGCGCGTGCGCGCCAGCGCGTCGAGCCCCCAGCGGACGAGGATCCGGTTCGCGCCGACGAGCGGCACGACGTCGGCGACGGTGCCGAGCGCGACGAGGTCGAGGGCGTCCTTCAGGTTGGGCTCGGGGCGCGACGGCCCGAAGCGCCCGCGCTCGCGGAGGGCCCGGCGGAGCGCCATGAGGAGCGCGAAGGTGACGCCGACGGCGGCGAGGTCCTTCGACGGATACGCGCAGCCGGGCTGGTGCGGGTTCAGGATCGCCGCCGCGGCGGGGAGCTCGACCGGCACGGTGTGGTGGTCCACCACCACCGCGTCGACGCCGAGCGCCGCCGCGGCGCGGACCTCGGAGGCGGCGGTGATCCCGCAGTCGAGCGTGACGAGGAGGCGGACGCCCTCGGCGGCGAGCTTCTCCACCGCGGCGACGTTGAGCCCGTAGCCCTCGACGAGCCGGTGCGGCACGTACGTGACGGCGTCGGCCCCCGCCGCGCGCAGGAAGCCGGCGAGGAGCGCGGTCGACGTGACGCCGTCCACGTCGTAGTCGCCGTAGCAGGCGATCCGCTCGCCGGCCTCGACGCCGCGCACGAGCCGCGCGACCGCCTCCGGCATCCCCTTCATCGCGGACGGGTCGGGCAGGTCCTCGAGCCGCGCGGCGAGGAACGCCTGCGCGTCCGCGGCCGAGCCGTACCCGCGGATCGCGAGGACGCGCGCCGCGAGCGGGTGGAGGCCGAGCGCGCCCGCGAGGCGCGCGGCGGCGTCCCCGTCCGCCGCCGCCTCCACCCACCGCCGCCGTCCGCCGCCCTCCCGCACGGCGCGGAAGATCGCACGCCGGGCTGACAGGCGGGCGGGCGCCGCCCCGCCGCCGGGGAGGCGATCTCGGAGGTCGGGCTAGAGGCGGCGGCCGCCGATGGTGCCGCCGATCTCGAACGCGAACCAGTTCTTCGCGAGCTTCACCTCGGTCGCGGGGGCGCCCTCCGCCTGCGTCACGACCGTCATGTCGCCGCCGCCGACCACGTGGTAGGTGGCGGCCAGCCGGAACGCGCCGAAGTTCACGCCCACCTGCGGGCAGAACCCGAACCCGCGGAACGCCGCCGCGGTCTGGACCACCGTCCCGCCGCCGCCGATGGACTGCGAGCCGGCGCCGATCCGGTAGTACCCGAGCCCGAGGCCGACGAACGGCCGCGTGGTCGACGTCCCGAAGTACCAGTCCGCCTTCGCGAGGAACGCGCTCGAGGCGCGCGCGCCCTGCTCCACGGACGTGTCGGCGCCGGTGCCGACGGTGACGTCCTGCGTGATGAAGCCGGCGCCCTCGAAGCGGAGGCCCGCGGCGAGGTGGTCGGTCGCGTGGTACTTGGCCTCGAGCGCCGCGCCGAAGCCCCACGACGTCGCGTCGGCCGACGCGTAGCCGACGTAGGCGGTGAGGTCCACGCGGACGGGCTGGTACATCGTGCTCTGCGCCCGCGCGGGCGCGGCGGCGGCGAGGGCGAGGGCGAGGGCGACGCCGGCGAGGCGGAGGGCGATCCGACGGGTCATCGTGTGTCTCCTTGGGGCCGCTGGGGTGAGGGGGCACGCTCCGGGCGGCTGGACGGGCGCGCGCGAGGGCTCTAGTTCACGAGGAGGCAGCTGCCGGTGCCGCCGACCGACGTGGCGGTGCAGCCCGAGGGGCACGACGACAGGACGCCGTTCCCCGTGCCGGTGCACGTCATCGCGCAGCCGCCGCCGGCGCAGGTCGCGTTGCAGTTGCCGACGTTGTCGCACTCGAACGAGCAGTGTCCGACGCCGCCGCACGAGAACACGCAGTTGGACGCGCCGGTGCACGTCAGGACGCAGCCGCCGCCCGGGCAGTCGTACACGCAGTTCCCCGTGCCGCAGGCGCAGCTCGTGCCCGTGAGGCACTCGGCGATCACGTTCCCGAGCGTCGTGGTCTCGGTCTCGCAGCCCGCGGCGGCGAGCGCGGCCGCGGTGGCGAGCGCGGCGGCGATACGGAACGCGATTCGACGCATGGACCCCTCCGGGTACATGCGACCGTACGTTAACCGGTGCGCGCCGGCAATCGGCACGGCGCGCACATCCGCCCACGTGGGACGAGAAGGCCCCGCCGATGCGGGATCGGGCGGGGCCGGCGGGCGGCGCGGCGCGCCCGAGGCTACTTCGAGCCGGCGCGGGCGGCCGCGGCGGCGGGGTGCTGGCCGGCGGCCTTCTTCCGCGCGGCGCGCTCCTCGAGCCAGATGGTCATCGGGCCGGCGATGAACCACGTGGAGTAGGTGCCGGAGACGATGCCGATGAGCATCGCGAACGAGAAGTCGAAGATGGTCCCGACGCCGTAGGCGAGGAGGCCGACGAGCGAGAGCGCGGTCGCGAACGAGGTGAGGAAGGTCCGGCCGAGGACCTCGTTGAGCGACAGGTTCACGATCTCCGCGAGCCCCTTCCCCTTGTACTTGCCCTGGTTCTCGCGGATGCGGTCGTAGACGACGACCGTGTCGTTCACCGAGTAGCCGACCACCGTGAGGATCACGGCGATCGAGGTGAGGTTGAACTCGCGCCCGGAGAACGCGAAGTAGCCGAGGGTCACGATGGCGTCGTGGACGATCGCGATGATCACGCCCGGGCTGAAGGCGAAGTCGAAGCGGAGCCCGATGTACACGACGATGAGCGCCATCGCGTACAGCACCGCCTTGAACCCCTGGTTGCGCAGCTCGCGGCCGACCGCCGGGCCCACGTACTCGACGCGCCGGACCTCGGGGGCGGCGTCGGCGAAGCGGGAGGCGAGGTCGCGCTCGATCTTGTCCTGGATGCCCTGCGTGATGACGGCGAACGACCGCGTGCCGGCGGTGAGCCCCGCCTCCTCCCGGACCTCGCGCACCCGGACGCCGGCGGCCTCGACGGCGGCGCGAAGCGCGTCGGGCGACGGCGGGGTCTCGAACTGGAAGTCGATCTTGTCGCCGATCTCCGCGTTGAAGCTCCAGCTCTGGACCGGGAACTTCGCGGTGACCGCGTCCGCCACCTTCTTCACCGCCTCCTCCGTCATGAGCGCGATGCGCCCCACGCGGATGAGGAAGGTGTGCTCGCCCTCGGGGCCGTAGGTCTGGACCGAGGCGTCCTCGAAGCCGAGCTCCTCGACCGCCTTGCGGATGGCGCCCGCGTCCACCGCCCTGGAGAACCTCACCTCCATCTCGGTGCCGCCCGCGAAGTCCACGCCGAAGTTGAGGCCGTGGACCGCGGGGATGGACCAGACGATGACGGCGAGGTTCACGATGAGCGAGAGCACCACCGCGATGTGGCGCTTCCCGACGAAGTCGAACTTCGTGCCGTGGGGGACGATGTCGAAGGTCTTGAATCGCATCAGACGCTCAGGCGCGCCGTGTCGCGGCGCGTGAAGTACTCCATGATGACGCGGGTCACCACGATCGACGTGAACATCGAGGCGAGGAGCCCGATGGTCAGGGTGACCGCGAAGCCGCGGACCGGCCCCGACCCGTAGTTCATGAGGACGATCGCGGCGACGAGCGTCGTCACGTGCGAGTCGACGATGGTCCAGAACACGCGGTCGTAGCCCTGCTGGACGGCGCGCTTCACGGGTTGCCCGGCCCGCATCTCCTCGCGGATGCGCTCGTTGATGAGCACGTTCGCGTCGACGGCCATGCCGAGCGTCAGCACGAACCCGGCGATGCCCGGCAACGTCAGGGTCGAGCCGATCGTCGCCATGATCGCGAGGACGAGCAGGCCGTTCAGCACGAGCGCGAGGTCGGCGATGAGCCCGGACGCGCGGTAGTAGAGGATCATGAAGACGAGCACCGCGGCGAGCCCGACGAGCGCGGCGACGGCGCCCTTGCGGACGAGCTCGGGCCCGAGGGTGGCGCCGACGGTGCGCTCCTCGGAGATGGTGACCGGCGCGGGGAGCGCGCCCGAGCGGAGGACCTGCGCGATCTCGCTCGCCTCCTGGACCATGCGCTGCGGGTCGGTCCCGCTGCCGAGCGTGATCTGGCCGTTCGTCGAGATCCGGCCGCGGATGTAGGGCGCGGTCTCGACCTTCTCCTCGAGCACCGTCGCCATGCGGCGGCCCATGTTCTCGGTGGTGAGCTTCTCCATGAGCCGCCCGCCCTCGGGCGTCATCTTGAACGTGACGACCGGCTGGCCGCGGCGCATCGGATCCGAGTCGTCGCGGGCGACGTCCGCGCCGGCGAGGTAGTCGCCGGTGAGCTCCGTCTTCGCCCGGAGCAGGTAGGAGACGTAGTACCGCGCCTGGAAGGCCGCGCCCTGGCCGCCCACGACGTGCTCGCCGATCCCCACCACGTTCTTCATCGGATCGAGGAGCGGGTCCGCCTTCTCGCGGGCGAGCCTCTCCAGCTCGGGGCGGGTGTTCGCGGCGAGCACGGTGGCGGCGCGCGAGCCGCCGTTCGGGAGCTGGACGGAGTCGGCCATCCAGCAGCCGCCGTCGGGGAGCGGCAGGAGCGGGCCGGCCCGGTCGGCCGGGCACTGCGGCACCGCCGTGCGGAGCGGGTCGAGCGCCGGGTTCTCGTCGTCCGCGATCTTGAACTCGAGCTGGGCGGTGCGGCCGAGCAGCTCCTTCGCCTTCTGCGGGTCCTTGAACCCGGGCAGCTGGATCTGGATCTGCGAGCCGGCCTTGCGCTTGATGTCGGGCTCCTTGACGCCCCAGCCGTCGACGCGGTTGCGGATCACCTTCTCCGCCTGCTCGATCGCCTTCGTCTGGAAGTCGCGGAGCACCTGGTCCTTGAACGCGAACGCGACCGCGCCCTCCGGGGAGCCGCCGGGGGCGTACATCTCGGCGTCGTAGCCGTCGAGGATCGTCGCGCGGATCTTGTCGAGGTCGGGGCCCTTCACCGCGATGCGCCGGCCGTCGCCGGCCGGCCGGCAGTCGGCGAACGGGATCTCCTTCGACCGGAGGTACTCCGCGATCTCGTCGGCGCGCCGCGCGACCTTCGCCTTCACCGCGCGATCGACGTCCACGCCGAGCGCCAGGTGGATGCCGCCCTGCAGGTCGAGGCCGAGGTTGAGGTGCTTCTCGGCGTCGGGGGCCCAGCGCGGGACGGACTGCTCGTACGCGTCGCTGTTCCGCTGGTCGGGGGGGAGCTTGAAGTAGAACCAGCTCGGGACGAGCTGGTACACGGAGAAGAGGGCGACCCCGACCACGAGCGCGAGGCGCCAGTACCAGGAGCGTTCCATCTACTTCTTCGCCTCCGCCTTGGCCGGCTGGGTCTCGACCGCCCTCCACTGACCGGCGATCTGGGCCTTGACGACGCGCAGCTTGGTGCCGCTGCCCACGTCGAGCGTCACGACGCGGTCCTCGACGAGCCAGACGGTCCCGATGATGCCGCTCTGGGTGACGACCTCGTCCCCCTTCTTGAGCGCCGCGACGTACTGCTGGAGCCGCTTGCGCTCCCTCGCCTGCGGCCGCCACAGGACGAAGTAGAAGACCGCCGCCATGGCGGCGAACATGAAGATCGGGTTCGCCAGCATGCTCGGCGGCGAGCCGCCGTCTTGGGCGGTCTGCGCGAGGAACGCTTGGAGGACGGAGTGCATCGGGGGCTCCGGGGGAAATCCGCGGTGGGTCGAAAAGCGCTGTTTTCTAGCCCGATTTCCCTGGGGTGTCCAGCGGTCGCGCGCCCGCGCCCGGCCCCCAGGAGAGGAGCCGCTCCCGGCGGAACGCCTCGAACCGGCCGCCGGAGATCGCGCGCCGCGCCTCGTCCATGAGCGACAGGTAGAAGGTCAGGTTGTGCAGGGTGTTGAGCCGCAGCCCCAGGATCTCGCCCGCGCGGAAGAGGTGCCGGAGGTACGCCCGGCTGAACGTCCGGCACCCGTAGCAGGCGCACGCCGGGTCGACCGGCGCGTCGTCGTCCGCGTAGGCGGCGTTGCGGAT
Source organism: Anaeromyxobacter sp. (assembly GCA_035708485.1). Classification (GTDB taxonomy): domain Bacteria; phylum Myxococcota; class Myxococcia; order Myxococcales; family Anaeromyxobacteraceae; genus Anaeromyxobacter. Next base: position 30,997 of record DASSSJ010000120.1, on the reverse strand, counting down.
GACGAGCTTGCCGCGGCTCGTGAAGAGGAGCCCGTTGCGCGCCGTCCGGGTCGGGAGGACGCAGTCGAACATGTCGATCCCCGCCGCGATCCCGGCGAGGAGGTCCTCCGGCGTGCCGACGCCCATGAGGTAGCGGGGCTTCCCCGCGGGGAGGAGCGGCGCGTCGCGCGCGACCCCCTCCCACATCGCCTCGGGCGCCTCGCCGACCGCGTAGCCCCCGAGCGCGTACCCGGGCAGGTCGAGCGCGGCCGCGTCCGCGATCGCCCGCGCGCGCAGGTCGGCGAAGAGCCCGCCCTGCGCGATCCCGAAGAGGGCACTGCCTTCGTCCCCCCGGCTCCGGAGGTCCCGCCACGCGTCGCGGCAGCGGACGAGCCAGCGCTGCGTCCGCGCCAGCGAGGCCTCGTGGTAGGCGCGGTCCGCGAGCGACGGCGGGCACTCGTCGAACGCCATGACGACGTCGGCCCCGAGCGCCTCCTGCACCTCGATCGCCCGCTCCGGCGAGAGGAAGTGGCGCGCGCCGTCGAGGTGCGAGCGGAAGGTGACCCCCTCCTCCGCGATCTCGACGAGCCCCGGGCCTGCGCGCTCGCGGCCGGCGGCCCGCTCGCCGAGGCTGAACACCTGGAAGCCGCCGGAGTCGGTGAGGATGGCGCGGGGCCAGGCCATGAAGCGGTGCAGCCCGCCCAGGCGCGCGACGCGCTCGTGCCCGGGGCGCAGGAACAGGTGGTACGTGTTCGCGAGGAGGATCCCGACGCCGAGGGCCTCGAGGTCGCGCGGCTCGAGCGTCTTCACCGTGCCCGCGGTCCCGACCGGCATGAACACCGGCGTCTCGACCGTGCCGCGGGACGTGGCGAGCCGGCCGCGCCGCGCGGCGCCGTCGGTGGCGAGGACCTCGAACGCGATCACGGCGGGGGTGTCGCGCGCGGCACGCACGCTGTCAAGCCTGGCCCCTAAGCCGCCCGCGCGCCGGACCTCGCCACCTTCTCGACGAGCGCCCGCCACGCCCGCGCGGCGCGCCCGCCGGAGACGATGCGCAGCCCCACCGAGCGCTCCACCGCGCCGCCCGGCTGGTTCCAGCAGACGATGGCGTTCGCCGTCGGCGCGAAGAGGCCGTCCCCGAGCCGGATCTCCACGACGTCGCCGACGAGCGGCAGCTGGCCGGCCCAGCGGACCGCGCAGCCGCCCTCCGAGACGTTGAGCGTCGCCGCCGGCCGCGACACGCCCGCGTGGACCACGGCGAGCGGCCGCTCGTGGGACCAGCGGGGCTGGCGCTCCTTGAAGGTGACCGGCTCGCCGCGCGCCGCCATCGCGAGGAACCCGGCCGCGGCGAGGCTGATCCGGTCGAGGTGCAGCTCCACGCCGGGCGGCAGCGCCGGCCGGCCCACGCGCCGCACGAGCGCGATCTTCCCGAACAGCGTCGCCCGGATCGCCTGGCCGTAGATGCCCACGCGGACGGCCACCGAGGCGCCGACGCGCGAGTCGGAGAGCGTCGGCAGGAACAGGCTGCCCGCCTCCGGCCGCCAGCCGGCGAGGTACTGAGCGGCGTCGAGGTTCACGGCGACGCTGTGCACCGCGGGCCCCCCCGGGGAGGGGGCTACTCTACCACGTCCCGGAACAGCAGCATCGCGTCACCGTAGCTGAAGAAGCGGTACCGAGCGGACACGGACTCGCGGTACGCGGCGAGGATCCGCTCCCTCCCGCCGAACGCGCAGACGAGGACGAGGAGCGTCGAGCGCGGCAGGTGGAAGTTCGTGACGAGGGCGTCGACGGCGCGGAACCGGTGGCCGGGGCGGACGAACAGCGCCGTCCGCCCCGCGCCGGGCGCGACGCGCTCGCCGTCGAACGCGCTCTCGAGCGTGCGGACCGAGGTCGTCCCGACCGCGACGACGCGCCCGCCGCGCGCGCGGCACGCCGCGAGCTCGGCGGCGGCAGCCGCGGGGACCTCGTACGCCTCCGCGTGCATCCGGTGGTCCTCGACGGAGTCGCCGCGGATCGGGAGGAAGGTCCCGGGGCCGACGTGGAGCGTCACCGCGGTCCGGCGCACGCCGCGCGCGTCGAGGCGGGCGAGGAGCGCGTCGGTGAAGTGGAGCCCCGCCGTCGGCGCCGCGGCGCTGCCCGGCGCGCGCGCCCAGATCGTCTGGTAGCGCGCGCGGTCCCGCTCGTCCGGCTCGCGGCGGATGTAGGGGGGCAGCGGGACGCGCCCGGCGCGCGCGAGCGCGGCCTCGAGCGCCTCGCCCTCCCGGTCCAGCTCGACGACGTAGAAGCCCTCCCCCTCCGCCTCGAGGACCCGCGCGGAGAGCCCGTCGAAGTCCAGCGCGGCGCCGGCGCGGATCGCCTTCGACGCCTGGCCCATCGCCCGCCAGCGCCGCCCCAGCCCGCCCGCGAGCGGCTCGCACAGCAGGATCTCGACCTTGCCGCCGCTCGCCTTCCGCCCGACGAGCCGGGCCGGGATCACCTTGGTGTCGTTGAAGACGAGGAGGTCGCCCTCGGCGAGCAGCGCGTCGAGCTCCCCGAACCGCCGGTGCTCGAACGGCCCCTCGGGCCGGACCACGAGGAGCCGCGACGCGTCGCGCGGCGAGACCGGCTCCTGCGCGACGAGCTCCTCGGGGAGCGCGTAGTCGAAGTCCGAGAGCCGCATCGGTCAGTACATCCGCACGACGTCGGTGCCGGGGTAGTAGCGCGCCAGGATCTCGCGGTACCCGAGCCCCTCCCGCGCGAGCGCCGCCGCGCCCCACTGGCAGAGCCCCGCGCCGTGGCCGCGCCCGCGCCCCTCGAGGACGAACCCGCCCCCCTCCCCGCGCACGTCGAACGCGAGCGACGGCAGGCGGTCGAAGCCGAGGCGCTGCCGGAGGTCCACCGCGGCGACGGCCGCGGTCCGCCCGCCCGCCGCCACCTCGACGCGCTCGGCGCGGCCGGTCGCCGTCCGGGTCGCCACGCGGGCCGCGCCCGCGCCCGCAGCGAGCCCGGCCGCGCGGGCGAGGTCGGCGGCGCCGACGCGGACCTTCCACGCCACGCCCGGCGCGCCGCCGCACTTCCCGCACTCCACCGGGGCGAGGTAGGGGAGGTCGCGCCCCAGCGCCGCGAGGCCGCCCTCCGTGCGCCCACCGCACGCGGCGTGGAAGTACGCCTCGACGGGCTCGCGCCCCGAGACGAGCACCTCGCCGGCGGTCGCCTCCGCCGCGGCGCGGGCGGCGGCGCTCGGCCGCTCCGCCCAGACCTGGTGGAGGACGCCGGTGCCGATGTCGAAGGCGCGGCCCGCCGCCTGCGCCTCGATCTTGCGGGTGAGCGCGGAGCTGCGCGCCGCGACCGCCTGGGCCTTGAGCGCCTCGGGCGGGAAGCTCGCCGGCATCTCCCCCGAGACGACGCCCGCGACGTAGTCCTCGAGCCGGAGGTCCTTCACCTCGCCGCCGGCGCGGACCCGGAGCCGCTCCTCGGCGCGGGCGCGGCTCGCCGGCCAGGCGGCGGCGAGGAGGGCGAGCCCGAGCGCGCCCGGCGCGAGCCGCCGGCGCAGGCGGCGGGCGGCCGGCGCGGCCATCCGGCTCAGACCTCGTCGGCGGCGGAGGCGGGCACCTTCCCGGCCGTGCCGTCCGGCCGGCGCCGCGCCTCGCGGAGCTTGTGCCACACGAACCAGGCGACGGCCGCCACGATCGCGACGCCGATGAGCGCGTCGAAGCGGTGGAAGGCCGCCTTGAGGCGCGGGTCGCTGTGCCACTGCTCGCCGAGGAGCTCGCCCAGCCAGGCGAGCCCGAGGCACCACGGGTAGGAGCCGACGAAGGTGTAGACGACGAACTTCCCCATCGGCATCCGCGCGACGCCCGCCGGGAACGCGATGAACGTGCGGACGACGGGGAGCAGCCGGGCGGCGAAGACGACCCAGTGGCCGTGCTTGAAGAAGAGCCGGTCGGCGAACGCGATCTCCTTGCGCGACAGGAGGACGTACTTGCCGTACCGCTCGATCACCGGCCGGCCGCCGTACATCCCGAGGTAGTAGGCGGGGATCGAGCCGACCACGCAGCCCACCGCGCCGGCGAGCGCCGCGCCGTGCAGCGTGAACTGGCCCTGGTACACGAGGTACCCGGCGAACGGCATGATGATCTCGGACGGCAGCGGGATGCACGCGCTCTCGATCGCCATGAGCAGCACGACCCCGCCGTACCCCATGCTCGAGATGACGCCGGTCGTGAACACCGCCAGCGCCTCGATCACCCTCGCGATCATCCGTGCTCGCTCTCCCCGGCGGCTCGCCCGCCGGACTGCCCGCCGCCGCGGGTGCCGTAGTAGACCGCCTCGTAGGGGCAGGTGCAATCCCGCCCGGGCGGCTCCGGGTAGAAGAAGGTCCTCCCGGTTCCGTTCCTCAGCCAGGTCCCCGCCGCGCCCTCGCGGCCGCCCTCGTCGCGCCGGACGAGGTAGCGGGGCTGGAGCGTCACCTTCCCGCCCCCGCCCGGGAGGTCCACCGCGAGGTGGGGGATGGCGAGCCCGCTCGTCGTGCCGCGCAGCGCCTCCAGTATGGCGATCCCGGCGTCGAGCGGCGTGCGGAGGTGGGCCGTGCCCCCGGCGAGGTCGCCCTGGTGCAGGTAGTACGGCCGCACCCGGAAGGTGAGGAGCCGCTCGAAGAGGTCGCGCAGGAGGCGCGCCGAGGAGTTCACGCCGCGCAGGAGCACGGTCTGGTTCTCGACGGGGACGCCGTGGTCCACCAGGGTCTCGCACGCGGCGCGCGCCTCCGCGGTGCATTCCTTCGGGTGGTTGAAGTGCGTCACCGCGAAGAGCGGCGCGTGCCGGCGGAGGAGGCGGGCGAGCGCCGCGTCGACGCGCATCGGGTTCACGACGGGTGCGCGCGTCGCGACGCGCAGGATCTGGACGTGGGGGACGGCGCGGAGCGCCCCGAGGAGCGCGTCGAGCCGCTCGTCGGAGAGCACGAGCGGGTCGCCGCCCGAGACGATCACGTCGCGGATCGCCGGGTGGTCGCGGACGTACGCGACCGCCGCGTCGAGCGCGGCGCGGTCGAGCCCCTCCCCCTCGCCGAGCGTGAGCCGCCGGCGCGTGCAGTGACGGCAGTACACCGCGCAGCGGTCCACCGCGAGGAGCAGCGCGCGGTCCGGGTAGCGGTGGACGATCGCGGGACCGGGCCGGTGGGCGTCCTCGCCGAGCGGGTCGCGCCGGTCGCCCCCGGCCGGGCGGGCCTCGAGGGGCGACGGGATGACCTGCATGCGGATCGGGCAGGACGGGTGGACCGGGTCCATGAGCGACGCGTAGTACGGCGTCACCGCGATCCGGGTGCGCCCCGCCGCGGCGGCGAGGCCGCGGCGCTCCGCGGGCGAGAGCGCGACGACGCGCGCGAGGTCCTCCGCCGTGGCGAGGGCGTTCCGCTGCTGCCAGCGCCAGTCGCGCCAGTCCCTCTCCGCGGGGCGCGCCGCCCCGCGCCGTCCGGCGAGGGCGGACGGGGTCCCCACCCCTGCTCGCCGGGTCCCCGGGCGCCTCGTGGCGGCGTCCGCCGCCTCACGAGGCGCTTCCCGGCGGGCTCGCTTCGCTCGCCTGCGTCTCGATGCGATGTTCCCCATGCCGAGGGCGCGGAGGCTAGGGCCCGGCTCCCGCGAAGTCAAACCGGCGCGGCGCGCGGCTCGCCCGGGACGCCCCGCGTGTCAGGCGGCCGCTCCGGTGTTAATGACATGGGATGGTCAGCCCGAACGTCCGCTCGCGCTTCAAGCCCGGCCCGCGGGGGCCGTGGAAGGACGTGCCCGACGCGCTCTGGAACGACTGGCACTGGCAGCAGCGCGAGCGGGTGACGCGCCTCGCGCAGCTCGAGCAGGTCGTCCGGGTCACGGACGACGAGCGGCGCGCCGCCGTCGAGACCGAGGCCGAGTTCCAGATGGGCATCACGCCCTACTACGCGGCGCTGATGGACCCCGAGGACCCGAGCTGCCCGATCCGGCTGCAGTCGGTGCCGAAGATGGAGGAGACGTTCGTCTCGGCGGTGGACCTCGAGGACCCGCTCGCGGAGGAGCGGGACATGCCCACCCCGGGGATCACGCACCGCTACCCCGACCGCGTCCTCTTCTACACGACGCACAACTGCCCGGTGTACTGCCGCCACTGCACGCGCAAGCGGAAGGTCGCGGACCCGACGAGCGCCGCGGCGAAGAAGCAGATCGAGGACTCGCTCGCCTACATCGAGCGGCACCCCGAGATCCGCGACGTCGTCATCTCCGGCGGCGACCCGCTCTCGCTCTCGGACGAGCGGCTCGACTACGTCCTCGGCCGCCTCCGGGCGATCCCGCACGTCGAGATCTTCCGGCTCGGGACGCGGAACCTCGTCACCCTCCCCCAGCGCGTCACCGACGACTTCGTGCGGATGCTCCGCGAGCACCACCCGGTCTACGTGAACACGCACTTCAACCACCCCAGGGAGTGCACGGCCGAGGCGTTCGAGGCCGCGCGGCGGATCGCCGACGCGGGCTGCCCGATCGGCAACCAGATGGTGCTCCTCAAGGGCGTGAACGACGATCCCGCCGTCGTGAAGGAGCTGAACCACCGGCTCCTCCTCATGCGGATCCGCCCCTACTACATCTACCAGTGCGACCTCGCGAAGGGCATCAGCCACTTCCGCACGCCGGTGGACACCGGGATCGCGATCATCGAGAGCCTGCGCGGCCACACCTCCGGCCTCGCCGTGCCGCAGTTCGTGATCGACGCGCCGCACGGCGGCGGGAAGATCCCGGTGAACCCGAGCTACGTCGTGCGCCGCGAGGGCAAGCGCTGGGTGCTCCGGAACTACGCGGGGAAGGAGTACGAGTACCTGGAGCCGTGAGAGCGCGCGCTCGCGAAGGGCGATCGATTCCCGTCGGCGAGCGGGTTCAGCATCGAAGGAGTGGCGGGTTCGCCGGGACCTAGCGGCAGCCCGTCGTCCGGATGGTGTCGAACGCCGAGAGCACTCCGCCCCGCGTCGACTTCGCTGCGAACACGAGGGCGGAGTCGCCGCATGTGATCGCGGCGTCTGCGGTGCCGAAGTGGAGCAGCAGATCGGGACGGCCATCCCGGTTCACGTCCTCGTGAGCGGACTTCCGTGGGCGAGCGCCGCTCGGCACGAGCGCGATGCTGGACATGTCGATCGTCCGCGGGTCGAACGTGGCGCTACCGAGCACCGCCACCGGGATGACGCCATGCGATGCAGGGTTCACGGCGTTCACGGCGTCATCCGGCTTGACGTCGATCTGCACCGGGGTCGCCTCGACCGGACCAATCGTTGCGCCGACGATGCCCTGGTCGATCAGCGGCCGGGCCTGCTTCGGGCAGTTCTCCCGTATGTACTCGGCGAGCCGCTCCGCCTCGAGCTCGGCCTCCTCCGGCGTCGCGCCCGTCGCGGCGGGGAGCTGGCGGAAACCGGTCGCGTGGAACGCGACCGTGCCGGGCGGCTTCGGGCTACGGAAGGAGAAGCCGCCGAGGGCCGAGCCGGGCTTGATCTGGACGATCGAGGGCGAAAGCCGGCCGTCGCCGCTGATCCGATCGGGGTCGGCGAGGAGATACGCACGCCAGTACACCCAGGGGCGGATCTCGTGAATCCTCCCGCGCCAGCCTTCCGGGCTCTCGATCTGCGGGATGGTGCCGATCACGTCGACCGCGAAGGTCTTCACCTCCTGAGCGCTCGAAGGATCGTTCCGGACCGCATACGAGTACGTGTACAGGGCGCTCGCGAGATCGTACCGCACGCCCGCGGAGACCCGGATGGCGATCTGGTCGCGTCCCGGGGGGCAGCCTGCCGGATCGGCGGACGCGACGAGCGGCACGGCTAGCAGCAGCGTCACGACGAGACTGAAGGGCATCGCTCGTTCCTTTCGCAACCTCACAGCGCGACGTGCCAGTGACTGGCTCCCGGGGCGGCCGCGGATTCCGCCAGGACGGGCGTGCGCAGCGGAGTCGCGCCGATCGCGTCTTCCAGCACGTCCTTCTCGTCCTGAGTGAGGGGCGGCGTGTTCAGATCCGCGTCCGTACCGAAGCGGTGAGACCAGTGCGGTGCCTGCCACTCGTTCCTGAAATCGAAGATCCCGCCGAGGGGGAGCGAAATCGCATTGACCTGTATCGTTGGAACGGCGCGGGGTGGGCCACCGGGCGCCTGGAGAAGCACAGAGAACGTCGAGGCCATGTCGGCCAGGGCGCTTCCCATGTCCGCCGTGCCGTAGCCATTGTGCGAGTCGTGGTTGTGCGAGGCCGCGATCACCCGGAGCCCGGGGGCGGCGATCCGGCTCAGCCCGGGCACCCGGATCGTGATCGAGACGCGGGCTGGGTCGGAGACGGCGAGTGTGCCGTCGACCACCGCCGTCCCGGTCGCCTCCAGTTCGACGACGCCGGAAGGCTCCGGCGCGAAGAAGATGAGGCCGAGGTACCCGTCGGATCCCGTGCCCGCGGTCATCGCTCCCGGCGGTCCGGCGTTCTTCGACCCGGCGCTCGCGCCCGCGTCGGTCTGGATCCTGCCAGGCGGCCGGTTCGCGCCCGTGAACCCGGGCTCGTCGTGGACGTGGAACCCGGAGTTCGGGGGTGCGCTCCACCTGAGCGTCAGCTCGCAATCCTTCGCAACCTCGCCGGATGGCTTCACGCAGTACAGGCGGAGCGGGAGCGTCTGGTCGTGCCAGATGCCCCGCGAGTCGAGCACCGACGGCGCCATCTCGAACTGCGAGGAGTCGACCGGCGGATCGAGGCTCGCCAGGCTCGCGATGACCTTCAGGCTCGCGGACGGCAGCTCCCACTCCGAGACCTGGCAGGTGCTCGGGCTGTACTGGTAGTTGCAGGTCGTCCCCATCACGCGATTCCGGTCGTTCATACTGACGAAGTCGACGTCCTCGAGGAGGTCATACAGCTTGTCATCGGGGGCCCACACCATCGTCCGCTCGTAGCAATTGTACTGGCCGTAGCAGGCGTAGACGTTCGCGGTGACATGACCCTGGTTGTTGATCCCGCGTGCGTAGCTCCGCTGGTACGAGACGCCGGGTAGCAGCGGCAGCCAAGAGAGGGCTCGCGTCCTCACGTCGAACCGGAACGCGTTCTGCGTCCCGGCGAACGTGCCGTTACCAGTGATCTCGCCGAGGTTGTTGATGCCCACGAGCTGCGGATACCCGAAGCCGCCCGGGAACAGCGTCTGAGCGAAGTCGACGACGGGCGACCCGCCCGGGCCGACGTAGATCTGGTGCTTGGTGATGCCGGTCGTCATGTACTGCAGACTGTAGCTGTACCAGCTCCACTCGATGCGGCAGGTCCAGCTCGCATCGCGCGCCTCCGCATACCCGACCGCCTCGCCCCGGTCGTTCACGGCGAGGAGCCTGTTCGCGAGACCACGCATCGCCGACGGGCAGCCGACACACGGGACCGAGGAGCCGTCGAGCGTCGCCGCGAGGACGGGGGCGTTGTATCGCCCCACGACGGCCCAGCCGTCCGAACGTCCCCAGCCGTCGCAGGAGGTCGGCGAGGCGCGCTGCCCGCTCCACGCGTCGCCCGCGACCATTCCGGTGCGTGACACCGCCTCGAAGTGCGAGCCCGTGGTGCCCGGCGGCGGCTGCGCGTTGACGACCGGGGTCTCCAGCGAGGCATCCAGCCAGGCGGCGGCGTTCCCCTGGTCCTCGTACGAGGTTCCGGTCATCACGAGGCCGACCACGTGCCGGTCGTCGTCCATGCCCGCCGCATGGAACTGCCGCAGCGGAGCGGTGACGAACGTCAACTGCTCAGGTCCGGCTCCGGCTGGCCGTCCGGCCACCGCGCGAGCACGGGGTTCATCCCGGCCCCGGGCTCGAAGTAGCCGCCCAGGAGTTCGCCACGGTTCGTGAGCTGGATCACCTTCAGCATCCGTCCGGGCACGAGGTACAGCCGCCTCCTGGGCCACATCGGCGTCACCTCCGCGAGCGGAGCGCTCGCGGCCTCGAGCTGGAACGCGTTCGGATCGCTCTGCGCGAGGTCGAGGAGCGCGTCCGACTTGGCTCGGTTCCGCTGCGCGACGTATTCGGAGCCGAGCAGCCGCTCCGCCTCCTCGCGCGGATACGCGACCGGGATTGCCGAGAACGCGCCCGCACCGTGCTTCGTGCTCGGCGCTTCGCCGCCGCAAGAGAGCGTCGCCACGACGGCCAGCAGCGACGCGAAGAGAACGCCGAGCGGCGATGTCATCGGGAAGAGGCGCATCCTTCATACCCTCACTGTTAGTGACTCGGACAGAATGGGCTTAGAGATGATGAAGCGATTCCTGGGTCGACGCAACGCACGCGCAATCCGGCGGCGTGGGGGCGAAACCCACACCGTGCGTCCGCGCCCGGAACCGAGCTGCGCGCATTGACGTAGCGTGACGGCGCCGCGCGCCACGTCGCTGGCGACCTGGCCCTCCTGCGCGAGCGTCGGATCCCATCTTCAGGATGTTGAACGACAAGCTCCTGCTGATGCGGATCCGGCCCCACTGCATCTACTATCAGTACGACCTCGCGAAGGGGGATCGCAAGGAGTACGAGTACCTGGAGCCGTGAAGCGCAGGGGCACCGCCTGATCGTCATCCGCAGCTGATGAGGGCCGGACTTCGCCGGCGAGCCGTCCTCGTCCAGGGGCACGACCGAGATCGTCGCGAGCAAGCCGACCCGATCGTCGCCGAACGAGGTTCCGCGGGCCCCCTCTCGCCGCGGCAACGCCGCGAGCGCCGCCCGGAACCGGTCCGCGAGGCGGAGCAGCGCCGCGCAGCTGCCGTCGCACTCGAAGGAGAAGTCCCCTACGCGCCGCAGCTCGTCGATCTGCACGACGAGGGTGCACGGGACGCCGTCGAGCTCGCCCTGCTTCAGGATCGGCCCGTCGCCGAAGAACGCGCCCACGACGCCCGGGCCGCCGAGGGCGTTCGGCGGCGCGCGCGTGGGAGGTGCCGATTCCGATGCCCGCGAGCTGCGCCCGCCGTGAGCGCGGCTTCGAAGAAGACGTCGAGCGGGACTGGGCGGCGCTCGAGCCGGAGGATGTGTTCCCCGACGCCCTTCAGCCACTCGTGCTTCTGCGACCCGAACGCGCGCGAGAGATCCTGGTCCTCGGACGACGTGGAGCCGACCCCCAGCCCGGCGTCCGGATCCGCCGGCTTCCCGTACGCTCACAACTCGTCCGGCGTCCGGCAGCGGAGCGCGCCCTCGAGGTACTCCACGAGGTACCCCGGGCGTCGGCCTCCCGGATGCGCACCGTCATCCGGTGGATGCCGGCGCGGTGCTCGCCGGAGAGCCCGGTGAGCGCGCGGACCTGCGTGAGCCCGCGCCAGATCGGCGCGACGGGCCCGCCCGACGCGCTGCGGGTGGGCGGCTCGCCGACGGCGGCCGGGGAGGGGAAGCCGGAGATGAAGCTCGTGCGCACGGGGTCCTCGCTTTCCTGCGGATGGACCGTTCGGAGAGCGAGGCCCGTACCGCGCGGAACACCGCGGAATCGCGAGCGGTGGGGGGGAAGGCCGCCCGGCGGGCGAACCCGCGCGGCCGCGCCCCGGACCGCGGACTACTCCAGCACCGCCACCGCGTCGATCTCCACCCGCGCGTCCCGCGGCAGCGCCGCGACCTGCACGGTCGCCCGCGCCGGCGGGTCCTTCGGGAACGACCGCCCGTACACCTCGTTCACCTTCGCGAAGTCGGCGAGGTCGGCGAGGTAGACCGTGCAGCGGACGACGTGCTCCAGCCCGGCGCCCGCCGCGGCGAGGACCGCGGCGAGGTTCTCCATCACCCGCGCGGTCTGGGCGGCGACGTCGCCCGCGACGAGCTCGCCCGTCGCGGGGTCGAGGGGGATCTGGCCGGAGAGCCACAGCGTCCGCGCCCCGCGCGCCTCGATCGCCTGGCTGTAGGGGCCGATCGCCCTCGGCGCGGCCGGGCTCTGCACGACCTTCCTCACGAGTGCTCCTGCACGCGCTTCACCGACTGGACCCCGTCGATCCGCTCGATCGAGCGCATCACCTGGTTGAGCTGCTTGAGGTCGCCGATGGTGACCTCGAAGTCGTTGACCGCGCGCTCGCCGGGCGTGGTGGAGCGGCAGGTCGCCTGCGAGATGTTCACGCCGGCCTCGCTGAAGGTCTGCGAGATCTTGGCGAGGATGCCGGGCCGGTCGGTGGTGATCACGCGCAGCGCCACCGGCCGCTTGAAGTCGCCCTTCACGTCCCAGGCCACGTCGACGCGCCGCTCCGGGTCGATCCCGAGCACCTTCTCGCAGGAGACGGTGTGGACGGTGACGCCGCGGCCGCGCGTGATGAACCCGACGATGGGATCGCCCGGCACCGGGTTGCAGCAGCGGCCGAAGCGGACGAGGACGTCGTCGATCCCGCTGATGCGGACGCCGCCCGCCTGGCGCCCCGCCATCTTGCGGAACATCTCGGTGAGGCGCGACGGGGGCGCGCCGTCCGCGGGGTGGGGCTCGGCGAGCTTCTCCGCGGGGAGGATCTGGCGGAGCACCTCGGCGGGCGCGACCTTCCCGTAGCCGATCGCGGCGATGAGGTCGTCCGCGATCCGGTAGCCGAGCGCGTTCGCCGCCTTCTCGAGCTCGCCGCCCTTCTGGATCTTGTTGAGCGTCACGCCGAAGCGGCGGAACTCGCGCTCGGCGACCTCGCGGCCGATCTCGATGGAGCGCCGGTGCTCGGCCTGCCGGATGAACTGGCGGATCCGCGCCTGCGCGCGGCTCGTCTTCACGAAGGTGAGCCAGTCCTTCGACGGGTGCGAGTGCGGCGAGGTGAGGATCTCGACCGTGTCGCCGTTCTTGAGCTTGTAGCGGAGCGGGACGAGCCGGCCGTTCACCTTCGCGCCGACGCAGTGCTGGCCGATCTCGGAGTGGATGGTGTACGCGAAGTCGACCGGCGTGGCCCCGCGGGGGAGGCTCTTCACCGCCCCCTTGGGCGTGAAGACGAAGACCTCGTCCGAGAAGAGGTCCACCTTCACCGTCTCGAGGAACTCGCGCGGATCGTCGAGCTCCTTCTGGAACTCGACGAGCTGGCGGAGCCAGCCGAACGACGCCGCGTCCTTCTTGGAGAGCTCCTGCCCCTTGCCGTCGCGCCCGGTCTCCTTGTACGCCCAGTGGGCGGCGACGCCCTGCTCGGCGATCTTGTGCATCTCGCGGGTGCGGATCTGGACCTCGATGCGCTCGCCGCGCGGCCCGACCACGGTGGTGTGGAGCGACTGGTACAGGTTCGGCTTCGGGATCGCGATGTAGTCCTTGAACCGGCCCGGGATCGGCTTCCACAAGGAGTGGATGATGCCGAGCGACTCGTAGCACTCGGCCACCGTTTCCACGAGGACGCGGAACCCGATCACGTCCTGGATCTGCTCGAACTCGAGATCGAGCTCGCGCATCTTCCGGAAGATCGAGTAGACGTGCTTCACGCGCCCGGAGATCTCCGCTCCGGCGAGCCCGGACTCGGCGAGCTTCTCGCGGATGACGTCGACGACCTCCTGGACGAACCTCTCCTTCTCGCGGGCGGTGTTCGCGACCTTGGCGTTCAGGTCGGTCCACTCGGAGGGCTTCAGGTACCGGAAGGAGAGGTCCTCCAGCTCGCTCTTGATCCACTGGATCCCGAGCCGGTTCGCGAGCGGCGCGTAGATGTCGAGCGTCTCCCGGGCGATGCGCTCCTGCGACTCGGGCTTCATCGCCTCGAGCGTCCGCATGTTGTGGGTCCGGTCGGCGAGCTTGACGAGGAGGACGCGGATGTCCTTCGCCATCGCGACGACCATCTTCCGGAAGTTCTCGGCCTGCTTCTCCTCCTGCGTGTTGGCGGCGCTGAACTGCGACAGCTTGGTCACGCCGTCGACGAGCTCGGCGATCTCCTTGCCGAAGAGCTCCTCGATCTCGCTCTTGGTCGCGAGGGTGTCCTCGATGGTGTCGTGGAGGAGCCCGGTGACGATGGACGACTCGTCGAGCTTCAGCTCCGCGAGGAGCCCGGCGACCTCGAGCGGGTGGACGAGGTAGGGCTCCCCCGACTTGCGGATCTGTCCCTGGTGGACCTTGGCGCTGTAGACGTAGGCCTTCTTGATGAGGTCCAGGTCGGGGTTCGGGTGGTAGGTGGCCACCCGATCCAGGATGTCGTTGAGTCGCAACAAGTCTCGAACCCTCGAGCGTAGCGGGCGTCCCGGCGCTCGGGCAAGTGCGCCACCTACATGCGTAACGCAGCGCGGCAGGCAGCGCCAGGAACCGGCGCGGCGGGCGCCCGCTGGTAACATCCCTACCGGTCCACCGACGGAGGTGCAGCCGTGAAGTGCAGCGCGTGCGACGCGACGGTGGACCTCACCCAGAGCGCCTGCCCGGCGTGCGGCGCGCCGGTGGAGCTCGGACGGCTCACGGGCATCCTCGGCGTCGTCTGCCGCGCCTGCGACGCCTACAACGAGCCGCACGCGAGGACCTGCGCCGGGTGCGGCAAGCCGCTCGGCGAGACCTCGACCTCGCTCCCGGCCGCCGCCGCGGCGCCCGCGACGCCCCCGCCCCCCGCTCCGGCCGGAGCGGCGGCCGGTCCGGTCGTGCGCGCCTACTCGAAGCCGGGCTCCGGGCCGGCCACGCGCGTCGTCCCGGCCGTCCTGCGCCCCTCCGCGGCGAAGCCGCCGCCGGACCGGCCGGCGATCACGCCCATCCCGCTCGTCTCGACGTGCCCGGGCTGCGGGGCCGAGGCGGGCTCCGGCCGGTTCTGCGCGCGGTGCGGGCAGCCGCTCGGGCCGCGCGGCACGCAGGTGGTGATGAAGCCCGTCCCGCCCGCGGGCCGCATGGCCGCCGAGGCCGCGGGCGCGGCCGGGCGCGCGAAGCTCGTCCTCGAGGCGGGCGAGGGGTTCGAGGGCGCGACGTACCGGCTCGACGCGGACACCGTCGCGGCGGGGCGCTCGAAGGGGGCGATCGTCTTCCCGGACGACCCGTGTCTCGCCGCGCACCACGCGACGTTCCTCCACCGCCGCGGCGCGCTCCACGTGCGCGACGAGGGCGCGCCGGGCGGGGTCTTCCTCAGGATCCGGGCGCCGGCGCCGCTGCGGCCGGGCGACCACTTCTCGGTGGGCGGCCGGCTCCTGCGCTACGCGGGGCCGCTGCCGCCCGCGCCGGCGCCGCCGCCGGACGGCACGCGGCGGCTCGGGTGCCCGCGGCCGCAGGCGCCCGCGATCGTCGTGGAGGAGTGGCTCGAGGGCGGCGCCGCCGGGCGCGTGTTCGTCCGCGGCGGCCCGGCGGTCACGATCGGCCGGGCGGGCTGCGCGGTGAGCCTCGGCGACGACCCGCACGTGTCGCAGTCGCACGCGGAGCTCGCCGTCGACGCCGCGGGGAACGTCCGGCTCCGGGACCTCGGATCGTCGAACGGGACCTTCGTGAAGCTGCCGCCCCGCGCGGAGCGGGCGCTGCAGGAGGGGGACCGCGTCCGGCTCGGGCGCGAGGTCCTCCGCGTCGCGGTGAGCTGACCGCGCCGCGCCACGGGAAGGGAGCGCGCCATGGCCGTCGTCTTCCTCACCATCACGCCGCTCGGCACCGGGACGCCGAGCGTGTCGCGGTACGTCGCGGGCGTCGAGCGGATCCTCCGGGCGACGACCCTCCGGCACCAGCTCACCGCGATGGGGACGATCATCGAGGGCGACCTCGACGAGATCCTCGCGGTCGTCCGGAAGATGCACGAGCACCCGTTCACGCAGGGCGCGGTGCGCGTCTCGACGCTCCTCAAGATCGACGACCGGCGCGACAAGGAGCACACGATCGCGGGGAAGATGGCCTCGGTCGAGGAGAAGCTCCGGTAGCGGGCGCCGGGCGGCCGCTACTGCAGCGTCGCGAGGATCGCCCGCACCCGGTCCGCGTCGTCCGGCTCCGTCGCGAGGTACCTTCGGTACCGCTCCGCCGCGCGCCGCCGGTCGCCCTTCAGCTGGTAGCAGAGGGCGAGCTTCTTCTGGAGCTCCGCGAGCCCGGGGTCCGCCGCCTCGGCCGCGAGGTAGAGCTTGATCGCGCCGTCCACGTCCTGCGCGGCCCGCCGCGCCTCGGCCTTGCGGAACAGCGCCTGGGCCTTCTCGCGGTCCCGGCGGGACACCTTGGGCGCGGGCGCGGTCCGGGTCGGCGTCGGGGTTCGGGTCGGGGTCGCGGGCGCGGTCGCGGGCGCGGCCGCGGTCGGGGTCGCGGTCGCGGGCGGGGTCGCGGGCGGGGTCGGGGTCGCGGTCGCGGTCGCGGGCGGGGTCGCCGTCGGCGCCGCCGGCGGCGTCGCGGCCGGAGCGGGGGGGACTCCGGCCTGCGCCGGCGCCACGGTGTCCGGATGGCCCCTCCGCTCCGCGACGCGCTCGCGCGCGAGGAACGCCACCGTCCCGCCGCCCGCGATCGCGAGCGCCATCGCGGCGACGAAGGCCCAGAACATCGGCCGGGAGCGCCGCCGGGCGGCGGGGGCCGCCGCGGGACGCGACGCGCGGGTCGCGGCGGGCGCCGGGGCGCGGCCCGGGGCGGCGGGGCGCACGCAGGCGAGGAGCGCCTCGCGCATCTCGTCGGCGGTCTGGAACCGCGCGGCGGGATCCTTCCGGAGCGCGCGCGCGATCACCGCGTCGAGCGCGGGCGAGACCTCCACCTCCGGGTTCCGCTCGCGCGCCGGCACCGGCGCCTCGGAGAGGTGCTTCGTGAGGAACCCCACCGGCGTGTCGGAGACGAAGGGCAGCTCGCCGGTGGCGAGCTGGTACAGGATGACGCCCGTCGAGTAGAGATCCGACCTCGAGTCGAGGTCGGCCCCGCGCGCCTGCTCCGGGCTCATGTACTCGGGCGTACCGCACACGAGCCCCGCCTGCGTGAGCCTCGGCTCGGTCGCGCCCGGGACGGAGATCTTCGCGATCCCGAAGTCGAGCACCTTCACGAAGTCCGGCTCGCCGCGGCGGGGCTCCACCATCACGTTCTCGGGCTTCAGGTCGCGGTGCACGATCCCCCTGGCGTGGGCCTCCGCGAGCGCGGAGAGGATCTGCGCGCCGATGCGGACGATGCGCGGCTCGCCGAGCGGGAACTCGTCGGCGATCACGCGCGCGAGGTCCTTGCCGCCGAGGTGCTCCATCGCCATGAACAGCGTGCCGTCCTCCGCCTCGCCGAAGTCGAGCACCGCGATCGAGTTCGGGTGGTCGAGCCGCGACGCCGCGCGGGCCTCGCGCTGGAACCGCTGCACGAGCTGCGGGTCGCTCGAGTACGCCCGGTGCAGCATCTTGAGGACGACCTGCCGGTCGAGCCCGAGGTGGCGCGCGCGGTAGACGCGCCCCATCCCGCCCTGGCCGATCAGCGCCTCGATCCGGAACTTCCCGTTCACGGCCCGGCCGAGCCAGGGATCCGCGGGCTGCGCCGCGGGCGGGAGCGCCACGCCGCACGACGTGCAGAACCGGGCGGCGTCCTCCACGGCGTTCCTGCACTCGGGGCACACGCGCATGGGGCGCATGATACGACGGGCCGCCGGAGCCGGGGCGCACGGGCTGCTACAATGCCGCGCCATGGCGAAGCCGACGCGCTGCCCGCGCTGCGGGCTCGAGAACGATCCGAGCGCGGCCTTCTGCCTCGACTGCGGCCAGTCGCTCCGCGCCGCGCGGGACGGCGGCGGGTGCGGCGCGTGCGGCGCGCCCGTCCAGCCCGGGTTCCGCTTCTGCGGCGTCTGCGGCAAGCCGGTCGGGCCCGCGCCGACGGCGCGCGGCGCGCCGGGCGCGACCGGCGCCGCCCCGGCCGGCCCCACCGGCACCGGCCCGCACGCCGCGCGCCCCGCCCCGGCCCGCGGCCGCGCCGCGCCCGGGCCCCGCCTCCGCCTGACGCTCGTCCGCAGCGACGGCAGCCCCGGGACGACGTACCCGCTCGACCGGGGCGACGTCGTGTGCGGCCGCACGCAGGGCGACCTGCGGCTCGCGGACGACCCGACCGTCTCGCCGCGGCACGTGCGCTTCACGCGCGACGGCGGCGCGCTCCGGGTCCAGGACCTGGGGAGCGTGAACGGCACGTTCGTGCGGCTCCGCGCCCCCCGGCGCGTCTCGGTCGGCGAGGAGATCCGCGTCGGGCGCCAGGTGCTCCGCCTCGAGCCCCTCCCGCGCCCGCCCGGGCCGGCCGCGGGCGGCGTCCGGCCGTGGGGGACGCCCGATCGCGGCGCCCGGTTCCGGCTCTCGCAGCTGCTCGAGGACGGCGGGCTCGGCGAGGTCTTCCCGCTCCACGACGGCGAGAACGTGCTCGGCCGCGAGGCCGGCGACGTGACCTTCCCGTCGGACCGCTACGTCTCGGCGCGCCACGCGCGCATCGAGGTGCGGGGCGACGAGATCACGCTCGCCGACACCGCCAGCTCGAACGGGACGTTCGTGAAGCTCGCCGGCACGGCCGAGCTCTCGGCGGGGGACGAGCTGCTCGTCGGGGGCCAGCTGATCCGCGTCGAGGAGACCTGAGGTCCGGACGCGCGAACGGGCGGGCGAGAGCCCGGCCGTCAAGGATTCAGGCCGTAGGGTGCGGGGCGTCGGATTTCGCTGCGCGAAATCCGCCTGCCCCGGAGATCGGAGCGGCCTGGCCCGGAGATCGGAGCGGCGTTACCCGAACGACTTCTCCTTCTGCTCCTGCTCCTCCTTGCAGCGGATGCAGAGCGTCGTCACGGGGCGCGCCTCGAGGCGCTTCAGCGAGATCTCCTCCTCGCACTTCTCGCAGACGCCGAACGTGCCGTTCTCGATCCGCGCGAGCGCCTTGTCGATCTTGGCGAGCAGGAACTTCTCGCGGTCGCGCAGCCGGAAGATCATCGACTGCGTGTACTCGCTCGAGGCGAGATCGATCTCGTCGGGGAGGTCGTCGGTGTCGAAGCTCGACTCCTCGGTCAGCGTCTTCTTGGCCGAGAGCAGGAGCTGCCGCTTCGAATCCTCGAGCATCGTCTTGAACTTCTTGAGATCCTTCTTGTTCAAGCGACCACCTCGGCTCGTGCCCGGGAGGGGCGGGGTGGAAAAAAGAGCGGAGAACCTAGTCCGCGCCCGGCGGCCTTGTCAAGGCGGCTCGCCCCGCGCCCCGGCGCGCGCAACCTCGCGTCGCGAAAGCTTTACTCGGGGCCCCTCCGGCCCCAGACTCGCGCCATGCCGGAGGGCAAGTTCGACCGTGAGTTCCTGCGCGGGGCGCTCGCCCTGACGGGACGCTCGGACGTGGACCGGCTCCTGCTCGTGTCGGACCACCCGCTCTCGCCGGCGGAGGTGCGCGGGCGGCCCATCAAGAAGAAGCTCGTCTACGCGGTCACCAGCGAGGGGATCGCGAACCAGCTCAAGTCGAAGAAGTACCTCGCCGTCGTGATCCCGCCGTACGACTACACGCGCATCGAGAAGATCAAGGTGGCGGTCGTGGCGGCGCAGTCCGCCGGCCTCGTGCGCGACGGGGACACGATCCTCGCCCTGACCGGCCCCGGGCAGGACCGGGTGGTGGACACGCTCGTGAAGGTGGACATCGGCTCGGAGGACCCGGAGGAGAAGATCCGGGTCGACACGCTCGGCCTCCCGCCCGAGTTCTCCTCGCAGGTGGTGGAGAGCCTCATCCACACCGCGATGGAGATCGGCGCGGAGGGGTACGAGGGGCACGCGGTCGGGACGATCGTGGTGATCGGCGACTCGACCGCGGTGATGGAGAAGAGCCGCCAGCTCATCCTGAACCCGTTCCAGGGGATCAGCGAGGCGGAGCGCAACGCGCTCGACCCGCCGATCCGCGACGCGGTGAAGACCTTCTCGGCGCTCGACGGGGCCTTCATCATCCGGGAGGACGGCGTGGTCCTCGCGGCCGGCCGCTACCTCCTCACCATGTCTCGCGAGGTGAAGCTCCCGATGGGCCTCGGCGCGCGTCACAGCGCCGCCGCGTCGATCACGGCCGAGTCGAAGTGCATCGCCATCACCGTGTCGCAGACCACCGGCACCGTGCGGGTCTTCAAGGAAGGCGAGATCGTCCTGGAGCTCCGGCAGAAGCTGAGGCGGGTGTGACCGCGGTGGAGCGCGAGCCGCGCGCGGACGGGATCGGCGCGCCGCACCGCGGTCCACCCACGTCCGCGCACCGCGGCGCGGGGCCGCATCCCCGGGGCGCGGGATTCTCCGCCCTCGCTCCGCCCTGCGACGCTCGGGACGTGTCCGGCCTCGCCCTGGGGCAGCCTGCCCTCCTCCCCGATCCGACGAGCCGCGCCCTCGCCTTCGCCGCGGTGCTCGCGGCGCACCTCGCGCTGTCGCTGTGGCTCCCGCCCGAGCTCGCGGCGGGCTACGTCGAGGGCACCCGCATCGGCTGGAAGCTCCTCGCCGCCGCGGCGTGCGCGCTCGCGGCGTGGTCGCTCCGTCGCGGCGACGCCACGCGCTCGTTCTGGATCCTCCTCGGCGCCGCCTACGCCGTCCTCGCGCTGGCCGAGCCGTCGGTCGGCGCGGCCGCCCTGGGGGAGGACCCGACCCCGGCGGCGCTGCGCGCGGCCGCGCTCGTCGCCGCGAACGCGCTCTCGGTCCTCGCGAGCGTGGCCCTCGCCCGCGCCTGCCTCGCGGCGGGGCGCGAGCTGCGCGCGGGCTGGCGCGCGGCGGGCGCGTACGCCGCGGCCGCCACCGCCGCCGCCGCGATGAGCGGGCCGCGGTTCCTCCGCGACGCCTCGGACGCGCTCGCCGGCGCGGGACCCGAGCGCTGGGCGACCGCCCTGGGCGGCCTCGCCGACGCCGCGACGTTCGTGCTGCTCGTCCCGGTGCTCCGGCTCGCGCTCCGCGCCCGCGGCGGCCGGCTCGTCTGGGCGTGGGCGTTCGCGCTCTCCTCGCTCGCGTGGCTCCTCTTCGACGCGACCCGGCACGCCGGCGGGGCTGCGTTCGCGAAGGAGGCGTTCCGGACGGCGGCCTGCCTCCTCGCCGCGCTCGCCGCGCTCTACCGGCGAGACGTCGCGGCGTCGGCCGGGGACGGCAGGGCCGTCGCGACGCTCGCGCCGACGCCCTGACCCGGCGCGCAGCCGCTCACGCGGCGCGGCGCCGCCCGCCCCCGCGCCGGCACGCCTCCGCGAGCGGGCACGCCGCGCAGCGCGCAGGATCCGGGCGCGCCGGGCAGCCGCCCGTCATGCCGAGGTGGCAGAGCGCGAAGTCGAAGCGCACCGGATCTTCCGGGTCCACGCGCCGCAGCGCCGCGGTGATCTCCGCGGCCGTGCGCCAGCTCGCGTCCCGCCGGCGCGTGAGCCCGAGGCAGCGCGCGACGCGGTGCACGTGGGTGTCGAGCGGCACGACCAGCGCGGCGCGCGGCACCGCTGCCCGCCACGCCCCGAGGTCGACCGCGTCCGGGCCGCGCACCATCCAGCGCAGGTACAGGTTCCAGCGCTTCGACGCCCCCGGCCCGGCCGCGTCGGGCAAGAGGTGGAGGAGGCCGCGCCGGCCCCGGCCGCGCAGCAGGGGCGCCACCGGCGGCGCGCCGCGGAGCTCGGCCGCGAACCGCGCCAGCGCGGGCCGCAGCGCGGCGGGCCCGCCGCCCGCCTCCCGGAAGAGCGCGCCGAAGCGCGCGCCGAGCGAGCCGTGCGCGCCCGCGACGTGGCCCGCCGCGGCGGCCAGCGCGGCGAGGTCGGCGGGCCGGTTGAACCGGTACACCGCGCCGGCGAACGCGGCGCGGTCGGGCGACCGGACGAACGCCCGCACGAAGCCGGCCGGCGACGGCCCCATCGCCGCGAGCACGCGGGCCACCACGGGCTTGAACACGTCGGCGCGCCCGTAGGCGAGCGCCGCCGCGACGAGGGCCGCGATCTCCTGGTCCTCCGGCGCCGCATAGCCCCGCGGCAGCCCCACCGGGTCCGCCGCGACGCGGGCGGCGCGGTCGAGCGTCGCGTCGAGCGCGTCGAGCAGCGGCCGGAGAGCGGCCGCACGCGCCCGGGAGAGAAGGGAGGGAGGAGGGCGGTCCACCCCCCGGTTCTACCGGGCGCGGCGGCCTCGCGCGAGGGCAGGCCTCAAGCGACCTTCACCCGCGCGATCTCGTTCCCCTCCGCGTCCACGGTGTGGATCGCGCAGGCGAGGCACGGATCGAAGGAGTGGATCGTGCGCAGCGCCTCGAGGGGGAGCTTCGGGTCCGCGATGGGGTTCCCGACGAGGGCGGCCTCGTAGGGGCCCGGCTGGTCCTTCCCGTCGCGCGGACCGGCGTTCCAGGTGGACGGTACCACCGCCTGGTAGTTCTGGATCTTGCCGTCCCGGATCACGACCCAGTGCGAGAGGACGCCGCGCGGGGCCTCGTGGAACCCGAAGCCCTGCACCTCGCCCTTCGGGAAGACGGGCGGGTTGAAGATCCGCGTGTCGCCCTTCCCGATGTTCTCGACGAGCAGCTTCCAGTGCTTCTGCGCCTGGTCGGCGAGGACCGCGCAGCGGATCGCGCGCGCGGCGTGGCGGCCCAGGCTGGAGTGGAGGACCGCCGGCGAGAGCTGGGCCTTCGCGACGGCGCCCGCCGTCTCGAGCACCTTGCCCGCCCAGAACTTGATGCGTTCGTGGCCGAGCGCGTACCCCACGAGCACCTGCGCGAGGGGGCCGACCTGCATGGGCTTGCCCTCGAAGCGCGGCGCCTTCACCCACGAGTACTTCCTGTCCGCGTTCCACGGCTCGTACGCCGGGACGGTCTCCCCCTTGAACGGGTGGAGCGGCCGGTCGCCCCGGTAGTAGGAGTGGTCGACCGCCTCGGTGACGTTGTCGCGGAAGTACGGGTCGTCGAAGCTCTCGATCGCCTTCACGCCGGCGAGGTCGCCGTTCCAGACGACGCCGCCCGGGAGGTCGAACCGGGTCGCCTTCGCGTCCGTCGGGAGGTCCGGCACCGCGAGGTAGTTCGTGACGCCGGCGCCGTACCGGAGCCAGTCGGCGTACATGCCGCCGATGGCGCAGACGTCCGGGACGTAGACCTGCTGCACGAACGCGGTCACCTCGTCGAGGAGCGTCTTCACCTGGTACAGCTTCTCCATGTTGAGCGCGGCGGGGCTGTCGAGGTTGATGGCGTTCGCGACGCCGCCCACGGCGAGGTTCTGGATGTTGGGCGTCTTCGAGCCGAGGATCGCCACCACCTGGTTCGCCTTGCGCTGCACGTCGAGCGCCTGCAGGTAGTGCGCGACGGCGAGGAGGTTCACCTCGGGCGCGAGCTTCATCGCCGGGTGCCCCCAGTAGCCGTTCTGGAAGATGCCGAGCTGGCCCGCCTCCACGAAGGCCTTCACCTTCTCCTTCACCGCGGCGAGCGCGTGGCGCGAGTTGCCCGGCCACGGCGAGAGGCTCTCGGCGAGCTGCGACGCCTTCGCCGGATCCGCCGCGAGCGCCTTCGTCACGTCGACCCAGTCGAGCGCGGAGAGGTGGTAGAAGTGCACCACGTGATCGTGCAGGCCGTGCGCGATCACGATGAGGTTCCGGATCAGCTGCGCGTTGAGCGGCACCTCGAGCTTCAGGGCCGCCTCGACCGCGCGCACCGAGGCGATCGCGTGCACGGTGGTGCACACGCCGCAGATGCGCTGGGTGAACACCCAGGCGTCGCGGGGGTCGCGCCCCTTCAGGATCTGCTCGAAGCCTCGCCACATGGTCCCGCTCGACCAGGCCTTCCGGACGGCGCCGCCCTCGACCTCGAGGTCGATGCGGAGGTGCCCCTCGATGCGGGTGACGGGGTCGATGGTGATCCGCTGGCTCATGAGGCCACTCCCTGCCCGACCGCGGCCGGCACGGGCTTCGTTCTGGTCTCGGTCACCCCGGCGAGCACCGGGAACTTCCGGACGAGGTAGACGTACGCCACCGTCTCGGTCGCGACGATCCCGAGCGTGATCAGGATCTCGAAGTACGACGGGAAGTAGACCCAGCCCTGGCCGGGCCGGTAGGCGGTGAGGAACGCGTCGATGCGGTAGAGCGTGCCGCCGGCGAGGGCGAGCAGCGCCGCCTGGAGCTGCGCCGCGGCGCTCGCCCGGACGCCCTGCTGCAGGAACAGGAACGCGGCCGCGGCGAGGAGGAGCGTCTCCGCCCAGAAGAAGAAGGAGTACCCGCCCGAACGCACCGTGAGCCCGAGCCGCCCGGCGGCGAACAGGCCGCTGAACCGGACCGCGAGGAACGCCACGAGGACGCCCGCGACGAACGCGCCGAGCCGGGCGAACAGCCGCGTCTCGAGGGGCCGGTCGAAGGCGTGGGACGAGAAGATCGCCTCGAAGAAGAGGATGGCGTAGCCCATGCCGAAGGCGGTGAGGAGGAAGAGCAGCGGGAGGAGCCCCGTGTGCCAGAGCGGGTGCAGCTTCGTCTCGGCGACGAGGAGGAGCGAGCCGAGGCTCGACTGGTGCATCGTCGGGAGGACGAGCCCCAGGGCCACGATGAAGGGGAGCGCGCGCTCCAGGCGCGGCAGCCACCGGCGGGCGAAGTCCGCGCGCCTTCCCGCGCCGTCCGCGTCCCAGCGCTCGAGCACCGCCGGCGAGATCTCGATCGCCAGCACGAGCGTGTAGGCGAACATGCAGAGCGCCACCTCGAGCAGCACCGAGGCGCCGTTCCACTCCCAGAAGAAGAGCGGCACGCGCCAGAGGTTCCAGAACCGGCCGAGGTCGAAGGCGACCGCGATGCCCGCCATCGAGTAGCCGAGGAAGCTCGTCACGAGCGCGGGGCGGACGAGCGGGTGGTAGCGCCCCTTGTTGAAGACGTAGACGAGGAGCGCCATCGCGTAGCCGCCGCTCGCGAGCGCGGTGCCCACCACGACGTCGAACGCGATCCAGATCCCCCACGGGAACCCGTCGTTCATCGACGTCGTCGCGCCGAGCCCCTTCACGAACCGGGCCGCCGCCGCGATGGTCGCGAAGCCCAGCAGGGCGATCATGATCTGGACGGACGGGGAGAGGAGCTTCCCTCCCACCGGCCGCGCGCGGGAGGTCATCGGCTCTCCTCCTCCCCGGCTGCGGGGGCGTGCTCGGCGGACCTGCGGTTCCGCCAGGTGACGATCGACAGCGCCCCGAAGAGCGCGATCGGGGCGACGAAGCCCTGGTAGATGCCGTGCTGGATGGTCTCCGACAGCGCCGGCGCGGGCTCCTCGCCGAGGGCGGGCAGGCCGAGCGCGCCGAACGGGACCGGGGAGAGGTAGAGGACGTTGGTGCCGCCTCCGTCGGTCTCGCCGTAGATCCTCGCCTGGTACGCCTCGGGCCGCGCCTCGATGCGCCGGCGCGCCTCGGCGAGCAGCTCGCCGCGCTTGCCGGACGTCACGGCGTCCCGCGGGCAGACCTCCGCGCAGGCGGGCCCCTTCCCCTCCGCGTAGCGGTGGCGGCAGAGCTCGCACTTCACGATCCGCGGCAGCGCCTTCGCCCACTCGAACTTCGGGACGTTGAACGGGCAGGCGACCTGGCAGTAGCGGCAGCCCACGCACTTCGCGACGTCGTACTCGACCACCCCGCCGGCGCCCTTGTGGAGCGCGCCGAGCATGCACACCGAGACGCAGGCCGGGTGGACGCAGTGCATGCACTGCGCCTTCACGTAGCCGGCGTCCTTCCCCTCCTCCCACCGCTTGATGACGGTGAGGGTCTGCGCGTTCAGGTCGATGGGCGCGTCGTAGGCGGCGCCGTTCACCACCTGCACGTCGGGCGCCTTGCCGTTGGCCTCGCGGCAGCTCGTGACGCAGGCGCGGCACCCGACGCAGCGCACCGCGTCCACGAGGAGGCCGTGGTCCTCGGGGGACGGCTTCCGCTCGACGCGCGCGTCCGCGGCCTCCGGCACGCACGCGGCCGCCGCGCCCGCGGCCGCGAACGTCTTGAGCGCCGCCCTCCTCGAGATCCTCGCCATGTCAGTCCTCCTGCTTCTCCTGCGCCTCGGACCTCGCGAGGCGCCGCGAGGCGGCGTAGCCCGCGCCCGCGGCCGCCCCGACGACGACGCCGGCGACGCCCGTCGCGACCGCCGAGACGTGGCCGCGCTCGGCGGTGATGCCCGGGTACGCCATCGGGGCGGTGGGCTTGTCGATCGGGACGGTGGTGTGGAGCGGCACCGTGAACGCGACGCCCTGCTCGGTGCAGCCGACGCACGGGTGGCCGACGCCGATGGGCCAGGCGCCCGGGACCTCGCAGAAGGAGAGGAGCGAGCAGTTGGCGTGCGTCTGCGGCCCCTTGCAGCCGAGCTTGTAGAGGCACCAGCCGTTCCGGTGTCCCTCGTCGCCGTAGAGCGAGGCGAAGCGGCCCGCGTCGAAGTGCGGCCGGCGCGGGCAGTCCTCGTGGATGACGCGGGCGTACGCGAACGTCGGGCGCCCCTTCCCGTCGAGCGCGGGGAGCGTGCCGAAGGTCGCGAACTGGAGCACGGTGCCGAGCAGGTTGTAGGGGTTCGCCGGGCAGCCGGGGAGCGTGACGACGGTCTTCCCCGCGAGGACCGTCGGGGCGCCGGTCGCGCCGGTGGGGTTCGGATCCGCGGACGGGACGCCGCCCCACGACGCGCACGACCCGATGGCCACCACGGCGGCGGCCTTCTCGGCGACGCGCTTCAGGATGTCGACCGCGTTCTTCCCGCCGATCTGGCAGTAGATCCCGCCCTCCGCGAGCGGGATCGCGCCCTCCACGACGAGCACGTAGCCGCCGCGCTCGACGGCGGCGTCGAGCGACGCCTCGATCTGGTGGCCGGCCGCGGCGTGGAGCGTCTCGTGGTAGTCGAGCGAGACGAGGTCGAGCACGAGCGCGCCGACGTCGGGGTGGCTCGTGCGCAGGAGCGACTCGGTGCAGCCGGTGCACTCCTGGAAGTGGAGCCAGACGACGGAGGGCTTCTTCCCCTGCGCCACCTTCTCCGCCATCTTCTCGCCCGCCCACGCGGGGAGGCCCACGGCGGCGGCCGCCGCGCTGCAGACCTTGACGAAGTCGCGCCGTCCGAGCACGGGCTCGACGGCGGGGGTCGTGAGCGCCATCCCGATCCTCCTCGGGCGGCGCACGACAACCTACCGCCGCCCCGTTGGACGGCGATGTTCGCGCCGATTTGGCGCAGGCATCGTTGACCCGGATCAACTGACGAAAAGATCGCGCGCAACCCTTGCGTCGGCCCCTGAATACAGGGGCTTACGCGATGCGCAGGAATGGGCGTGGGGCCGCGAGGGCCCCACGTCCCGACGACGCGTGCCCGAGGGCACTACGCGGCGCGCCTCCGGAGCGGAGCGGGCCCGGGCGAGATCGCCCCGGAGAGGATCGGCAGCCGCTTCACCGCGGCGACGTAGAGGATCGCGCCGACCGACGCGAGCCCGAGCGAGAACAGGATCTCGCCGACGGAGGGGAAGTAGCTCCAGCCGGTCGCCGGGTCGAACGCGGCGAGGTAGGTGTCGAACCGGTAGAGCGCGCCGCCCGCCAGCGTGAGGAGCGCCGCCCAGAACACGAACCCCGCGTTCCGCCGGTACGAGGGCTGGAGCACGCGGGCCGCCGGATAGACCAGGAGCGCGAGCTCGACGAGGAAGAGGAGGCCCTTCGTCCCTCGGATCGCGCCGAGCTCGCCCGCCCAGGCGACGTCGGCGATCCGCAGCGCCGCGAACGCGAGCGCGAAGGCCGCCATCACGAGCGCGAGCGCCGCGTCGAGCGAGCGGTCCCGCGCGCGGCCCCAGGCGAGCGCCGTGATCGTGTCGACCGCGATCACCCCTCCCGCGCCCATCGCGAGGCACGAGAGCAGGAACAGCGCCGGCAGCCAGGGCGTATGCCACAGCGGGTGCAGCTTAGAGGCGGAGACGAGGAAGAGCGACCCGAGCGACGACTGGTGCATGAACGGGAGCACGATCGCGGTCGCCACCACGAACGGGAAGAGGCGGCCGATCCACGGCCGCAGCCGGTCGGCGAACGCCCCGAGCCGCCCCTCGCGCGCGCTCCAGGTCTCGAGCACCGCCGGGAACACCTCGATCCAGAGCACCGCGCAGTACGCCATCACGCAGAGCGCCACCTCGAGGAGCACCGAGTCGAGGTTCCACCAGGGCGGCACGAAGATCGCCCAGAGCACCCACCACCGGCCGAGATCCACCACGACGGACGCGCCCGCGAGCGTGTAGGTGATGGCGCCGACCAGCACCGCCGAGCGCACGAGCGGGTGGTAGCGCCCGCGGTTCGCGACGTAGGTGACGAGGGCGAGGGCGAGCGCGCCGGCGCCCACGCCGGTGAAGGTGACGACGTTGAGCGGCTTCCAGATGCCCCAGGGGTACCCGTCGGACATCGCCGACACGGGGCCGAGCCCCGCGAGCAGGCGGACGGCGACGATCGCCACCGCGAGGCCCGCGAGCGCGACGAGGACGAGGCCGCTCCGGGTGAGGACGGGCCCACCGAGCGGACGTTCGACGGCGTGGATCATGACGACCTCCCCCGCCCCGGTCGCGGGGCGGACGGCGCCGCTGCTGGACGAGCTCGGGAGGACGCGGCACGGCGTCCACCGCCCTGCATCGCAAGGGGTGCGCCAGCGGCGGGGCGCTCGGAGGGTGGGGCACGAACCCCACGTGAAAGCGCGCGAATGCCGCCGGCCCTCCATCCGCCGCGGACGGCGGCGCCGCGCGCGCTGTCGAGGGGCTCAACGGCCGAACGCCGCGCCTCCGCCGCAAGCCGGCGGAAACTCGCGCGGATCGCGCGGCGCCGCGCGCGGTGTCGAGAACCTCTACGCCGTTCGGATCCTCGACGTGCGCTCAGAAGCGCAGCTCGCGGCCCATGCGCCTGCGGAGCGCCGCGTCCGGCATCGGGCCGGCGCCGGCCGCGACGTTCTCGGCGAGGTGGGCCGGGCTCGACGTCGCGGGCAGGACGGCGGTCACGGCGGGGTGCGACAGGATGAACTTGAGGAAGATCTCGCTCCACGTGCGCGCGCCGAGGTCGGCCGCCCAGCCGGGGAGCGGACGCCTCGCGGCCGCGCGGAGCAGGTCGCCCTCCTCGAACGGGCGCATGACGAGCACGGCCGCTCCGGCGTCGGCGGCCGCCGGCAGGAGCCGGGCCTCGGCGTCGCGCAGCGCGGCCGAGTACGGGACCTGGACGAAGTCGACGCCCTCGTCCCGCAGGATGGCCTCGAGGTCGGGGAAGGCGGTCGGGGCCCAGTGCGTGATCCCGGTGTAGCGGATCGTCCCGGACCTCTTCAGCGACCGCAGCGTCGGGAGGTGGACCTCCCAGTCCACGAGGTTGTGGATCTGGAGGAGGTCGAGCCGGTCGGTCCGCAGCAGGCGCATCGACTCCGCGATCTGCGCGCGCCCCTTCTCCTCGCCGAAGGTCCACACCTTCGTGGCGAGGAAAGGCGGCGGCGCGGCGGGGAGCGCCTCGAGGACGGCGCCCGTCACCTCCTCGGCGCGGCCGTACATCGGGGACGTGTCCACCACCCGCCCGCCCGCGGCGAGGAAGGCGCGCAGCACCTCTCGGCGCGGCGCGCGCTCCGCGTCGGAGGGCCCGACGTCGAACGTCCGCCAGGTCCCGAGCCCGATCGCGGGGAGCGCCTCGCCGGTCGCCGGGATCCTGCGCGTCAGCATCACCTGCCCTCGCCGCGGCGCGGCGCGCGGCTACCTCCCGGCGTCCTTGCGCAGCTCGCGGACGACGTGCCCGACCTCGGGCTCGATGAGCTTCTCCCACGCGAGCCGGACCGCGGCCTTCGAGCCCGGCACCGAGAACACGGCGCGCCCGCCCCACGCCCCGGCGACGGCGCGCGAGAGCATCGCCGCGGCGCCGATCTCCTGCCACGAGAGCATCCGGAACAGCTCGCCGAAGCCGTCGAGCCGCTTCTCGAGGACGGCGGCGACCGCCTCGTAGCTCCGGTCGCGGGCGGCGATGCCCGTGCCGCCGTTCACGACGACCGCGTCCGCGCCCGCCGCGGCCGCCGCGTCGAGGGCGGCGCGCAGCTCGGCCGGGTCGTCCTTCACGACGCGGTACCCGGCGAGCGCGTGCCCGGCGCGCGCGATCGCGTCCTTCAGGAACGCGCCGCTCTCGTCCTCCGCCTCGCCGCGCGTGTCCGAGGCGGTCACGACGAAGATCCGGATCGACCGCGGCGCCTCGCGGCGGTGCTCCTGGTGGCCCATGGCCCGGTTATAACCGGCTCCATGCTGGACAGGTTCGGGATCGCGCGGGCGCTCCGCGAGATCGGGGCGCTCCTCGAGCTGGAGGGAGAGAACCCGTTCAAGGTGCGGGCGTACGAGAACGGGGCGCGGGCGCTGGAGGGGCTCGCGGAGGACCTGGGCGCGCTGGTCGCGGCCGGCCGGCTCACCGAGGTGCCCGGGATCGGCGAGGCGCTGGCGAGGAAGATCGGCGAGCTGCACCGGACCGGCACGACCGAGCTGCTCGACCGGCTCCGCGCCCGCCACCCGCCCGGCACGCTGGAGCTGCTCCAGGTCCCGGACCTCGGCCCGAGGAAGGCCGCCGCGCTCCAGGCGGCGCTCGGGATCGCCGGCGTCGCGGATCTCGAGCGCGCGTGCGCCGAGGGGCGCGTGCGCGGCGTGAAGGGGTTCGGCGAGCGGACGGAGCAGCGGATCCTGGAGGGGATCCGCCGCATGAGGGCGCGCGCGGCCGACCGGCGCGTGCTCCTCGCCGACGCGCTCGAGGCCGGCGAGGCGCTCCTCGCCCACCTCCGGGCCTCCCCCGCCGCCCTCCGCGTCGAGCTCGCCGGGTCGGCGCGGCGGCTCGAGGAGACCGTCGGCGACCTCGACCTCGTCGCGGCGTCCCGCGATCCCGCCGCGCTCGCGGCGCGGCTCGCCGCGTTCCCGCTCGTCGCGGAGGTCCTCGCCCGCGGCGAGACGAAGACGACGGCGCGGCTCGCGTCCGGGCTGCAGGTGGACCTGCGCGTGGTGCCGGAGGAGGACTTCCCGACGCTCCTCCACCACATGACGGGCTCGAAGGCGCACCACGTCAAGCTGCGGGGGATCGCGCGCGAGGCGGGGTACACGCTCAGCGAATGGGGGCTGTACCGGCTGCCGCCGGGCGGGCCCGTCTCCGACCGCGACCGCGACCGCGACCGCGACCTCGACCTCGACCCCGACCCCGACCCCGACCCCGAACCCGAACCCGACCCCGACCGCGACCTCGCCCCCGACCCCGACCCCGACCGCGGCCCACCCCCGCTCACGATCCCCGCAGCCGCCTCGACCCACGCCCCCGTCAGCCGCGCGGCGAGCGCGAGGCCCTCCTCCCATGACGGTCCGTCCGGGACGGCGTGCG
>DASSSJ010000119.1:0-6581 GCA_035708485.1 Anaeromyxobacter sp. | reverse complement strand
CCGGGCCGTCCGCGCCTACGAGGACCGGCTCCTCGGCGACGGACAGTGCCTCGTCCGGGTGGCTCGCGAGTTCATCGACACGTGGAAGCCGCACGTGAAGAAGGCGCGGACCCTCTCGCAGAAGGTCCGCGAGCGCGACCTTCACCGTTGCCAGGTGCCCGGGTGCAGCCGGAGGGGGGGCCAGGCCCACCACGTGCACCATCGCTCGCGCGGCGGCCGCGACCTCCAGCAGAACCTCGTCGCTCTGTGCGGCTCCCACCATCACTGGGGCATCCACCGCGGGTACCTCCGCGTGCACGGCCGCGCGCCCGACGGCCTCGTCTGGGAGGTCGGGCCCCGGAACGCGCCCGTGGACCTGCGCAGCCGCTGCGGCGTGGCGTCGTGCGAGACCGACCGCGAACCGGCATAGATCCGGCCGCCATGCCCCGCCCTCGCCCACCCTCGCCGCCGCAGCCGCTCCTCTCCGGCCGCACCGCCCTCGTCACCGGCGCGAACCGCGGCCTCGGCCTCGAGGTGTGCCGTCAGCTCGCCGGCCTGGGCCCGCGCGTCGTCCTCACCTGCCGCGACCTCGCGAAGGGCCGGCGCGCCGCCGCGGGGCTCCCGGGCGACGTCCTCGTGCGGCCCCTCGACGTCGCCGCCGACGACGCGGGCGAGCGGGCCGAGGCCATCGACCGGGAGCTGGGCGGCGTGGACGTCCTCGTGAACAACGCCGCGATCCACTACGACAGCGACGAGGACTCGCTCGGCGCCGACTTCCGCGTGGTCGAGGAGGCGCTCCGCACGAACCTCCTCGGCGCCTGGCGCGTGGCGAAGGCGCTCGCCCCGCGCATGCGCGCGCGCCGGTGGGGACGGATCGTGAACGTCTCGAGCGAGGCGGGATCGCTCGCCTCGATGGGCGGCGGGACGCCGGCGTACGCGATCTCCAAGGCAGCGCTCAACGCGCTCACGCGGACGATGGCCGGCGACCTGCGCGGCAGCGGCGTGCTCGTCAACGCCGTCTGCCCGGGCTGGGTGGCGACCGACATGGGCGGGCCGGGCGGCCGTCCGGTGCCGGCGGGGGCCGCGTCCATCGTCTGGGCGGCCACGCTGCCGGACGGCGGGCCGACGGGCGGGTTCTTCCGGGACGGACGGCCGCTGCCCTGGTAGATGGACCTCATGCCCGTCACCCCCGCCACCCTCGAGTCCGGCAGCCGGATCCCGCTCCTGCGCACCCTCGGGATCACGCTCACCGAGATCGGCGAGCGGCACGCCGCGATGCGCGTCGTCGTCGACGACCGGCACCGGAACTTCTTCGGCGGCACGCACGGCGGGCTCATCGCGACCCTCGTCGACACCGTCTGCTTCTTCCCCCGCCCGTTCCTCCCCTCCGGCCGCGAGTGCACGACGACGAACCTCTCCGTGAGCTACGTGCGCGCCTCCAGCGTCGGCGACGTCCTCACCTCGCGCGCCGAGCTGCTCCACCTCGGCCGCCGGACCGGCAGCCTCGCCGTGCGCGTCGAGGACCAGGGCGGGCGCCTCGTCGCCCACGGCACCGCCACGCTCATGTTCCTCGACGGCGCCGCCGCCCCGGACGCCGCCGCCGGCCCGAAGCGGCCGAGCCGCCCGGCGCCGAAGCGCCGCTCGCGGCGCGCTGGGTAGGCCGCTCCCATGTTCGGGCCAGGCGCACGTCGGGGGAGCGACGTGCGCCGGCCCGCTCCCTACGGCCTACGCCTCTTCAATGAACGACGTGCTCGGACACGACGCTGGAGCTCTAGAAGTTGATCGTCGACGTGACCGCGTCGGCGTAGGGGCCGGCGATCACGATCTGGCCGGCGGGGACGCGCCCGTACACGGGCAGGCTCACCGGGGCGACGCTCGTCGCCGTCCCGCCGACCGTCGCGATCCCGTCCCACACCGTCGCCCGCCCGCTGTCCGAGTAGAGCTGGTACTGGAGCCGCTGCGCGCCGCTCGCCATCTGGCGCATCGCGCCGAGCGGGTTGTTGCCGGTCCCGAGGCCGACGGTCCAGGGGGTGTTCCGGGTGCAGGCGATGTCGATCGCCGCCTGCGCGTCGAGCGGCGCCGCCGCGTTCGCGCCGTACGGATCGTAGCTCCCGAAGGCGAGGGTCGCGGGGTTCACGGTGCAGGCCGGGGCCACCGTCGCCTGGACGAGCAGGCTGGCGGCGTCGGACTCGGTCCCGATCGCGTCCGTGTAGAGCCGCACCGTGAGCGTCGCCGTGTACGCGCCCGCCGCGGCGTTCTGCGGGGCAGGGAGGAACGCGTACACCGTCGCGGTGCCGTTCCGCTGCGCGGGGACGGGGACGGGCGGCGCCTCCCGCCACACGTTCGTCCGCGCCGCCTCCTGGTACAGCTCGAACTGGAGCGTCTCCGCCCCCGCGGTCATGACGCGCGGGGTGGAGATCCCGATCCACGCCGCCGTCACCGGGTTCGGGCAGTCCCAGTGGAGCGTGGAGGTCGCGGCGACGCCCGGGCCGAACGGCGTGTAGCCGGTGAAGACGACCGTCGTCGGCGCCTGGTCGAACCGGCACTGCGGCGCGGCGAGGGCCACCGCCGGCGCGAGGAGCGATACCGCGAGCGCCAACACGGCGCGCCCCGCGCGGCGCATCAGCCGGTTCCGAGACATCGTCGCAGCCAATCGCGGCGAAATCGGCAGGACCGCGTCGTTTGCCCACCTGACACGCGTGGTGGGAGCACCCCCGCGCTGTCCCCGCGCCGCGCGTACCATGAAGCCGGCCTTTTCACGAGGTGTCACTTTCTTGCTACCCTTCAATCGCGGGGGACACTCTAGACGCGAACTTTCGCACGAGGAATGCCATGAAGCGACTACTCACCCTCTCCATCGTAGCGCTCGCGCTCGTCTTCGTCTCCGCGCCGGCGCCCGCCCCCGCCGCGACCGCGACCGCCACGCTCACCGTGCAGGCCACCGTCGTCGCGAGCTGCACGATCGCCGCGCAGACGCTGAACTTCGGCAACTACGACGGGATGCAGAACGACACCCCCGCGGACGTCACCGTCACCTGCAACACGCCGGTCCTCCACTGGATCGGCATCGACAGCGGGGGAAGCGGCGTCCGCCAGATGACGAACGGCGCGAACGTCCTCAACTACGAGCTCTACCGCGACCTCGCGAGGACCGTGGTGTGGACGAACCTCGACCCGGGCGCCGGCCTGTACAAGCCCGGCACCCAGGGCTCGATCCAGACGGTGTACGGGCGCATCCCGGCGGGCCAGACGCCGCCGATGGGCGCGTACTCGCAGAACGTGACGATGACCGTGAACTTCTGAGCCTTGGCTCTCCGCAGGCTCCTCGTCGCGGCGGTCGCGGTCGGGCTCGGCACGGCGCCGGCGCCCGGCCGCGTCCTTGCGCAGGCCCTCCAGATCACCCCGATCCAGCTCGAGCTCACGCCGAAGGCGAAGAACGCGGTCGTCACCGTCCAGAACCTCGGGACCGAGCCGATGCGGCTCCAAGTGAGCGCGTTCGGCTGGGACCAGGGTCCGCGGGGCGACATGAAGCTCTCGCGCACCAAGGACGTGACCTTCTTCCCCGGCCTCCTCACCGTCGGCCCGGGCCAGCGCCGCAACGTCCGCGTCGCGGCGGCGACTTCCTTCGGCGACGTCGAGAAGACCTACCGGCTCTTCGTCGAGCAGCTCCCCGGCGGCCCCGGCGCGGCCGGGGCGAGCGTCCGCGTGCTGACGCGCGTCGGGATCCCGGTTTACCTCGAGCCGCCCCGGCCCGCGCGCGGCGCGGAGCTCTCGCCCGTGACCGTCGAGGGCCGGAAGATCTCCTTCGTCCTGCGCAACAGCGGGAACGTCCGGATCCGCCCGGAGCTGGTGAAGGTGGTCGGCCGGGACCAGGGCGGGCAGGACGTGTTCGAGCAGCAGCTCTCCGCCTGGTACGTCCTCGCCGGCGGGGAGCGCGTCTTCGAGACCGAGGCGCCACGCGACGGCTGCGCCCGCGTGCGCAGCGTGACCGCCGAGGTCCAGGTCGAAGCGGCGGCGATCGAGCCGCGGGTCGCGCCGGCGGACGGAGCCTGTGGCCCGTGAGCGCACAGCGCGACGCCTCGCCGGGGCGCTGATCGCGCTCGCCGTCCCGCACGTCGCCGCCGGCGCCGCGGCCACCGCCCTCTCGCTGTCCGACCTCTCCGCCGCCGAGCGGGCCCCGAGCCCGAGCGCGCCGCTCGACCTCGTCCTGAACGGCGCCGTCCACGATCCGGTGGAGGTCGTCCTCCGCGACGGCGACGCGCTCGTCGCGGTGGAGGACCTCGAGGCGGCGGGGCTGCGCGGCTTCGCCGGCCGGCGCGAGACCGTCGCCGGCCGCGTCTTCGTCTCGCTGCGGTCGCTCGCCCCCGCGCTGCGCTTCCAGGTGGACGAGCACGCCCTCGCGCTGCGCCTGACCGCCGAGCCCGAGGTGCTCGCCCGCGGCGTGGTGGACCTCCGCTCCACCGCGCGTCCGCCCGGGCTCCAGGTGCGCGGCGACGCGAGCGGATTCGTGAACTACTCGGTCCAGCGCCGCACCGACGACGTGACCTCCGGATTCGCCGAGGCGGGCGTCAGCGAGGGCGGCCGCCTCCTCTACTCGTCCGGGCAGCTCCTCCAGGACGGCACGACCGTGCGCGGCCTCACGAGCCTCACGTTCGACGACCTCGCCGCGCTGCGCCGGCTGGTCGTCGGCGACTCCTTCGCCCCGAGCTCGGGCCTCGGCGGCGGCGTCCTCCTCGGCGGCGTCTCGGTCGCGCGCGAGTACGGCCTCGACCCGTACTTCATCCGGGCGCCGCTCCCGCAGCTCTCCGGCTTCGCCTCGACCCCCTCCACCCTCGACGTCTACGTGAACGGCGTCCTCACGAAGCAGGTGCCGGTCGCGCCGGGCGGCTACGACGTGACGAACCTCCCCGTCACCGCCGGCGCCGGCAACGTCCAGACCGTGCTGCGCGACTCCTTCGGCCGCACCGAGGTCCTGAGCTGGCAGTACTACTACACGCCCGGCCTCCTCGCGCCCGGCCTCTCCGACTACTCGTACGCGCTGGGCTTCCGGCGCGTCCGCTTCGGCCGCGACAGCAACACCTACGGCGGTCCGGTCCTCGTCGGGCGCCACCGCCAGGGGCTCACCGACGCCCTCACGCTCGGCGGGCGCCTCGACGGCGCGGAGGGCATGGTGTCGGGCGGTCCGTCCGCGACGATCGGGCTCCCCTTCGGCACGCTCGAGCTCGAGGCGGCGGCGAGCATCGAGGGCGGCACCGCCGACGCCGCGGCGTCCGCCGGCTACAGCTTCGTCGCGCGCCGGTTCGGCGGCGGCGTCCTCGTCCGGCTCCTCGGCGACCGGTACGCGCACGCCGGGCTCTCGGCCGACGACGACCGCGCGCGCGTCCAGACGAGCGTCTACGCCGGCGCTCCCGTCGCGCGGCGGGTGAGCGTGGGCCTCAGCTACTCGCTGTTCGACCGCCGCGACCTCGGCACCTCCGACCTCCTCGCGGCGCGCACCGACGTCGGCGTGGCGCGCAACCTCACCCTCGGCGTGACCGGCAGCCGGAGCAAGGCGCCCGGGCGCGGCGCCTCGTACGATCTCTTCGCCACCCTGTCCTGGGCGTTCGCGCCGGTCTCGAT
The DNA here is from genome assembly GCA_035708485.1 of Anaeromyxobacter sp. Lineage (GTDB taxonomy): Bacteria > Myxococcota > Myxococcia > Myxococcales > Anaeromyxobacteraceae > Anaeromyxobacter. The sequence continues at coordinate 983 of DASSSJ010000119.1, read as the reverse complement.
GGCGGACACGACGCTGCAGGCGCACCGCGGCGGGTCGAGCGTCCACGCGGGCGTGCAGCGCGGCCTCCCCGCCGGCACCGGCTATGGCTACCGGGCGAGGACGGGCACCGGTCCCGCCGGCGAGTCGGTGAACGGGCTCTTCCAGGCGCAGTGGGACCACGGCCGCTACGAGCTCCAGTACGACCGGATCGCGGAGTCGGGCGTCGGCACAGCCATGGTCGCTGGCGGCGTCGTGTTCATCGGCGACCGGCTCTTCCTGACGCGCCCGGTGCAGGACGGCTACGGCCTCATGCGCGTCGGCGTCCCGGAGGTCCGCGGCTTCGCCGAGGGTCAGGAGATCGGCCGCACCGACTCCCACGGCGACCTGTTCCTCCCGCGCCTGCTCCCCTACTACGGAAACCGGATCTCGATCGCCGACGTCGACGTGCCGGTCGAGTACCAGATCGGCCCGACCGAGCTGCTCGCCGCGCCCGCCCTGCGGGGCGGCGTCGTCACCCGCTTCGCCGTCGAGCCGCTCCGCGCCGTCGAGGGCGCGCTCCTCGTCTCCGGCCCGGAGGTCCCCCCCGCCTACGGCGAGCTGAGGGTCCGCGTCGCGTCGGCGGGCTTCTCCTCGCCGATCGGCGGCGACGGGCGCTTCTACCTCGAGGCGGTGCCGGCGGGCACGCACCGGGCCGAGGCGGAGTGGAGCGGCGGGCGCTGCCGCGTGACGCTCACCGTCCCCGAGTCGCCGCCCATCACCGACCTCGGCCCGCTCCGCTGCTTCCCCGAGGAGCCGGGGCCGGTGCTCGTGCAGCGGCCCGCGCCGGCGAAGGCCCCGGCGGCGGCGGAGGGCACGACCGCGCCCGCGCCCGCGACCCCGACCGCGCCCCCGACCCCGACCCCGACCCCGACCCCGACCCCGACCCCGACCCCGGCCCCGGCCGCGGCCCCGGCCGAGCCCGGCACGTCCCCGGCGAAGACGCCCTAGCGCGCCCGCACGAGCC